>JAUNHQ010000093.1 GCA_030535425.1 Pseudomonadota bacterium | reverse complement strand
CCGAACACAGGCCGAACACAGCCCGCACCCGGCCTGTGCCCCCCGCCGATAATGGCGGCCTTTCCCTGCCTGGCAACACGCTTACTTCCCCCCATGGCCCGACTGCCCTACGCCGACCTGCAACACCCCGAAGCCCAGCCCCTGGTGGACAAAATCATCGCCGAGCGCGGCAGCGTGCTGCACCTGTACCAGATGCTGCTGCACAGCCCGCCCATCGCCGCAGGCTGGCTCAACTACCTCACCGCCGTGCGTCAGCTCAGCCGCCTGCCCGGTGACATGCGCGAGATGGTCATCATGCGCATCGCCATCCTCAACGGCGCCCCTTACGAAGCCGACCAGCACGCCCCCATCGCCTTGAAAGAAGGCATGACGCAAGCCCAGCTTGACGCCCTGCCCGAATGGCAGGACAGCCCCCTGTTCGACGCCCGCCAGCGCGCCGTGCTGGCCTACACCGACGCCATGACGCGCCACATCCGCGTGCCCGACACCGTGTTCGACGCCGTGCGCGCCGAGCTGGACAACCGCCTGCTGGTGGAGCTGACTGCCACCGTCGCCGCCTACAACATGGTGTCGCGCTTTCTGGAGGCGCTGCAAATCCACTCCCATGACAGCCGCTGACAGCCCCTCTGCCAGCGCCAGGCCGCACGCCGTTTTCCGGCCCGTTTGACGACCCCGCCTCTACCTGGAGCACCCCCATCATGGGCATCAGCGCCTACCTCAAGGACATTGGCCGTGGCGCGCAGGGCGCGCGGCCCCTTTCGCGCGCGCAGGCCGCCGACCTGCTAGGCCAGGTGCTCGACGGGCAATGCACCGATCTGGAAGTGGGCGCCTTTTGCGTGGCCATGCGCATCAAAGGCGAAACACCGGAGGAAATGGCCGGCTTTCTGGACGCCGTGCACGCCCGCCTGCCACTGCTGGACAGCGCCACGCACCACCCCGTCGTCGTGCTGCCCAGCTACAACGGCGCGCGCAAGCAGCCCGTGCTCACCCCCTTGCTGGCCCTGCTGCTGGCGCGCAAGGGCTTGCCGGTGCTGGTGCACGGCACCCCCACCGAAGACGCGCGCGTCACCTCCGCCCAGGTGCTGGCCGCCATGGGCCTGCCCGTGCATGACGTGCGCGCGCCCTTGCAAGGCGGCAGCGTGCATGCCGTGCCCACCGAGGCGCTGCTGCCCGGCCTCAAGCGCCTGCTGGACGTGCGCCGCACCATCGGCCTGCGCGGGCCCGCGCACAGCCTGGTCAAGCTGATGAACCCCGTGCGCGGCCCCGCCCTGGTGGTGGGCAGCTACACCCACCCCGAATACGCGCAAACCATGACCGACACCTTCACCCGCCTGGGCGCGCACGCCATGCTGCTGCGCGGCACCGAGGGCGAGCCCGTGGCCGACGCCCGCCGCATCCCGGCCATGGACGTGTTTTTGCACGGCGTGCCCACCCGCGTGCAGCAGGCGCAGGCCGGCCCGCTGGATCGCCTGCCCATGCTGCCCGAACGCATCGACGCCGACACCACCGCCGCCTACGCCCTGGCTGTCATGCAGGGGCTGCTGCCCGCGCCCGAGCCGCTGATGCGCCAGGTCGAGCACATCGTGCGCGCCTGCAAAGCCATTGTGGCCGAGGGCGACTCGTCCTGCCTGGCCACGCTGAACGCATGACTGGCCCCACCCCTGTGCCCGCGTCCGCTGACCCTGCACCGCCTGCGCCTGGCCGCGTCACCCTCGTGGGCGCAGGCCCGGGCGATCCTGACCTGCTCACGCTGGCCGCGGCCCGCGCCATTCAGGCCGCCAGCCTCATCCTGGCCGACGACCTGGTCGGCCCCGGTGTGCTGGCCCTGGCCCCGCCCACGGCGCGGATCGAGCACGTGGGCAAGCGCGGCGGCTGCCGCAGCACGCCGCAGCACGCCATCGAACAGCGCATGATCGAAGCCGTGCGCGCGGGCGAAAACGTGGTGCGCCTCAAAGGGGGCGACCCCTTCATCTTTGGCCGTGGCGGCGAAGAAGCCGACAGCCTGCGCCGCGCCGGCATCGAGCCGCGCATCCTCAACGGCATCACCGCCGGGCTGGCCGCCATCACCAGCCTGGGCGCGCCCTTGACCCACCGTGACCATGCGCAAGGCGTGGTCTTCGTCACCGGCCACCCGCAAAAAAACGGCCCCGGTCTGGACTGGGCGCGCCTGGGCGCATCGGCGCGCGACTTGCGGCTGACGCTGGTCATTTACATGGGCACCCGCAGCGCCGGGCACATCCAGACCGGCCTGCTGCACGCTCTGCCGCCCACCACCCCCGTGGCCATCGTCGAACGCGCCAGCCTGCCCCAGCAGCGCCAGTGCCTCACCACCCTGGCGCAGCTGAGCGACACTTTGCGCACCCACGGCCTGGGCAGCCCCGCCATCTTGGTGATCGGCGATGTGGTGCGCGGCGTGCGCGCGGCCCTGCAAGCGCCGCCAGCGTGAACCCGCCTTTGCCCAGGCGGGCTTGGAAATTGAGCATCAAAAAGGGCTTTTGCGAGCGCCAGAAGCGTGGTGGCAGCTATTATTTTTATAGCTTTTGCCTGCTTTGCCCTGGGCCTGGGCCTAAGTCTGGGCCAAGCGGGCCTCGTTTTTCCTCAGCCTGCTGTGAACAGGGCACAACAAGTTTGTAAATGACAAATAAGAATCACTATCATTCATGATACGATGCGCGCCTTGCATAGAAATCCAAGGCCTTGATCTGCCCGGGATGGCTCGCCAGCCCGGGCTTTTTTTGTCCGCGCGCAAAGGTGCCCGCCCGGCCAGTGCCCAGCCCTGCTCGCATGCGCCTTGGCTGCGGGCCACCGCCCGCCGGTGCGGTGGCGGGTGTTGTCAGACGCCTGGGTGGAATGACTTTTTTGTGCCATGGCTTTTCGTACCTTGATTGCCTCTGCGTTTGCCGCGCCGCCACCTGTGCCCTTGCATCTTGCGCACCCCGCCGCACTGCGGCGCCGCCGCGCCGCGCTGGCCTGCGGCGCTTGGGCGCTGGGCCTGCCCGCCTTCTGGCTGCCTGCGCCTGCACGGGCATCGGACAGCACCGCGCCGGACGGCGTGTTTCCCCGCACCATCACCCATGAAGCCGGGCAAACCCTTCTCAGCCAGGCGCCGCAGCGCGTGGCCGTGCTGTCCACGGGGCAGGTGGATGGCCTGCTGACTTTGGGCGTGGTGCCCGTAGGCGCCACGCGCGACGACCGAGGCAGCCCGCTGCCGGGCTATTTGCGTCAGGTGTTTGCCCGCCAGCAGACGTCTTTTGCGCAGGTGCAAGACCTGGGCACGCGCCTCACGCCCGATCTGGAGGCGCTGGCTGCGTTGGCGCCGGATCTGATTTTGGCCAACCGCGCCGCCACCGCGCCCGCCGCGCTGCGGCAATACCAGCGCATTGCGCCCGTGGTGCTCACGCGCGGGCGGGGCGAGCACTGGCGGGCCGACTTTCTGCTGCTGGCCGATGCGCTGGGCAAGCGCCAGCAGGCCCAGGCGTGGATGGCCGCTTTCCAGCGCGATGCCCGCGCCTTTGCCCAGGCCTGGGCTGCCGCAGGCGGCGCACCGCAGGTGTCTTTCGTGCAGGCGGGGGGCGGGCGCATCCGGCTCATGGGCCTGCGCTCTTTTGTGGGCGACATTGCCCAGGGCATGGGGCTGGCGCGCCCGCCGGGGCAGCGCTTTGCCCGCACCTCGCAAGACATCGGGGCCGAGCGGCTGGACCTGGCCGATGGCGATTGGCTGTTTTACGGCGCGCGCGGCGACGGCGTGCGCGTGTTCACCGCCTCGCCGCTGTGGCGCCACCTGGGCGCGGTGGCCGCAGGGCACGCCCGGCGGGTGGATTACGACGCCTTCTACATGAACGCCGGCCCCAGCGCCGCGCGCATCGTCATGGCCACGCTGGCCGCTGCCCTGCCACCTGCCGCCGCCGTATGAACCCTGCCGCCACGCTTACCCCCACCGGCCAGATGGCACCCGCTCTTGTGCCACGGCGCCGCTCGCGCATGCTGGGCCTGGCGCTGCTGCTGGCCTTGCTGGCGGCCCTGGCGCTGGCCAGCCTGGCGCTGGGCACGCGGCCCGTGCCGCTGGCTCAGGTGTGGCAGGCGCTGTGGCAGCCCGATGGCGGGGTGGTCAGCGACATCGTGTGGCAGCACCGCCTGCCGCGCACGCTGCTGGCTGTGGCCGTGGGCGCGGCGCTGGGCGTGGCCGGGGTGCTGATGCAGGCGCTCACGCGCAACCCGCTGGCCGACCCGGGCCTGCTGGGCGTGAACGCGGGCGCGGCCTTTGCCGTAGTGCTGGCCATGTCGCTGCTGGGCTGGCGCAGCCACCACGGCCTGGCCCTGTGCGCGCTGGCCGGCGCGGCCCTGGCCGCCGTGGCCGTGCAGCTGCTGGCCGGGCGCGCGCCGCCTTCGGTGCGCAAGGTGCGCCTGCTGCTGGCGGGCACGGCGCTCAGCGCCTGCCTGGCGGCGGCCACGGGCATCGTCACTTTGTTTGATGTGCACACCTTTGACGCCTGGCGCTTTTGGATGGTGGGCGCGCTGGACGGGCGCGGGCTGGACGTGCTGCGCGCCACCGCGCCGCTGATGGCCCTGGGCCTGGCGCTGGGGCTGACACAGGCGCGCGCGCTGGACGTGCTGGCCCTGGGCGACGAGCTGGGCCAGTCGCTGGGGCAGAACGTGGCGCGCACGCGGCTGCTGGGCTTTGTGGCCCTGGTGCTGCTGTGCGGCGCGGCCACGGCGGCGGCGGGGCCGCTGGGCTTTGTGGGCCTGCTGGTGCCGCACGCGCTGCGCCTGCTGGTGGGGCCGCACTGGCGCTGGATGCTGCCCTACGCCCTGCTGGCCGGGCCGGTGCTGGTGCTGGCCGCCGATGTGGCGGGGCGGCTGATCGCCCGGCCGGACGAGGTGGAGGCGGGCATCGTCATGGCCCTGGTGGGCGCGCCCGTGCTCATGGCGCTGATCGTGCGCGGCGGCCACGGCCCCGGCACGGGCGGGCGCCGCCGCCGGGGGCGCGGCCTGCGCGGGCTGCGCAGCCTGTACGCCAGCCGCCACGACAACCCTGCGCAGGCGCTGCCATGAACCCCTTTGCCCCGCACCGACGCTACCGCCGCGCCCTGGCCGGCCTGCTGCTGGCCACGCTGGCCGTGACCGCGCTGGCCCTGGGCAGCGGGCGCTACCGGCTGGACTGGCCCGCGCTGTGGGCCGCCTGGCCCGCCACGGACACCGTGGGCCACATGGTGCTGCTGGATTTGCGCCTGCCCCGCGTGCTGGCGGCGCTGGCCGTGGGCGCCTGCCTGGCGGCGGCGGGCTGGATTTTTCAGCGCATGTCGCGCAACGCGCTGGCCAGCCCCGACATCATTGGCCTGACCACGGGCGCGGCCACGGGCGGGCTGACGGTGATTTTGCTCATGGGCCAGCGCGCGGGCGCGGCCTCGGCCCTGGCCGTGCCCCTGGGCACGCTGGCGGGCGGGCTGCTGACGGTGGCGCTGGTGTACCTGCTCTCGGCCCGGCGCGGCATAGGCGGGCAATGGATGATTCTGGCCGGCATTGCCGTGGGCGCGCTGCTGGCGGCGGTGAACGACTACCTGCTCACCCGCGCCGATCTGGACGATGCCCTGGCCGCGCGCACCTGGCTGTTTGGCAGCCTGCAAGGCGCAGGCTGGCCGCAGGTGCTGGCCCTGCTGGCGCTGGGCACGCCCTTGCTGCTGCTGGCCGGCTGGCAGGCGCGCGCGCTGAACGTGCTGGAAATGGGCGACGATCTGGCCGCCGCGCTGGGCCTGCCCGTGCGCCGCACCCGCCTGGGCCTGCTGGCCGTGGCCGTGGCGCTGACCGGCCTGGTGATTGCCGCTGCCGGCCCCATTGGCTTTGTGGCCCTGGTGGCCCCGCAACTGGCGCGGCGCCTGTGCGGCGGCGCCAGCCGCCTGCCCGCCGTGCTGCTGACCGGCGCGCTGCTGTGCGTGGCCAGCGACCTGGCAGCGCGCACCGCGCTGGCACCGTTTCAGATTCCCGTGGGCCTGGTCACCAGCTTGCTGGGCGGCGCCTACCTGGCCTGGCTGCTGGCGCGCGAGTGGCGCAGCTGATTTTTCGTTTTTGGCTTTTCTTTTGTTTGCATGACCGCCCCGAACCCCCACGCTGACCACTCGCCCACAGCCCGCCTGCGCGGCCAGGCCCTGACGCTGGCGCACGGCGCGCGCGTGGTGTCGCAGGCGCTGGACATTGCGGTGCCCGACCGCGCGTTCAGCGCCGTCATCGGCCCCAACGGCTGCGGCAAATCCACCCTGCTGCGCGCACTGGCGCGGCTGGCCCGCCCGGCGGCGGGGCAGGTGCTGCTGGATGGCGCGCTCATCCAAAGCCTGCCCACCAAGGAAGTGGCCCGCCGCCTGGGCGTGCTGCCGCAATCGGCCCGCCACCCCGAGGGCATTCGCGTGGCCGAGCTGGTGGCCCGTGGCCGCCACCCGCACCAGGACTGGCTGGGTCGCTTCAGCGCCGCCGACAGCCAAGCCGTGGCGCACGCCATGCAGCGCACCCAGGTGCAGGACTTGGCCGACCGGCTGGTGGACGAGCTCTCCGGTGGCCAGCGCCAGCGCGTGTGGCTGGCCATGGTGCTGGCGCAGCAAACCCCGCTGATGCTGCTGGACGAGCCCACCACGTTTTTGGACCTGTCGCACCAGATCAGCCTGCTGGAGCTGCTGCGCCAGCTCAACCGCGAAGAAGGCCGCACCCTGGTGGCCGTGCTGCACGACTTGAACCAGGCCTGCCGCTGGGCCGACCACCTGATCGTCATGCGCGAAGGCCGCCTCATCACCCAGGGCGCGCCGCGCCAGATCGTCACCCCCGCCCTGATCGAGCAGGTGTTTGACCTGCCTTGCCAAATCATCCCCGACCCCGTGGCCGGCACGCCTTTGGTCATTCCGCTGGGCGCTGCCGTGCCACCCCATGCCTGATGTGCCCGCTTCGCTTTTTTTGCATGCCGTGACCGGTTTCTTTTCATCTTCCTTCACGCAAAGGACTCATCCATGACGCTCACCGCCCCCTTGCCGCGCCACGCCATCGCGGCTGCCGCCCTCAGCCTGCTGGCCGGGCTGGCCCATGCGCAAGGCAGCGCCGCCCCCACGGCCGTGCCCGATACCCGCGCGCCAGCCGAGCCCGCTGAAGCCGCTGATGGCACCGCCGAAGCCGCCAACGACGGCAGCGGCAGCGCGGCAGACACGCTGCCCACGGTCACGGTCACCGCCATCAGCGCGCGGGCCGACGGCCTGCGCCCCGAAACCGTGGAAGCAGGCAGCTTCTGGGGATCGGACATTCTGGAAGTGCCCTCCACCGTCAACGTCATCACCCGCGAGGCGCTGGAGGCGCAGGCCGCCGCCGGCCTGTACGACGCCGTGCGCAACACCGCCGGCGTGACGCGCCAGCAAAACGGTGGCGACACCTGGGACCAAATCGTCATTCGCGGCATCGGTGTGGAAAACCGCAGCAACTACCGCCTCAACGGCAGCCTGCCCATCATGAACTTCTCGCAGGTGTCGCTGGAAAACAAAGAGCGCGTGGAAGTGCTCAAGGGCGCATCGGCCCTGTACTACGGCTTTACCTCACCGGCTGGCGTGGTCAACTTCACCACCAAGCGCGCGGGCAAAACGCCCGTGACCGCGCTGGGCCTGAGCGTGGACCACTTTGGCTCGGCCGTCGGCGCGGTGGACATTGGCCGCCGCCTGGGTGCCGATGAAGCCATTGGCCTGCGCCTGAACGCCGCCGGCGGCACCCTGGGCAGCCACATGGACGGCGTGGGCAACGGCAACCGGGGCTTTGTGGCCCTGGCGCTGGACTGGCGCGTGAACTCGCGCCTCAAGCTCAAGGCCGACCTGGAATACGACCGCCGCCGCGTCACCGAGCAAGCCGGCGTGGCCCTGCCCGCCGCCGTCAATGGCGTCATCACCCTGCCCGCAGCGGTCGATCCTAAAAAAGCCGTAGGCCCCCGCAGCGCCAAATTCGCCACCGAAAGCACCAACGCCCTACTGCGCGCCGACTACGCCGTGACCGACAACTGGAACCTGGCGCTGGAAGCGGGCCGCGCCCAAACCTGGCGCGAGCGCAACCTGGCCATCTTCCGCTTCACCAACGCCGCCGCCGTGGCCACCGGTGCGGGGCGCGTCACCGGCAACTCGCAAGAGCTGGACATCCACGCCGACCTGCTGCGCGCCGAGCTGTTCGGCACCGTGCAAACCGGCCCCGTCGGCCACGAAATCACCCTGGGCGCCAGCCGCACCAAGCGCAAGCAAGACCCCATCTACCAGCGCACCTACACCGCGGGCGATCAAAACCTGTACAACCCCGTTCCACTGACCAACGTCACCCTGGGCGCCATGCCCACCAGCCCCACCACCGACGCCTACTCGGCCCGCGACACCGGCCTGTACCTGATGGACCGCATGCGCATTGGCGAGCAATGGCAGGTCATTGCCGGGCTGCGCCGCTCCAGCTACCAGAGCGATCAGGGCAGCCTGCACTACGACGTGGCCAAAACCACGCCCATGCTGGCCGCCATCTACCGGCCCAGCGACACCTGGTCGGTCTATGCCAGCTACGCCAAGGGCCTGGAAGAAGGCGACACCGCCCCCACCGGCACCGACAACGTCGGCACGCGGCTGGACCCGGGTGTAAGCACGCAAAAAGAAATCGGCCTGCGCTGGCTGGCCCCCAACGGCACCTTGCTGTCAGCCGCCGTGTTCGACATCACCCGCCCCGGCTACTACACCAACACCAGCAACTACTTTGTCTCGGACGGCCGCCAGCGCTACACCGGGCTGGAGCTGTCTGCCCAGGGCAGCCTGACCCGCACGCTGGACTGGCAGGCATCGGCCCAATGGCTGGACCCGCGCTTTGCCAACATCAACGACCAGTACAACGGCAAGCTGCCCGAAAACGCCGCCCGCCGCACCGCCAGCCTGTTTTTGAACTGGAAAGTCCCGGCCTTGCCCGGCCTGTCGCTCAACGGCGGCGCCTACTACACCGGCAAGCGCCCCGTGGACGACTTGAACCGCGCCTGGCTGGGCGGACACACCCTGTTCAGCCTGGGCGCGCGCTACGAAATCAAGCGTGGCTCCTACCAGCACAGTCTGCAACTGAACGTGGACAACGTGGCCGACAAGCGCTACTGGGCTGGCGGCGGCACCCGCCTGGCCGCTGGCATGCCCCGCACCTTCAAGCTCAGCTACCGGCTGGCGCTGTAGTCACGCAAGCAGCTGGCCCTTGCGCTGCGCACAAAAAACGATGTTGATGGCCTATAATGGCGGGCTTTGCTGGCAAAAGCCCTGCCGGCCGCATACTAGTTAAAGAGGCAGGGCAAACTTTGCGGCGCATGGCGTGAGGCTTGATCTACTTCGCACCCGCTGGCCGCGCATATTTTCCGGAAACTGAATGACCACCATCCGTGTAAAAGAGAACGAACCCTTTGACGTGGCCCTGCGCCGCTTCAAGCGCACCATCGAAAAGCTGGGCCTGCTGACCGATCTGCGCGCACGCGAGTTCTACGAAAA
>JAUNHQ010000092.1 GCA_030535425.1 Pseudomonadota bacterium | reverse complement strand
CATCAAGGGGGGGTCACATCACCCCTATCAGATGCACCTCAAACGTCACCGGCTGCCCCGCCAGCGGGTGGTTGAAATCCAGTTGCAGCGCGCCATCGCCGCGCACGGCCAGCACCACGGCGGCCAGCTGGCCCTGGCCATCGGGCGTGGGCACCTGCACCACTTCGCCCACCGCGTACTGCTCGCCCGGCTCGCCCAGCTCGTCCAGCTCCTTGCGCGCCAGCCACTGCACCATGGCCGGGTTGCGCTGGCCAAAGGCCGCGCCCGCCGGCAGCTCAAACGTGGCCCGCTCGCCCTCGGCCAGGCCCATCAGGCGCTCTTCCACGGCAGGAGAAAGCTCGCCCGTGCCCAGCGACAGCGTGGCAGGACGCCCACCAAAGGTGTTGATGACATCACCCTGCGGCCCGGCCAGGCGGTAGTGCAAGGTCAGAAAAGATCCCGGTTCGACGCGGCTCATGCAATGCCCCATATAAACTGGCCCGATTGTAGAAACCGCCCGCGCCCGCATGTCCGTCAAAGACCTTCCGCCCGATGCCCGCCCGCGCGAAAAGCTGCTGGCGCGCGGCCCCGGCGCCTTGAGCGACGCCGAGCTGTTGGCCCTGCTGCTGCGCACCGGCACCGCCGGGCGCGGCGTGCTGCAAATGGCGCAAGAAGTGCTGGACGCCTTTGGCGGCCTGGCCGGGCTGCTGCACACCCGCGCCGACGACTTAAAGCGCATCAAAGGCCTGGGCGGCAGCGCCAAGCGCGCCGAGCTGGTGGCCGTGCTGGAGCTGGCACGCCGCGCACTGGCCGAGCAGCTGCGCGAGCGCGCCGTCTTGAGCAACCCCGACGCCGTGGCCGACTACCTGCGCCTGCACCTGGACGGGCGCGCGCACGAAGTCTTTGTGGTGCTGTTTCTGGACGCCCAGCACCGCCTCATCGCCATGGAAGAGCTGTTTCGCGGCACCCTCACCCGCAGCAGCGTGTACCCGCGCGAAGTGGCCCTGCGCGCGCTGCACCACCACGCCGCCGCCGTGGTGCTGGGGCACAACCACCCCTCGGGCAACGTGCAGCCCAGCCATGCCGACGAGGCCATCACCCGCCAGCTCAAAAGCGCCCTGGCGCTGCTTGACGTGGACGTGCTCGACCACGTCATCGTGGCGCCGGGCCAGGCGCTGTCGCTGGCCAGCCGGGGGCTGCTGTGAAAGCCCGCGCGCTGGCCGACCTGAAAGCCATACGCCAACACCTGGCCGACACCCGCGCGCGCGCCGCCGAAGTCGCCGCCGCACGCGCCGCAGCCGAGAAAAAAGCCCAGGCCGAGCAACAGCTGTTTCGCCACGCCATCGGCCCCACCCAGCCGCTGCGCCCGCATGGCCGCGTGGTACACGCCCCCGCGCCCGTGGCGCCCGAGCCGCGCCAGCGCCAGCGCGACGAACAGGCCGTGCTGCGCGAGGCGCTGTCCGATGAATTCGACACCAGCACCCTGCTGCACGTGGACGAGCACCTGAGCTTTCGCCGCCCCGGCGTGGGCGCCGACGTGCCGCAGAAACTGCGGCGCGGCCACTGGGCGGTGCAGCGGCAGATCGACCTGCACGGCCTGCGCGTGGAGCAGGCCCGCGAAGCGCTGGGCCAGTTTGTGCGCGAATCGCACAAAGCCGGCCTGCGCTGCCTGCGCGTGGTGCACGGCAAGGGCCTGGGCTCGCCCGGGCGCACGCCGGTGCTCAAGGGCAAGGTGCACGGCTGGCTGATTCAAAAAAAGGAAGTGCTGGCCTTTGTGCAAGCCAAGCCGCTGGAAGGCGGCGCCGGCGCGCTGCTGGTGCTGCTGCACCCGCCGGGGCGGGGATAGATGCCAGCCAGCGCCCGGCAGTCGCATCTGTTGGCTTACACAGGTTGATTGCTATTTTTTATGTAGCTATAAACCTTTATGGGGTGCGCGGAAATTGCCATTTTCACCAATGGCTTATTGACCGCGCCCATCCCCTTGCCCGCCGCAGCGCCCGCAGCCGCCGCAGGCCGCAGGCGGCTGGCCAGGGCGGCGCTTGCGTGGCCACAATCGGCGCAGCAAGTAGCCCAGGCTCAGCACGACCAAGGCCGCGACGATGAGCATTTGCACCGTCTCGCTCATGCCAGCACCCAGGCCGTGACGTGGTGCACCAGCAGCGCCGCCAGGTAGGCCGCGGCAAACAGCCCGCCGGTCAGCAGCAGGGTGTAGCGGGTGGATTTGACCTCGCGCTGGATGGTTGCCAGCGTGGCGATGCACATGGGCGCATACACGTACCAGGCCAAAAAGGCAAAGGCCGTGGGCAGCCCCCAGCTTTGCTGAACGATGGGCAGCAAGGCGGTGTGCACCGCGTCCTCGGCGCTGGCGCTGACGGCATACACCGTGCCCAGCGCGGCCACCACCACCTCGCGCGCGGCCATGCCGGGGATCATGGCGATGCACATCTGCCAGCTAAAGCCCAGCGGGGCAAACAGCGGCTCGATGAGCTGCCCCAGCCGCCCGGCCAGGCTGTAGTCAATGGCTGCCTGCGTGGCCCCTTCGGGCGGGGCCGGAAAGCTCACCAGTGCCCACAGCAGCACGCTCAGCGCAAAGATGATGGTGCCCGCGCGCTTGAGAAACGCCCACACCCGCTCCCACAGGCTGAGGACAATGTGCCGGAAGTTGGGGCGGCGGAAAGTGGGCAGCTCCATCAGCAGCGGAAACTGCTGCACCTGCCCGCGCCCGCGCGCCAGGCGCTTGAGCACCCAGGCCGTCAGCGCCGCCGACACGATGCCCGCCGCGTACAGGCCAAACAGCGTCAGCCCTTGCAGGTTGAACACGCCCCAGACGCTGCGCTGCGGAATGATGGCGGCGATGATGAGCGCGTAAATGGGCAGCCGCGCCGAGCAGGTGAGCATGGGCGCGATGGCAATGGTGACCAGGCGCTCGCGCGGGTCTTGAATGGTGCGCGTGGACATCACCGCCGGCACCGCGCAGGCAAAGCTCGACAGCAAGGGGATGAAGGCGCGCCCGGACAGCCCGACGCGGGCCATGAACTTGTCCAGCAGGAACGCCGCGCGCGGCAGATAGCCCGAGTCCTCCAGCAGCAGGATGAAGGCGAACAAGATGGCGATTTGCGGCAGAAACACCAGCACGCTGCCCACCCCTGCGATCACGCCGTTGATCAGCAGATCGGCCAGCAGCCCTTCGGGCAACACGGCGGCCACGGCCTCGCCCAGCGCGCCAAAGCCCGCCTCGATGGCATCCATCAGCGGCCCGGCCCAGGCGTACACGGCCTGAAACACCAGCAGCAGCACCGTCACCAGAATCAGCATGCCCCACACCGGGTGCAGCACCACGCGATCGAGCGTGCGGTGCCACGCGGGCAGCGACATGGGCTTGAGCACCACCTGCGCCAGCATGCGCTCGACCTCGGCATACAGCGCGGCGCTGTCCAGCGCATTCAGCGCGCGCTCGGCGGCCTGCGCATCCAGCGGCACGGCCGACCCGCGCGGCAGCTGGGCAATGGCACGGCGCACGCCCAGCACCCCCTGCTTGCTCACCGCCACCGTCTCCAGCACTGGCACACCCAGCAGCTGGCTCAGGCGCTCGGCGTCGATTTGCAGCCCGCGCGAGCGGGCCACGTCGCTCATGTTCAGCGACACCACCATGGGCAGGCCCAGCGTCTTGAGCTCCAGCACCATGCGCAAGGTCATGCGCAGGTTGGTGGCGTCGGCCACGGCAATCAGCGCATCGGGGTGGGCCTCGCCCAGCTTGCCCAGCACCACGTCGCGCGCCACCGCCTCATCAGGGCTGGCCGCGCGCAGGCTGTAAGTGCCCGGCAAGTCGATGATGCGGATGGACGGATCGCCCACCAGGCGCCCCTCGCGCCGGTCCACCGTCACCCCGGCGTAATTGGCCACCTTGGCGTTGGCCCCCGTCAGGCCGTTGAACAGCACCGTCTTGCCGCAATTGGGCGCGCCCAGCAGGGCCATGCGGCTGGCGCTCATGCCACCACCTGGCACAGCACCTTGGCCGCCTCGGGCGCGCGCAAGGCAAACTGCGACAAATTGCCCAGCCGCACCGCATAAGGCCCGCGCCCGAACACCCCAGTGGACAGCAGCGTCAGCGGCTCGCCGCTGCAAAAACCCAGATCGGCCAGCCGCTGCGTAACCTGCGCATCCAGCACGCCAAACACGGCATTGGGACCAATGGAATCAATACGCACCTGCATGCCCTGGCGCAGGCCGGACAAGGGAAGAACGGTCATGGCAGTCACCTTGCACTGAAAAAGCACACGCAGCCCATACCGCCGCGCGCACATGGGGACAAGGTATTTTAGATACGAATGATTCGCATCATCTTTTCCGAACATCAAAATTTGCCGGGCCAGGCGAACAGACCCTGGCGCACTTGCCTCAGCCCTGCGCCCGGGCACCCCACACGATGATGGCCATGCCCGCCAGCGCCACCAGCGAGCCGGCCACGTCCCACACGCTGGGCCGCACGCCATCGACCAGCCACAGCCAGGCCATGGCCGTGGCCACGTACACCCCGCCATAAGCCGCATACACCCGCCCCGAAGCCGTGGGGTGCAGCGACAGCAGCCACACAAAGGCCCCCAGCGCCAGCGCCGCCGGCACCAGCACCCAGGCCCCCGCCTTCTTGCCCAGCCACAGCTCAGGCAAAAAGCAGCCCACGATCTCCATCACGGCGGTGATGAGGTACAGGGCAAACGTGGCGGCGGGGTGCATGGTCAGGAAAAAGCGTGTCAAACGTCCAGTCGGAAACCCAGATCCACGGCCGATGCGGGCTGGCCGCCGCGAATGCCCCAGTTGTCCAGTGGCGGCTCTTGCAACACGATGAAGATGTCGCTGGGCGCAATGCCCAGGGCGCCCAGGCGGGTCACGATCTCCTGGTACAGACGGCGCTTGGCCTGCAAGGAGCGGCCGGGAAAGATCAGGATTTCGATCAGCGTGTAGTTGTCCGTCTTGTCTGGCGGCACGGCAAAGTGCTGCGGCAGGTGCTCGACATAGCGGATCTGCCGGTCGTCCGCAGGCACCTGCAAGGCCACGCGCTGCGCCTCGTACACGGCATGGATCAGCGCCTGCACTTCATCCGGGCTGCGCGGGCGGCGTACTTCGATTTTGGCCAGGGGCATGGCGGTATGTCCTTGTTTGCGCAAAACGGGGAGCGAGCGGCTGGCAGGGCTTATGCCACCCGCCAGGCCAGTTCTTCACCACCCCGCAGCGGCTTGACCTGCGCATCGCCAAAGGGCACTTGCTCGGGCAGCGTCCAGGTTTGCCTGCGCAGGGTGATGCGGTCGCGGTTGCGCGGCAGGCCGTAGAAGTCGGGGCCGTGAAAGCTGGCAAAGGCTTCGAGCTTGTCCAGCGCGCCGGCCGCGTCAAAGG
Organism: Pseudomonadota bacterium; assembly: GCA_030535425.1. GTDB lineage: Bacteria > Pseudomonadota > Gammaproteobacteria > Burkholderiales > Burkholderiaceae_C > Ottowia. The sequence goes on along the minus strand of JAUNHQ010000092.1, from coordinate 4,715 downwards.
CTTCGGCGTACAGCTCGATGGCGCTCAAGGCGGTGTAGCAGCCGGCGCAGCCGCTGGCGTGTTCTTTCAGGGCGGCGGGGTGGGGGGCGCTGTCGGTGCCCAGAAAGAATTTGGGCGAGCCGCTGGTGGCCGCTTGCAGCAGGGCCTGGCGGTGTTCTTCGCGCTTTAAGACGGGCAGGCAGTAGTAGTGCGGGCGAATGCCGCCGGTGAAGATGGCGTTGCGGTTGTAGAGCAGGTGGTGCGCAGTCAGGGTGGCGGCCAGGTTCGCGTCGCCCTCGGCCACGTATTGCGCGGCCTCGCGCGTGGTGATGTGTTCAAAGACGACTTTCAGCGCGGGAAAGTCCTGACGCAAGGGCCGCATCACGCGGTCGATGAAGACGGCTTCGCGGTCGAACAGGTCGATGGCGGGGTCGGTCACTTCGCCATGCACCAGCAGCTTCAGGCCGTGGCGCTGCATGGCTTCGAGCGTGGGGTAGGTTTTGCGGATGTCGGTCACGCCCGCGTCGCTGTTGGTGGTGGCGCCGGCGGGGTAGAGCTTGAGGGCAAGCACGCCGGCATCGGCCGCGCGGGCGATTTCGTCGGGCGCGGTGTTGTCGGTCAGGTACAGCGTCATCAGCGGCTCAAACGACATGCCCGCAGGCACGGCCTGCAGGATGCGCTGCTTGTAGGCCAGCGCCTGCGCCGCCGTGGTGATGGGCGGGCGCAGGTTGGGCATGATGATGGCGCGGCCAAACTGCGCGGCGCTGTGGGGCACGACGGCAGCCAGCGCGGCGCCATCGCGCACGTGCAGGTGCCAGTCGTCAGGGCGGGTGAGGGTGAGGGTCTGGGGGGCGGTCATAGGCCCCGGATTGTGTCGCACCACGCACGTGTGGTGCTCCTGTCATCCGCCAATTGCCGCTGGGCAGCGGCACAGGCAGCCTAGCCGCGAGCGCGGGCACGCAGGAGGAGGGCGGCTGCAGTAGGCGTCCGGTTTGAAATGCCTGGCTTGAAAGCTATTGTTTTTATAGCTTTAAATCGTTGCCAGATGCGCGCAAATGGCCTTTTTGACTGGGTTTTCAGCGCTGTTTTTTCTGGCAGTCGCCACAGTGGCCATATAGCGACATGGCGTGGTCTTCCAGCGTCCAGCCGTACTGCTTGGCGATGTTGTGCTGGCGGCGTTCGATCTCGGCGTCGAAAAATTCCTCGACCTTGCCGCAGCTCAGGCACACCAGATGGTCGTGGTGTTCGTCGTCGTTGAGTTCATAGACGGCCTTGCCCGCTTCGAAGTGGTTGCGGCTGAGCAGACCCGCTTGCTCGAACTGCGTGAGCACGCGGTACACGGTGGCCAGGCCGATGTCGGACTGTTCGGCCAGCAGCAGGCGGTACACGTCTTCGGCCGTCATGTGGCGCTGGTCGGCCTTCTGGAAGATTTCCAGGATTTTCAGCCGTGGCAGCGTGGCTTTCAGGCCGGTGCTCTTGAGTTCGTCGATGTTGTCCATTCGTTACCAGCAACAGGCGGCTCACGCGAAGGTCGCGTAAACAGGCGCCGCTACAATGTTTGGCCGTATTGTGCATGAGCCGGGAGCCATGTCCGTTATTTTCCCCACCCATGCCCGCGCTGCCCGCCGGGTCTTGCCGGCCGCGCTGGCGATGGCCTTGGCGCTGAGTCTGGGCGCCTGCAGCAGTTTCGATCAGACCACCCGCCGCATGGCCGACGCCATGACGCTGTACAAGCCCGAGGTGGTGCAGGGCAATTTCGTTTCCAAGGAACAGGTAGAGGCGCTGCGCCCCGGCATGACGCGTCTGCAGGTGCGTGACATTCTGGGCACGCCGCTGATGACCAGCCTGTTTCATGCCGACCGCTGGGACTACGTGTTCACCATGCAGCGCCAGCGCGTGGAGCCGCAGCATTACCGGCTGACGCTGTATTTCCAGGACGATTTGCTGGCGCGTTTCGAGGGCGATGACATGCCCAGTGAGACTGAGTTCGTGCAGCGCATCAGCCGCAAGCGTAACGTGCGCGTGCCCACGCTGGAGGCGACCGAGGCGCAGTTGGAACGTTTTGACGCCGCTTCGCCAGCGCAAGATGCCGCCTCTGCCGATGAGGCGGCAGACATGGCCTCCGAGGCGCAGCCGCGTCCTGCCGGCAGCTACCCGCCGCTGGAATAGGCGCTGGAACAGATTGAGACGGGCGCATCACTCCTTCGCGGCGCAAGCCCTGGCTGCCCGGCAGGCCGCCGGGTGGTTCATCCCATGGTTTTTCCGGGTTCGTTCATGACCACTGCCGACAACTTGCTTCCCATTGCCATTGCGGGCGCCAGCGGCCGCATGGGCCAGATGCTCATCGAGACCGTGCGCGCGGCCGATGACTGCCGTTTGTCTGGCGCGCTGGACCGCGTGGACAGCCCCGCGCTGGGCCAAGACGCTGGCGCGTTCGCTGGCTGGGCCAGCGGCGTGAGCGTGACCGAGAACCTGGCTCAGGGCCTGGCAGGCGCGCGCGTGCTGATTGACTTCACCCGCCCCGAGGCCACCATGGCCCACGTGGCCGCCTGCCGCGCACAGGGCGTGGCGCTGGTGATTGGCACCACGGGTTTTTCCGATGAGCAAAAGGCCGAGATCGCCGCCGCCGCGCAAGACACGGCCATCGTCATGGCGCCCAACATGAGCGTGGGTGTCAACGTCACCTTCAAGCTGCTGGAGATGGCCGCCAAGGCGCTGTCCACCGGCTATGACATCGAGATCATCGAAGCCCACCACCGCCACAAGGTGGATGCGCCCAGCGGCACGGCCCTGAAAATGGGCGAAGTGATTGCCGATGCGCTGGGTCGCAGCCTGAAGGACTGCGCCGTGTACGAGCGCTACGGCCACACGGGCGAGCGCGACCCGTCCACCATTGGCTTTGTCACCATTCGCGGCGGCGACATCGTGGGCGACCACACCGTGCTGTTTGCCGGCACGGGCGAGCGCATTGAAATCAGCCACAAAAGCAGCAGCCGCGCCGGCTATGCCCAGGGCAGCCTGCGTGCCGCGCGCTTTCTGGCGGACAAGCGCCAGGGGCTTTTCGATATGTTCGACGTGCTGGGCCTGCGCTGACTTGGTTTTTTTGACCTGACCCCCTTGCCTCTTTTTTCTCCATGAACCTGCAACAAGTCTTCGCGCAAAGCGACGCCATCGGCAAAGCCGTGGCGCTGCTGCTGCTGCTCATGTCCATCGCCAGCTGGGTGGTGATTTTCTGGAAAGCCTGGATGCTGCGCCGCGCTGGCAGCAGCGTGCGGCGCAGCGTGGTCGCGTTCTGGCAGGCCCCGTCGGTGCAAGATGCGCTGGCCCGCCTGAACGAAGTGGATCGCGGCGCGATGGTGCTGCCGCTGGTGCAGGCCACCGGACTGCCCGTGAGCGGCACGCTGGCCGCAGCGGGCGACCGCGCGCAGCAGCTGACCCGCGCTTTGCGCGACGCGCTCAACGCCATTGGCGCGCGCTTGCAGTTTGGCCAGGTGCTGCTGGCCACGGTGGGCTCTACCGCTCCGTTCGTGGGCCTGCTGGGCACGGTGTGGGGCATCTACCATGCGCTGATCGGCATTGCCGGCTCGGGCCAGGTCAGCATTGAGCGCGTGGCCGGCCCCGTGGGCGAGGCGCTCATCATGACCGCCGCCGGCCTGGCCGTGGCCATTCCCGCCGTGTTGGCCTACAACTGGTTTGGCCGCAGCATTGGCCGCATCGAGGTGGAGCTGGAGGGCTTTGCCAACGACCTGCGGGAGGTTTTGAAGTGACCCCCCTGAGGCGCTGCACGCCTTCCCCCCTCTCTCTGCGGGCTTTGCCCTTCGGGAGGGGGGACGCACCTGATGCCCGGCGCAGGTCCGGGCATGGGTGCCCTGGGCTTGGGCCTGCTTCGCGGCCCTGTGTCTTGCACTTGGCCTCATTCATCCCTCATTCTTCACCGCAATGGCCCCCCAGCCTGTTTCTCCGCCAGGGCGGGGCAGGGCAGGGGCGCATCGCGTCATGGCCCGCCTGCGGCGAGCCAAGGAGCGCATAAGCCATGGCCTTCGGACGACTGGAACGCAGCCAGCCCAACGCGCCCATCAGCGACATCAACGTCACCCCGCTGGTGGACGTGATGCTGGTGCTGGTGGTCATCTTCATCATCACCGCGCCGCTGCTGGCCAGCTCCATCCGGCTGGATCTGCCCAAGACCGACGGCGCCAAGCCGGGCGATCCGCCCAAGTTCGTCACCGTGGTGGTGGACAAAACGGGCCAGGCTTTTTTTGACGACAAACCCGTCACCCTGCCGCAGCTGACCGAGGCCATGCAGGCCGCTGCCCGCGACAACCCCGACACCGAGGTGCAGCTGCGCGCCGACCAGGGCGTGCCTTATGGCCGCGTGGTCGAGGTCATGGGCGAGGCGCAGAAAGCGGGGCTGAATCGCATTGGCTTCGTGGCAGAGGCGCCTGCGGGCGCCGCGGTGCCTCCACCTGCGGCGACGCCATAATCTGAGTGTTCTTTTAAGCCAATCGCGCTTTATTGATAAGCGATTGTAGCTATTTATTTGATAGTAAACATGTCCACCCCTTACGACCACCGCGCCGTTGAACAAGCCGCCCACACGCACTGGCAGGCCCATGACGCCTACCGCGTGAGCGAAGACGCGGCCCGCCCCAAGTACTACGCCTGCTCCATGCTGCCTTATCCCAGCGGCAAGCTGCACATGGGCCACGTGCGCAACTACACCATCAACGACATGC
>JAUNHQ010000091.1 GCA_030535425.1 Pseudomonadota bacterium | reverse complement strand
GAAAAAGGCGCTTGCTTCATGGGCTTCATCGTGGGCAAGGACATGTGAAGCAATGTAAAAACCCATGCCCCTGACGGCAATCGGGTCATTGATGCAGCGCGCTAGACGCTTTTCCCTATTGCTGAGTGGGTTACTCGGGTTTGAAACTTCGTCCGTGCCCTTACTGCTTCGCCTTGTCTGGCCTGCCTTGGCCGCGCTGTGCCTGCTGGCGGCAGGCGCGGGGCTGGCCCAGCCAGCGAGCAGCACGGGCGCCGCCGCGCCACCCGTGCGCCTGGGCGTGCTGGCCTATCTGGGCAGCGATGCGGCGGTGCAGGAATGGACCCCCGTGGCCGAGCATTTGCGCCGCGCCCTGCCCGGACGGGCGGTGCAACTGCTGTCGCTGGATCACGCCGCGCTGGCCGCTGCCGCGCAGGCGGGGCAGCTGGACTTTGTCATCACCAACCCCGGCCATTACGTGGAGCTGGAGTCGCGCCTGGGCGCGGCGCGCATCCTCACCCTGCAAACCGGGGCCGTGCCTGCCGCCTCGGCCAACCAGGCCGTGGGCAGCGCCGTCATCACTCTGGCGGGCGATCAGCGCGTGCAGCGCCTGCAAGACTTGCGCGGCAAGCGCGTGGCCGTGGTGGGGCAGCAGGCGTTTGCGGGCTACCAGATGGCCTGGCGCGAGCTGGCCACCCTGGGGCTGGACCCCGCACGCGACATGCAGCTGCACGTGGTGGGCCTGCCCATGTCCCGCGTGTTGCACGCCGTGGCCAATGGCGAGGCCGACGCTGGCTTTGTGCGCGCCTGCCTGCTGGAAAGCCAGCCCGAATGGCAGGCGCGCTTTCGCGTGGTGGCCCCGCTGGCGGGCACCGGCCTGGCCTGCGCCAGCTCCACCCGCCTGTACCCCAACTGGGCCATTGCCAGCCTGCCCGGCACCGACGCGGCGCTGGCGCGCGCGGTCACCATTGCGCTGCTGCAAATGCAGCCGCAAGACAGCCCCGGCAACCCCATCACCTGGACGGTGCCGGCCGACTACCAGGCCGTCAGTGACTTGCAGCGCGAGCTGATGATTGGCCCCTACGCCAGCTTGCGCACCCCCAGCCTGGGCACGCTGGCGCGGCGGCACTGGCCCTGGCTGGCCGCGCTGCTGGGCCTGATCGCCCTGGGCGGGCTATACACCTTTCATGTCGAGCGGCAGGTGCAGGCGCGCACCGCCGCCTTGCGCGCCGCCGCGCGCGAGCGCGACGAGCTGGAGCAGCGCCTGCGCCAAAGCCGCGAGCAGGCCGACCACCTGGCCCGCCTGTCCGTGCTGGGCGAGCTCTCCGGCACCCTGGCGCACGAGCTCAACCAGCCCCTGGCCGCCATTGGCAACTACGCGCAAAGCCTCATCCGCCGCGTGGACGGCCAGCGCCTCACGCCCGAGGCCGCGCGCGAAGCCGCCAGCGAAATCGCCGGCCAGGCCGATCGCGCCGCCGGCGTGCTCAGCCGCATCCGCGCCTTTGCCAAAAAGCGCGTGGCCCAGCGCCAGCGCACCGACCCCGCCGCCCTGGTGCAAGACGCCGTGGCCCTGTTTCGCGGCATGCAGGTGCAGGCCCCACCCGTGCGCATCGTCAACGAGCTGCCTGCCGGCACCTTGCTGGACGCCGACGCGCTGCAAATCCAGCAAGTGCTGCTCAACCTGCTGAAAAACGGCTGGGACGCCACGCGCCAGCTGCCGCCTGCGCGCCAGCCCCTGACCGTGCGCCTGAGCCTGGGCCTGGCCGGGCGGCAGCTGCACATCAGCGTGCGCGACCAGGGCGAGCCCCTGCCCAGCGGGCCACAATCGCAACTGTTCGAACCCTTTTTCACCACCAAACCCGACGGCATGGGCCTGGGCCTGGCCATCAGCCGCACCATTGCCGAAGCCCACGGCGGCCACCTGCACGCCAGCGCCGCCACCGACGGCCCCGGCCTCATCTTCACCCTCAGCCTGCCCCATGACCCCCACCCCAGCAGCCACCCCAGCGCCGGACTGGCAAATCCACTTGGTTGACGACGACGCAGCCTTTTGCCGCTCACTGCTGTTCTTGCTCGAATCCATGGGCTGGCCCGCCACCGGCCACGCCAGCGCCGCCGACTACCTGCGCGACGGTCTGCCCCTGATCGAGCACACCGGCTGCCTGCTGCTGGACGTGCGCATGCCCGGCATGAGCGGGCTTGAGCTGCAACAACACCTGAGCAGCCGCGGCTGCCGCGTGCCCATCGTCTTTCTCACCGGCCACGGCGACGTGGAACTGGCCGTGCAAGCCATGAAGCACGGCGCCTTTGACTTTCTGGAAAAACCCTTCAAAGACCAGCGCCTGCTGGACATCGTCAGCGCCGCCCTGCGCCAGCGCGAAGCCGAAGCCGCCCTGCACGCCCGCGCCCAAAACGCCTGCGCCCGCTTGGCCCGCCTGTCCCCGCGCGAAGCCGAAGTGGCCCGCCTGGTGGCGCGCGGCCTGCCCAACAAACTGGTGGCGCGCGAGCTGGACATCAGCGAAAAAACCGTGCACATCCACCGCCAGCACGTCATGGAAAAAGCCGAAGTCGGCAGCGCCGCCGAACTGGCCCGCCTCATGCTGCAAAGCGACCCCGCCGCGTTGGACTGACCGCCTCCACGCCTGCGGCCCTGGGCCTTTCCGATGGGCTGGCCGGGCGCATGTGCCCTGGCATGCGCCCTGGCCGGTTGGCCTTGGCACACGGCAAGCAGGGGTGTGCCACACGCAATAATGCCGCCCATGCCGGGCCTCGGCTTGGCCTGTTCCGGCCGGCTGTGGTCACGGTGCAAAAGGGTACTTTTCCCCGGTTTTTGTGTTTTTTGTAAAGGAGTTCTTGCCATGCCCCACTTTTCCCGCATTGGCGCACTGGCTGCGCTGTTGGCCGCTGCGGCCCTGACGGGCTGCGCCGCGTTGCAGCCCCAATCGCCCGAAGAAATCGTGGCCCAGCGCGCCCAGCAGCGCTGGGAGCTGCTGAAAAAGCAAGACTTTGCTAAGGCCTGGGACTACACCCAGCCAGGCTTTCGCGCTGTCGTGCCCCAGGCCGACTACGCCAAGCGCTTTGGCAGCCAGGTCGCCTGGAAAACCACCGAGCTGCAAAAAGTGGAATGCCAGCCCGAGCGCTGCACCGTCACCATGCGCCTAACCTCGCTGGTCACGCTGCCTGGCTTTGGGCGTGACCGCGAGGTGGGCACATCCGTCAAGGAAGAATGGGTGCGCGACGAGGGCCAGTGGTGGTTCTACCAGGCGCTGTGAACTGCCTGGCCACCACTTTTCCGCAGGTGTGTATGGGGTGACGCATCCACGCAACATTTCGCCGCCTGCTACTCGCAAGACCCTGGCAATACGATTGAAAAGTCTGGCGAGCCCATGTTACTATCTTTGGGCATTTCCAAGATTCGCTTGGGTCTTGCAACATTCCTTTCCTTATATTGGAGTCATAGCTATGAAAAAAAGCATCGTAGCGCTGAGCGCCGCTGCTGTCCTGGGTGGCCTTGGTTTTGCCGGTTCGGCACATGCCCTGGCCTACTTTGGTGTGTCCGGTCCTAACCCCGCTGGTGTTCCGCAAGCAACTGCGGTTCAGTTCGACGCTGGTGGCGTGGGTCACTTCCTGTTTGCTCCTTACTACTCCGCCCAAAGCGGTGTGGCCAGCCTGCTGAACATCACCAACACCGACAACACGAACGGCAAGGTCGTGAAGGTGCGTTTCCGCGGCGCTGCCAACTCTGACGACGTGCTGGACTTCACGGTGTTCCTGTCGCCCGGCGACGTGTGGACGGCCAACGTGGAGCACGACAGTGCCACGGGCCTGGCTGTGCTGAAGACGGCCGACAAGTCCTGCACCATGCCTGAAATCCCCTCGGCTGGCGTGTCTTTCAACACGGGCCGCGTGGACCAGGCTCTGAGCGATGCGCAAAAAGCTGCTCAGACGCTGGAAGGCTATGTGGAAGTGCTGAACATGGCAGACGTGCCGCCTGTGCTGTTCAATGGTTCTGGCGTGGCAACTTCTGACGTCAACCCCCTGTACACTGCTACTAAGCACGTGAACGGCGTGGCGCCCTGCACGTCTGGTGCGCTGAACGGTCTGCTGGCCTCTGGCATTGTGGCTCAAACGGCTGCTGAAGCTGCTGGTCTGTCTGCACCCACCGGTGGTCTGTATGGCTCTTGGGCCGTGGTTAACCAGACCAAGTTTGCGGCTTACGGTGGCGCCCAGGTGGCTGCCCGTGCTGTGAATGCTGCTGGTGCCAACGCCTACGGCAACATCGTGTTCTCGCCCCAGTCTGCTGACAACACCAACCTGGGTACGGGCATCAACGACTACACGGCTGACCCGCTGCTGCGTCAGGCTGGTGCAACGGCTTCTGCCCCTGTGATTCCTTCGCAGTGGTTTGACCTGCCCGACATGTCTACGCCGCTGGCAGGTGCAGGTCCTAACGCTCCTGTGGGTCAAGCAGCTGCTCTGAGTGCTGCTCTGTCCAAGGGTCGCGTCATGAACGACTACGTGGTGAACGCTGCTGACTCCACGGTGCCCATGTCTACGGACTGGGTGGTGTCTCAGCCGACCCGCCGTTACCACGCAGCTGTGGACTACACCGGCAGCGGCCGCATTCTGTGGAACACCAACACCGCGTCTGCTGCTACTGCTAACGGCGATGTGGTGACGACTGCTCCCGCTTCGACCGATAACGTGTACGGTGCCCTGAGCCTGAAGGCACGCTCCACCACCAATGGCACCCCCGCCATTGCCTGCCTGGGCGGTTCGCTGAGCTCTACCGACCGTGAAGAAGCCCGTGGCGGCGCTTCCTTCTCGCCCGGTTCTCCGCTGACTTTCTGCGGCGAAGTGTTCACGCTGTCGTTCCGCAACAAGTCCAGCGTGCTGAACGCTGCCATCACCAACACCGTGGCTTCGGGTGTGACCTACGACCAAGGTTGGGCTTCTCTGACCCTGGGCAACAGCGCCTCGCTGCCGGTGGTGGGCTTTGCCGCTACCTCTGCTGTGAACAACAGCACCAACGGCAACTTCGGCCTGACCATGCCGCACCGCTGGTAATCAGCGCGACAGGTGCCGCAGCCGGCCTTCGGGCAGCGCGGCACTTGCCAACACCAAAAGGGTGGGAGCAATCCCACCCTTTTTTTATGCCTTTTCTGAAAAGGCTTGTTCTCAGGAGCATTCTGCCCCTTCCCCCGCTGGGGGAAGGCAGGGATGGGGCACACTCCAGCACCCCTGTTACCCCAAAGACACAAGCCATCGCTTCACCCGCCCCGGCGCGTGCCCTCACCCCAGCCCTCTCCCAGAGGGAGAGGGAGAAAACACCCCAAAGTCATTGGGCATCAAAAAGCCCGTTTGCGCACACCAGACGCGCGCAAGCAGCTATCGTTTTAAAAGCATTCGCTTCTTCCCCCTCTGGGGGAAGGCAGGGATGGGGGCACACCCTAGCGTTGCCCCTGGCGCCCCAAGACACCGGCCATCGCTTCACCCGCCGCCGGCGCGCCCTCACCCCGGCTTTTTCCCAGGGGGAGAGGGGGGAAGACTGCCCAGGCTGCTGGGTCGCAAAGGCGCAGGTGATTGCCCGGGTGCCGGGTGGCATGGCCTACCCTAGCCAAAGGCTATGATTCACCGTTTTGGTTGGAATGCGCTGCACGGCGGCGGCCAGGCTGGGGGATGGTGCCTTTCAGGGGGTGGCCGGGTGTTGGGCGCATTCTGTTTTTTAAGCGTTCGCATCCGTGCGGCTCTTGGCATGCCTGGTCCATGGTCAGTAAGTGTGCCCACCTGGGCTGGCCTGGGGCAATGGGTGGGCGCTGCAACACAAAGGCAAATGATGACGATGAAGCATAAGACATACACGATGGCATGGCGCGTGGCCCTGGCTGGGGCGCTGATGGCGGGCAGCCCCTGGCTGGCGGCGCAAGGCACGGCGCCGGGTTCGGCGCAGCCAGCGGCGCCGCAGGCGGCGGCCCGCGTGGTGCTGGTCAGCGGCCCGCATGGACAGGTGACGCTGGCCGATGTGGATATGGCGATCAAAGACCGCGTGCCGCCTGCCGACCGTGCCGATTTCTGGAAAAGCAAGGATCTGGTGGGCCGCATGGCCACGGGCCTGTATGCGCAGCGTGTGCTGGCCGCGCAGGCGCGCGCGCAGGGGCTGGACAAGGCGGGCGAGGGCGCGCTGTACATGCAGCAGCAGCAAGAGCGCGCACTGACCGAGCTGCTGATGCAGGCGCGGGTGCGGGCGGCCATGCCTGATGACAAGGCTGCCCTGGCTTATGCGCAGTCGGAGCTGCGCACCAACCCGCAGCGTTACGCCGAGCCGGAGCAGGTGCACGTGCGCCACATTCTGCTGCCGGTGGCGGCGGGCGGCGACGAAGCCGAGGTGAAGGCGCGTGCCGAGGCTCTGCTGGCGCAGTTGCGCCAGGGGGCAGACTTTGCCGAGCTGGCCAAGGCGCAGTCGGGCGATCCGGGCAGCGCGGCGCGCGGGGGCGATCTGGGCTTTTTCGCGCGTGGGCGCATGGTGCGGCCTTTCGAGGAGGCGGCTTTCGCGCTCAAGCAAAAGGGCGATCTGGCCGGGCCGGTGCGTTCGAACTTTGGTTTTCACATCATTGAGCTGATCGAGCGCAAGCCAGAGGTGCCGGGCACGGTGGAAAAGGTGCTGCCCCTGGTGCGCGAGGAGTTGCTGGACAAGCTCAATATGCAAACGCGCAGCCAGGTGTGGGGCGAGGCTGAGAAAGCAGGCACGCTGGATGAGGACGCGCTGGCGCGCGCGTTGCAAAGCCGCGCGCAGTAAAGCCGTAGAGCGTGGCTGCGCAGGAGTCATCTGCTTCCGTGGGGCCGGCCGGGGCGCTGGCGGCTGAGCTGCGCTTGCTGTGGCGTATGCGCGGCTTGCTGGCGGTGATGTCGCGCCGCGAGCTGCTGGGCCGCACGGCCGGTTCTGCCGGGGGCTGGCTGTGGCTGTGGCTGCCGCCGCTGGCGTCGGTGGCGGCGTATTTCCTGGTGTTTGACGTGGTGTTTGGCATGCGCCTGGGCGCGCATGCGCCCACGGCGCGGGTGGGCACCTATCTGGTGGTGGGGATGCTGGCGTGGTCGGCGTTTGCCGATGCGCTGGGCCGGGGCATGGGCAGCCTGGTGGAAGCCGGGCCGATGCTGCAGAAAAACCCTCTGCCGCCGGCGCTGTTTCCGGCCCGGGCGGTGCTGGCCAGCACGGCGGTGTTTGCACCGCTGCTGCTGCTGTTGGTGCCGCTGTACGCGGGGCAGCACCGCATGGGGCTGGGCCTGTTGGCGCTGCCGCTGCTGCTGCTGGGGCAGGCGCTGCTGGTGTTTTTGCTGGCGTATCTGCTGGCGGTGCTGACGGCGGCGCTGCGCGATGTGATGCAGGTGGTGCAGGTGCTGCTGTCGCTGGGGGTGTTTTTGTCGCCGGTGCTGTTTCCGATGTCGATGTTCCCCGAGGGCTGGCGCTGGGTGCTGTGGCTGAACCCGATGTCGGCGCCGGTGCTGGGCTATCAGTCGGCGCTGCTGGCGGGGGTGTGGCCGCCGGTGCAGGTGTGGCTGGTGATGGCGGTGTGGCTGGGCACGGTGCTGGCGCGCAGCCGGGATCAACTGGTGGATTGGCTGTGACGGTGGATGCGGCAAGGACTGGCGCGGGTGCGGGCGCAGCAGGCACGGGGGCAGGTGCAGGAGGGCAGGGCGCGGCGGTGCTGGCGCTGACGGGTGTGGGCAAGGAGTACCGGCTGTACGACTCGCCGCGCACGCGCCTGCGGGCGTTGCTGACGGGGCGGGCGCTGCACCGCAGCCACTGGGCGTTGCGCGATGTGTCGCTGTCGCTGCACCGGGGCCAGTGTCTGGGCGTGGTGGGCAGTAACGGGGCAGGCAAGAGCACGCTGCTGAAGCTGATCACGGGCACCTTGCAGCCCAGCTGCGGGCAGGTGCTGCGGCAGGGGCGCATCACGGCGATTCTGGAGCTGGGGGCGGGCTTTCACCCTGAGTTCACGGGGCGGCAGAACCTGTATTTCGGCGGCAGCCTGATAGGGATTTCGCGTGAGCAGATGCAGGCGCTGGAGCCGCAGGTGCTGGCGTTTGCGGAGATTGGCGAGGCGATTGACCGGCCGGTGAAGACGTATTCGTCGGGCATGGTGGTGCGGCTGGCGTTTGCGCTGGTGACGGCGGTGGAGCCGGACGTGCTGATCATCGACGAGGCGCTGGCGGTGGGCGACCAGCATTTCCAGAAAAAGTGCGTGGAGCGCATCGAGCAGTTCCGCCGCAACGGCTGCACGATCTTGTTTTGCTCGCACAGCCTGTACCACATCCGCCACGTGTGCGATGCGTGCCTGTGGCTGGAGCAGGGGCAGGTGCAGGGGCTGGGGCCGACGGAGCATGTGCTGGCCGCTTACGAGGCGCATGTGCGCCGGCTGGACAGGGCGGCGCAGCCGGCCGAGGGGGCGCAGGCCATGCAGGCGCGCGCCGACGATCAGGCACAGGCCATGCAGGTGCAGGCCGGTGAGCCGCCTGGCGGCGGGCCGGGGCGGGAGTCGGCCTTGCTGTCGGTGCAGGTGCAGGATTTGCAGCCGCCGCCCGCAGGGACGGGGCTGCCGCTGCTGCCGGGGCCGGATTTGCGGGTGACGGTGCGCGCGCGCACGGCGCCGGATGCGCCAGCGCCCAGCATCGGGGTGATGCTGGAGCAGGCCAATGGGGTGGGCATCACCTCGGTGGCCAGCCATGCCGATGGCGCGCAGCCGCGCCAGGTGGCGCCGGGCGAGTGGGAGGCGGTGCTGACGTTTCCCGACCTGCCGCTGCACACGGGCGAGTACGTGCTCAGTGCCTACCTGTTTGATGGGCAGGGGCTGGTGGTGTTTGACGAATGGCTGCACCATGTGGTGTTTACCTGGGCTTACCCCTCGGTCACGCCGGGGCTGGTGCGCCTGCCGCATGTGTGGAGCTAGCCATGGCAGGCCAAAAAATGCGGGCGTGGCTGCACCGGGCGCGGGTGGAAGGGCGCGATGTGCTGGAGCTGGTGCTGCTGCCCGGGCTGGCGGCGGTGCTGCCGTGGCGACTGTGTTTTGCGCTGTTTCGCCGGTTGAGCCGCTGGCGCTGGCTGTACCGCCAGGCGTGCGAGCAGGCATTGCAGCACGCGCGGGCGCTGGGGCAGGTCAGCAGCGGCGATGAAGCCCGGTGGCTGGCTGCGCGGCGGCTGGTGACGCTGGTGGACCATGCCGACTATTACCTGGGCCGTTTTCGCGGCGATGGCTGGATGCGCCGGCATCTGGATGTGAGCGGCGCCTGGCCCAATGGCGGCGAGGCGGCGGTGCTGTGCACGTTTCACTGGGGTGCGGGCATGTGGGGGCTGCGCCATGCGGCGGCGGCTGGCATGCGCGCGCATGCGCTGGTGGCGTCGCTGGACAAGGCGCATTTCAAGCACCGGCGGGTGCTGGGCTGGTATGCGCGCGCGCGCACGGCAGAGGTGACGCGGGCGCTGGGGCGCGATGCGCTGGACGTGTCGGCTTCGCTGCGGCCGGTGATCCAGGTGCTGCGCCGCAGCGAGCAGGTGCTGGCGGCGGTGGATGTGCCATCAGACGAGGTGAGCGCGAGCGAGGAAATTGCGCTGCTGGGCATGCGTGCGCGGGTGCCGCGTGGCCTGCTGCGGCTGGCGGCAGAGCAGCGCAGGCCGGTGGTGGTGTATCTGACAGGGCTGCGCTATACCGATGGCAGGCGCTTTTTGCGCATTCACCGGCTGGAAGTGACCCATGACCTGCCCCGGCTGATGACGCAGGTGTTTGCGCTGCTGCAAGAGGCGATGCTGGAGGACGGGCCAGCCTGGCATTTCTGGAGCGAGGCCAGGCGCTTTTTTGTGCTGGCGCAGGAGAGCGAGCCTGCCGGAGCGCCTGCACAGGGCTAGGGTGAACACGCCCTAGTGGGAGCGCAAGGCGGGCCGTGCGCGTCTTGTCCCCGTGGCGCGCCCTTGCCCCGGCACTTCTTCAAAAAAGGGACAGGGTGGCAGCGGGTGCTGGGGTGTGCCTCCATCCCTGCCTTCCCCCAGAGGGAAGGCGCAGAATGCTTTTAAAACGATAGCTGCTTGCGCGCGTCTGGTGTGCGCAAACGGGTTTTTTGATGCCCAATGGCTTTGGGGTGTTTTCTCCCTATCCCTCTGGGAGAGCAACCGTGTCAAGTTTTTTTATGCTGCCATGTTGTTCCTCCAAGGTTGTCCG
>JAUNHQ010000090.1:2364-10343 GCA_030535425.1 Pseudomonadota bacterium | reverse complement strand
GCACGCAGCCATCGCCACGGCCCCTCAGCCGCTGCGCATCATCAGGCAGCCACAAACACCGCCTGTGATAGGGGGCTAATCAAGCCTTTTTGACTCGGGCCGTTTCCATGAATCCAGCCATAGACTGATTCGAAGCTCAGACTGCGCCTCGAGTGGGTCAAGCGGCGGGCGACGCTTGGGCTTGATTCATCAGTGGTTCAGGATCTTGCTCAAAAAATCCTTGGTGCGTGGCTGGCGCGCCTCGGGGTTACCGAAGAATTCTTCCTTGCTGCAATCTTCCAGAATGTGGCCACCCACATCGATGAAGATGACGCGGCTGGCCACCTTGCGGGCAAAGCCCATTTCGTGCGTGACCACCATCATGGTCATGCCTTCCTTGGCCAGCGTCACCATCACGTCCAGCACCTCGCCCACCATTTCGGGGTCGAGCGCGGAGGTGGGCTCGTCAAACAGCATGACCACCGGGTCCATGCTGAGCGCGCGCGCAATGGCCACGCGCTGCTGCTGCCCGCCCGAGAGCTGGCCGGGAAACTTGTCCTTGTGCGCCATCAGGCCCACGCGGTCGAGCATTTTCAGCCCGCGTGTCTTGGCCTCATCCAGGCTGCGGCCCAGCACCTTGACCTGGGCGATGGTCAGGTTCTCGGTCACGCTCAGGTGTGGAAACAGCTCGAAGTGCTGAAACACCATGCCCACCTTGCTGCGCAGCTTGGGCAGGTCGGTCTTGGGGTCGGACAGGGAAATGCCGTTGACGATGATTTCGCCCTTTTGATAAGGCTCCAGCGCGTTCACCGTTTTGATGAGGGTGGACTTGCCCGAGCCCGAAGGGCCGCACACCACCACCACGTCGCCCTTGTCGATGTTGACCGAGCAGTCGTGCAGCACCTGCACGGGGCCGTACCACTTGGATACGTTCTTGATCTGAATCATGTGTTCGGACATTTTCACTTTTCCTCAGAAGCCGGCCCGTGGCCGGGATGCATGCAGGTTCAAAAGGCCGCACAAGCCGGCCATGCCGGCCAACGCCGCGCAAGGGCCTGGCCCGCGCGCTGGCGTGGCCCCCTTGCCAAGCAAGAGGGCGAAGGCGCGAAGCGACGCAAGAGGTGTCTCACCTGATGATCGCAATCCTGGCGTGCAGGCGCTTGACCAGGTACGACAGCGAATAGCAGATGATGAAGTACAGCACCGCAGCGGCGATGTACATCTCGGTCGGCCGGCCAAAGTTCTTGCCCGCCGTGTCAAAGCCTTTGAGCAGGTCGTACGCGCCAATGGCATAGACCAGCGAGGTGTCTTGGAACAAGATGATGGTCTGCGTCAGCAGCACCGGCAGCATGTTGCGAAACGCCTGCGGCAGGATCACCAGCTTCATGTTTTGCGCGTAGCTCATGCCCAGCGCCTGGCCGGCAAACACCTGCCCGCGCGGAATGGACTGGATGCCCGCGCGCATGATTTCGGAGAAGTACGCGGCCTCGAACGCAATGAAGGTGATGATGGCCGAATACTCTGCCCCGATGGGCCGCCCGATGATGAAGGGCACCAGCAGGAAGAACCACAAAATCACCATCACCAGCGGAATGCTGCGCATGCCGTTGACGTAGATGGCGGCGGGCACGTCCAGCCATTTCTTGCCCGACAGGCGCATCAGCGCCAGCAAGGTGCCAAAGAAGATGCCGCCCGCGGTGGCCACCACGGTGAGCACGATGCTGAACCACAGGCCCTTGAGGATGAAGCCCTGGATCAGCTCCCAGTTGAAGACGGACAAATCAAGGTTCAGCATCGTCAGTGCCCCCCTGCCCCGGTGCCTGCGGCCACAAAGCCTGGCACGCGCGCCCGTTTTTCAATGAAGGCCATGATGCGATTGATGACCAGCGCGGAGATGACGTACAGCACCGTGACGGCCAGGTAAATCTCGATGGGGCGCGAGGTTTCCTCGCCCACCTGCATGGCGTACTGCGTCAGCTCGGGGATGGACACGGCAAAGGCCACCGAGGAGTTCTTGAAGATGTTCATCGACTCGCTGGTCAGCGGCGGGATGATGATGCGGTAGGCCATGGGCAAGATGACGTAGCGGTAATACTGCGGCGTGGTAAAGCCCAGCGCCATGCCCGCATAGCGCTGGCCCTTGGGCAGCGCCTGGATGCCCGCGCGCACCTGCTCGGCAATGCGCGCAGAGGTGAAGAGCCCCAGCGCGATCACCACCAGCACGAAAGGCGGCAGATTGCGCATGGGCGGCACGAGCGTGGGCACCACGTGGTACCAGAGGAAGATTTGCACCAGCAGCGGAATGTTGCGAAACAGCTCCACCCACGCATTGCCCAGGCGCACCAGCCAGGGGCTGGCGGGCAGCGTGCGCGCCACGCCCACGACAGAGCCGACCGCCAGGGCAATGAGCAGTGCCGTGAGCGAGACGGACACCGTCCAGCCCCAGGCGGAAAAAATCCAGTTCAGGTACGTGATGTCGCGGCCCTGCCCCAGGCAGCCAGACACCGCGTCACCCGTGAGCGTGTCCTTGCAGAACACTGCCCAATCCATGTTCACCATCGCGTTTTCTCCATGCGCAGCCCTTGTGTGATGCCCTGAACAAAAAGCGCCCACCGGGCTAGGGCGGGCGCTTGGGGTTCATGTCATGGCTTGTTGCCAGGCCAGACTCACGTCATTTCTTGGCGTAGTCTTCCATGGGCTTGTCGTTGGGGTTGTCCCAAGCGGCCTTGGTGCTGGCCGACAGGGGCATGTTCAGCGACACGTTGTTGGGCGGAATGGGCTGCATGAACCACTTGTCGTACAGCTTGGCCAGCGAGCCGTCCTTGATCTGGCGCTTGATGGAGTTGTCCAGCGCTTCCTTGAACTTGGGGTCGTCCTTGCGCAGCATGCAGGCAATGGGCTCGACGTTCAGCACTTCGCCCACGATCACGAAGTCCTTGGGATTGCGCGAGGTGGCAATGTTCTTGGCCAGGATGGAGCCGTCCATCACAAAGGCGTCGGCACGGCCAGACTCAAGCAGCAAGAAGCTGTCGGCATGGTCTTTGCCCATGACTTCCTTGAAGTCAATGCCGCCGGCGCGCTCATGCTTGCGCAGGTGCTGCACGCTGGTGGTGCCGGTGGTGGTGGCCACGGTCTTGCCTGCCAGGTCCTTGATGCCCTTGATGCCAGAGTTGGCCTTGGTGGCAATGCGCACTTCTTCCACATAGGTGGTCACGGCAAAGGCCACGTCTTTCTGGCGCGCCACGTTGTTGGTGGTGGAGCCGCACTCGAAGTCGATGGTGCCGTTTTGCAGCAGCGGAATGCGGTTTTGCGAGGTGATGACCTGGTAGTTGATCTTCAGGTTGGGGTTGCCGGTGGCGGCCTTCAGGTCGTCGATGATGCGCTCGGCCATTTCGGTGTGAAAGCCCACGTACTTGCCGCCACCGATGGTGAAGCCCAGGCCGGAAGAATCACGCACGCCCAGGTTGACCACGCCGCTGGACTTGATCTTGGCCAGGGTGTCGTTGGTTTGTGCCACGGCAGCACCGGCGGCCAGTGCCAGGGCGGCAAGCGCCACGATAGTTTTCTTCATTTGCAATCCTTTCAAAATCAAAGTCCGCCCAAAACACAAAGGGCGAAGCGATGTAACGCCATTCTACGGAGCCGGGCTTACAGGTTTACCCTTAATACACATGCAGAACATATGCCAGGCATTGGGGTGGAGACCGCAGTTACCGTACCACTGCTCACGCGCCCTCATCCGGTGCGCGGGCGCTCCCTTCGGGTGCGGCATCTTGCTGCATGGCCCACATGCGGGCGTACACGCCGTGCCCAGCCAGCAGTTGCAGGTGGGTGCCGCGCTCCACAATGCGGCCGGCTTGCATGACCAGGATTTCGTGCGCGTCCACCACAGTGGACAGGCGGTGCGCAATGACCAGCGTGGTCTTGCCGCGCGCGGCCCTTTTCAGCTCGGCCTGAATGGCGCGCTCGTTGGCCGAGTCCAGCGCGCTGGTGGCTTCGTCAAACACCAGAATGGGCGGGTCCTTGAGCAGCGTGCGGGCAATGGCCACGCGCTGCTTTTCGCCGCCAGACAGCTTCAGCCCGCGCTCGCCCACCATGGTTTGGTAGCCCTCGGGCGTGGCGGCAATGAAGTCGTGAATGTGCGCAGCGCGCGCGGCCTGCTCCACCTGCGCGTCGCTGGCGTCGGGGCGGCCATAGCGGATGTTGTAGGCCACGGTCTCGTTGAACAGCACCGTGTCTTGCGGCACGATGCCAATGGCCGCGCGCACGCTGGCCTGGGTGACGCTGCGAATGTCCTGCCCGGCAATCAGGATGCGGCCCGCGCCCACGTCATAAAAGCGAAACAGCAGGCGCGACAGCGTGGACTTGCCCGCGCCCGAGGGGCCGACCACGGCCACGGTCTTGCCTGCCGGAATGTCAAAGCTCACGTCGTGCAGGATGGGGCGCGCGGCTTCGTAGGCAAAGTCCACGTGCTCAAAGCGCACACTCACCGGGCCGTTCGTATGCAAAGGCTGGGCGCCGGGCGCGTCGGCCACTTCCTGCGGCTTGTCCATCAGGCTGAACATGCGGTCCAGATCGGTCAGGTTCTGCTTGATCTCGCGGTAGATCACGCCCAGAAAGTTCAGCGGGATGTACAGCTGGATCATGAAGGCGTTGACCATGACCAGATCGCCCAGCGACAGCCGCCCGTCGGCCACCCCCTGCGTGGCGCGCCAGAGCATGGCCACCAAGGCTGTGGCAATGATGAGCTGCTGCCCCGTGTTGAGCAGCGACAGCGTGCTCTGGCTCTTGAGCCGCGCGCGGCGCAGGCGCTCCAGACTGTCGCCGTAGCGGCGCGCTTCCAGCCCTTCGTTGCCAAAGTATTTCACGGTTTCGTAGTTCAGCAGCGCGTCAATGGCCTGGCTGTGCGCGTGCGAATCGGCCTCGTTGGCCTGGCGGCGAAACTGCGTGCGCCATTCCGTCACCCCCACGGTAAAGGCAATGTAGGCCGCCAGCGCGGCGGCGGTGATCCAGGCAAAGCCCGCGTCAAACTTCAGCGCCAGAATGCTCAGCACCAGCCCCACTTCCACCAGCGTGGGCACGATGGAATACAGCGAATACGACACCAGCGACTCGATGCCGCGCACGCCGCGCTCAATGTCGCGCGTCATGCCGCCGGTCTGCCGCGCCAGGTGAAAGCGCAGGCTCAAGGCGTGCAGGTGCTCAAAGGTTTGCAGCGCAATCTGGCGCGTGGCGCCCTGCGTGGCCTTGGCAAACACCAGCTCGCGCAGCTCGGTGAACACGCTGGTGGACAGCCGCAGCAGCCCATAGGCCAGCAGCAGGCCCACGGGCACGGCCAGCACGGCGGCGGCCTGGCCGGCTGGCGGCGTCATGGCGTCCACCAGCCGCCCCATCAGCAGCGGCACCCCCACGTTGGCCAGCTTGGCGCACAGCACGCACAGCAGCGCCAGCACCACGCGCCACTTGTAAGGCCACAGATAAGGCAGCAGCCGCGCCAGCGTGCGCCAGTCGGCACGCGCGCCTGCCGCACCCGGTGCAGGCGCCATGGATGAAGAGCGTTCGCCGCCGCCGCGCATCGTGGACAATCCCTTTTTGTTGTGTGCCATGCCCCTTGCCTTGGCGTTGTACCTGGGGGGCGGCCCCTTATTCTTGCCCATGTCGCACCTGTCCCACTCCGTCACCCACACGCTTCGCCCCCCCAACACCCAGGCCGTGCAGGCCCCTGCGGCGCAGCCGCCCAGCGGCCACGAGCTGGTGCTGAAAGTCATTCCCATGCCCGCCGACGCCAATGCCAACGGCGACATCTTTGGCGGCTGGGTCATGGCGCAGGTGGACTTGGCCGGCGCCGTGCTGCCCGCGCGCTATGCCCAGGGCCGCATGGCCACCGTGGCGGTCAATGAATTCGTTTTCGAGCAGCCCGTGCGCGTGGGCGACATCCTGTCGTTTTACGCGCGCATGGAGCGCATTGGCCGCACCTCATTGACGGTGAACGTGGGCGTGTACGCCGAGCGCTTTGACAACCAGGGCAGCTACATCAAGGTGACGGAAGCCACGCTGACCTACGTGGCCATTGACGACGCTGGCCACCCGCGCGAGGTGCCGCGCAAGCTGGGGCAGGCGTGAAGCAGTCCGTGCCCACCAGCCAAGCCCGCAGGCAAACGCCAATGAAAGGATGGAGATGGATCGCTGTCTGATCGTGTTCGACCTGGACACCAAGCTGCTGGAGCAGCATTACCACAACGCCAGCTGGCGCAATGCCTATGCGGATATTTTCCGGGTGCTGTCCCGTCACCGCTTCACCAATATTCAGGGCACGGTATACCTGAGTGAGCGAGGCGTGCGCCAAGCCCATGGCACGCTGGCTTTGCAAGAAGTTGCCATCCGCTACGCCTGGTTCGACAAATGCGTCTCCAACGTTCAGTTCTACGACCTGGCCGATGACTTCAACGCGCAGTTCATCATTGACGGCGTGACACAGGCCAGAGCCGCGTTTGAAAAGCGTCTTGAGCTGCTGCGCAAACAGCTGCTGGATGCAGGGCTGAGTGCTGAAAAGATTGACGAAATCATTGGGCAGCAGCAGTTCTCGCTCGACGACGTCAAGCAACAGGCTTTGCCCAAGCCCTGACTGCTGGCGTGCGCCTGCGCAGCGCCCTGGCTACGACACGATATACGCCGCGCTGCCCGCCGCCAGCAGGCGCCCGTCGGCGGCGTGAAAGGCCATGCGCGTGGAGGCCACGCGCGAGCCCAGGCGCAGCACCTCGGCGCTGAGGGTGAAGTGCGGGCCCAGGCCGGGGCGCAGGTAGTCCACGCGCAAGTCAATGGTGCCCAGCCGGTCAAAGCGGTGCAGGCGCACGGCGGGCGGCTCGTCCATGTGGCGCGCGCCAATGGCGGCCATCACGGCGGCGCCGCCCATGGCGTCCATGCCGGCGCTGATGACGCCGCCATGCACGCGCCGGTGGCCAAAGTGGCCAATCAGCTCTTCGCGCATGTCGATGCGGCCTTGCGCCGTGCCATCGGGCAGCAGCTGCGTCAGGCGCAGGCCCAGCAGGCGGTTGAAGACGATTTGCTCATCAAACATGCGGCACACGCTTTCGATGAATTCAGGCTCAAAAGCAGCCGGTGCAGGGGTGGGTGTGGCTTTGGGTGTCATGCGGTAGAGGGCAAGAAAAAAACACAGGTGCCCGGCGAAGCGCTGGGGCCAGCGGCCATTCAGCCGTCCACGGGATTGGCGGGCGTATCCAGAATGCGCTGGTAAAAGGCCACGTCCAGCCAGCGGCCAAATTTGAAGCCCGCCTGCCGCACGGTGCCCGCGTGGGTAAAGCCCAGTTGTTCGTGCAGGGCCATGCTGGCGGTGTTGGCCGCATCAATGGCGCCCACCATCACGTGCAGCCCTTGCGCGCGGGCAGCGTCGATGAGTGCCTGCATCAGCTGCCGCGCCAGGCCCTTGCCGCGGTGGTCGCGGTGCACGTACACCGAATGCTCCACGCTGTACTTGTAGGCCGGAAAGTTGCGCCACGGGCCGTAGCTGGCAAAGCCCATGAGGGTGCCCGCCCCATCCACCGCGCCGATGACGGGAAAGCCCCGGGCCGCCTTGGCCTCGAACCAGCCGCGCATGCTGTCCAGCGGGCGCGGCGCGTAGTCGTACAGCGCGGTGGAGGTGACGATGGCCTCGTTCAGGATGTCCAAAATGGCCTGGGCATAGGCCTCGTGGGTGCAGCGGATCAGGCGCACAGGAAGTTCATTTACTATGTTTTTCATAGCTGCTACCACGCTCTGGACGCGCGCAAACGGCCTTTTTGGCTCATAAACCGAGTATGGGCTGAAGTTGGGCTGGCGCTATTGTCAAAAGCTGCGGCGGCAGACTTCAGCATGCGCTGAAGTCTGGCTTGCGCTTTTATCGAAAGCCGCTGCACGCCGCTGTCGCGGCTACGCTGCTTCGCAGCGACAGACTTCAGCATGCGCTGAAGTCTGGCTTGCGCTTTTATCGAAAGCCGCTGCAC
>JAUNHQ010000090.1:0-2264 GCA_030535425.1 Pseudomonadota bacterium | reverse complement strand
GACAGACTTCAGCATGCGCTGAAGTCTGGCTTGCGCTTTTATCGAAAGCCGCTGCGCGCCGCTGTCGCGGCCTCGCTGCTTCGCAGCGGCAGACTTCAGCATGCGCTGAAGTCTGGCTTGCGCTTTTCCATGAAGGCGGTCATGGCTTCGCGCGCGGCGGGCTCGCCCAGCATGCGGCCAAAGATGACGCCTTCTTCCGCAATGCGCGCCAGCACCGCGTCTTGCTGCGCGCCTTTCATCAGGCGCTTGGTGGCCACCAGGCTGGACAGGGGCTTGGCCGCCAGCTTGCGCGCCTGATCGGCGGCGTAGGCATTGGCCTCGGTGGGCGGCAGCACGCGGTTGACCAGGCCCACTTCCAGCGCGGCTTCGGCCATGATGGGCTCGCCCAGCAGCAGCGCCTCGGCCGCGCGGTGGTAGCCCAGCATTTGCGGCACCAGCAGGCTGCTGGCCGCCTCGGGGCACAGGCCCAGGTTGACAAAGGGCATGGACAGCGCGGCATTGTCGCCGGCATAGACCAGGTCGCAGTGAAACAGCAGCGTGGTGCCAATGCCCACCGCCGGGCCGCACACGGCGGCCAGCAAAGGCTTGGGAAAGGTGGCGATGGCGCGCAGAAAGCGGAACACGGGCGACTCTGGCCCCGAGGGCTTGCGCTGCAAAAAATCCTGAATGTCATTGCCCGCCGAGAACACGGTTTCATGTCCCTGGATGAGCACCACGCGCGTGGCCTCGTCGGTGGCGGCGCGCTCGATGGCGGTGGCCAGCGCGTCGTACATGGCCACGTTGATCGAGTTCTTGCGCGCCAGGCGGTTGAAGGTGAGCGTGAGCACGCCCGCTTCTGGATGGATGAGGATGTCGTCGGTCATGGCTTGGGTGCGTTGGGTTGAATGCGTGGGGCTGAATGCTTTAAAAACAATAGCTGCTTGCGCCTTACAGATAAGCTCTAGCGGCCATTTTCATTCCTTGTAGTAAACAATCTGGTGCGTGGTGGCCAGCAGTTGGCCGGCCTCGTTCCACAGCTCGGCGCTCTGGTCGAAATAGCCGTTGAAGAACGATTGCGCGCGCGCCTGGCCCAGCAGATAGCCTTCGCCCGTGGCGGCCAGCTCAGCCGCGCTGGCGTGAAAGTACACCGTCATCGACACCGTGCCCGCTGGCGTGAGCAGGGCGCGGCGGCGCCAGATGCGCGGGAAGAAGGCATCGGCCAGAGCCGTCAGGCTCAAAAAGTCCAGCGGGCGCGGCGGCTCGTCGCGCAGCCACTGGCGCGTCAGGCTGTCGGCCTCGGCGCCGTTCCAGTCGCTGGGAATGGCGCCGCTGATGGGGCGGATGTCGTAGCGCTCGATCCACTTGACGGCCTTGCGCAGCAGCGGCACGCGCGGCACGTCCTGCGGGGCGGGCACGCGGGGCATGGGCGCGTCGGTGGCGCTCCAGGTTTCGCGCCGCTTGGCGGTGACGCAGGTGGCGGTGAGCATGACCTCCTCCACCCCGCCGTCGGCCTGCTGCCACAGCGTGACCGCCCAGTGCTGGGTAGAGCGGTTGGTGCGCACGGGCTGGGCCTGCACGCGAAAGGGCGCGTCCAGCAGCGCTGCGGCAAAGTTCACCGTCAGCGCCACCGGCTCGCCCAGGCGCTCAGGGTGCAGCATCACGGCTTGCAGCGCCTGCGCCGCCGTGATGCCGCCAAACGGCCCCACCATGTTGGCGTAGGCCGGGTGCGGGCGGCCCTCGAACTGGCGTGGGGCGTCGCGCCCGTGCGCCTGCGCGCTGGCCACCAGCAGGCTCAGCGCCTGCGCTTCGTCAAAAGGGTGCTGGGTCAGCAAACGGGTCATGGGACGGGTGTCTCCTTGTCCTTCGGGTCTGCGCCGGCGCTGCGGGGGGCAGCCAGGGCAGGCGTCACAGTGCGTCGGCGCAGCCTTCGTGACGGTCGCTGCCCACCACCAGCGCGGCGTGGTAGGCGCGCGCAACGCCGCCTTCGGTGGCCTTGTCGCACGGGCCGTTGCGGATTTCGACCTTGACCTTCACGCCATCGAGCATGCCTTCGTAATCCACGCCCTCGGCATGGGCGATGCGCTCGGCCGGCACGTCGGTCAGCGTGCCATCAGGCCCGCCGCCGCCGGGCACCCGCAGTTGCAGCTGCCCGTCATGCACCTGCACCACCCAGGCCGGTGAAAAGCCCGTGGCCTTCAGGCGCGTCAGCTCGCTGGCGGGCACGGCTGCGGTGGACGCAGCGGCAGCGGAGGCAGGCGCAGAAGCGGCAGCGCCGGAGGCGGCAG
>JAUNHQ010000089.1 GCA_030535425.1 Pseudomonadota bacterium | reverse complement strand
ATTGGCCGCAGCAACATCGTGGGCAAGCCCATGGCCATGATGCTGCTGGCCGCCAACGCCACCGTCACCATCTGCCACAGCGGCACCGCCGACCTGGCCGCCCACACCCGCCAGGCCGACATCGTGGTGGCCGCCGTGGGCAAGCGCAAGGTGCTCACCGCCGACATGGTCAAGCCCGGCGCCGTGGTCATTGACGTAGGCATGAACCGCGACGACGCAGGCAAGCTCTGCGGTGACGTGGACTTTGACCGCGTGAAAGAGGTGGCCGGCTTCATCACCCCCGTGCCCGGCGGCGTGGGGCCCATGACCATTGCCATGCTGCTGCACAACACGCTGCAGGCGGCGCAGGGCGCGCTGGCGGATTGAGCGGGCGCTTGCCCCCGCAGCCTGCCTGCGCCAAGCGCTTGCGCCAGCCCGCTTCTTTCTAGCTTTTTTTCAGTCCCGCAGCCGCCCATCCTGAAAGCGCGGGCTGCGCTTGTCCACGAAGGCGGCAATGCCCTCTTGCGCATCGGCCGCGCGCACGCGGCGCAGCATGGCCGTGCGCTCCGCGTCCAGGTGGCGCTGCAAGTCGTCCTGCCCCGTCCCCACGGCCGCATCGCACAGGCGCTTGATGCCGCCCAGCGCCGCCGTGGCGCCGGCGGCCAGCTGCTCGGCCAGCGCGGTGGCGGCGGGCATCAGGGCATCGGGCGCATGCAACTCGTCCACCAGGCCCCATTGCAGGCACTGCTGCGCCGCCACAGGCCGGTTGGTCATCAGCACGTACTTGGCGCGCGCCGCACCGCCGCGCCGCGCCGCGCCAAAAAGTAAGACGCGCCCAGATCGGGACTCAGGCCAATGGCCGAATACCCCCCGCGCAAAAACATGGCCGAAGACGCCAGCACCACATCGGCGCACAGCGCCAGCGCAATGCCCGCGCCGCCCACCGGCCCCTGCACGGCGCTGACCACCGGCAGCGGCAGCGTGGCCAGCGTGTGCATGGCCGGGTGCAGCACGTCCAGCATCTCATGCACCAGCACATTCAGCCGCTCGCGCTGCGCCACGAACTCGCGAATGTCGCCCCCCGCGCAAAACTGCCCGCCCTGGGCCGACAGCAGCACCGCCCCCACGTCCGCCCGGGCCGCCTGCGCAACGGCCTGGGCCAGCTGGCGCCCCATGGCCATGGACAAGGCATTGGCCCCCTGCGGCCTGTCCAGCACGATGTGGCCCACACCGGCCTGCTCGCGCCAGTGCACGGCGCCATCTGTGTCTTTCTCGCTCATGTCGTTTGGCTCCGTGGTGTGCTCGCGCCCTGCCCTGGCCTTTACACCCGCTCGTACAGCGTGACCACGCAGGCCCCGCCCAGCCCCAGGTTGTGCTGCAAGCCCAGGCGTGCGTTGGCCACCTGGCGCGCATCGGCCGTGCCGCGCAGCTGCTGCACCAGCTCCGTGCATTGCGCCAGGCCCGTGGCGCCCAGCGGGTGCCCCTTGGACAACAGGCCACCCGACGGGTTGGTAACCACCTGGCCGCCATAGGTGTTGTCGCCGTCCAGCACAAACTTCTCGGCCCCGCCCACCGGGCACAGGCCCAGCGCCTCGTAAGAAATCAGCTCGTTGTGCGCAAAGCAGTCGTGCAGCTCCACCACGTCCACGTCGGCAGGGGCCACGCCGGCTTGCTCATACACCTGCCGCGCGGCCTCGCGCGCCATGCTGAAGCCCACCACCTCGCGCATGTCGCGCGCCTCGAACGTGGTGGCCGTGTCCGTGGTCATGGCCTGGGCCTTGATGCGCACCTGCCGACTGACGCCATGCTTTTGCGCAAACGCCTCAGAGCACAGCACCGCCGCCGCCGCACCGCAAGTGGGCGGGCAGGCCATCAGGCGCGTCATCACTCCTTCCCACACCATGGGCGCGGCCATGACCTCGTCTTCAGTCACTTCGGTGCGAAACAGCGCCAGCGGATTGCGCGCGGCGTGGCGGCTGGCCTTGGCGCGGATCTTGGCAAACGTGGACAGCTGCGTGCCGAACTCGTCCATGTGCGCCTTGCCCGCGCCGCCAAAATAGCGCAGCGCCAGCGGCACCTCGGCATGGCCCACCAGGGCATCGGTGGCTTCGTCAAAGCGGTCGAACGGGCTGGGCCGGTCTTTGAACACCGCGCCCAGGGCGCCGGGGTTCATGTGCTCAAAGCCCAGCGCCAGCACGCAGTCCGCCGCGCCCGAGGCAATGGCCTGGCGCGCCAGAAACAGCGCCGTCGAGCCCGTGGAGCAGTTGTTGTTGACGTTGACGATGGGAATGCCCGTCATGCCCACTTCGTACAGCGCGCGCTGGCCTGCGGTTGAATCGCCATACACATACCCCACATAGGCTTGCTGCACCTGCCCATACGCCAGGCCCGCATCCTGCAAGGCCGCCCGCGCCGCCTGCGCCGCCATCTCGGTATAGGGCGCATGCTGGCCCGGTTTGGCAAAGGCAATCATGCCCACACCTGCAACAAAAACATCCTGACTCATCACAGCTCCTTGAAAAAACACGGTCAATGCAGTGGCACGACCCTGGCCTGCATCATCGCATTCCCCCAGGCCCGCACTGTGCCATCCACGCCAGCCTCATTCGCCCGCATCTCCGCTCATATCCCCAAGCTCCCCCAGCCCCTAAGATCACCCCATGACCACACCCAACCCCTTGCTTGATTTTTCCGCCCTGCCCTTGTTCGATCAGGTCCGCCCCGAGCACGTGGCCCCCGCCATCGACCAGCTGCTGGGCGAAGCCAGCACCGCACTCGAAACAGTGACCGCCCCCGGCTTTGCCGCCGAATGGACCGCCATGGCCCGGGTGCTGGACGTGGCCACCGAACGCCTGGGCCGCGCCTGGGGCATGGTCAGCCACCTCAACGCCGTGATGGACAACCCCGAGCTGCGCGCCGCCTACAACGCGGCGCTGCCCAAAGTCACCGAATTCTTCACCCGCCTGGGCAGCGACGAACGCCTGTACGCGCAATACAAGGCCATTGACCCGGCCAGCCTCAACCCAGAGCAGCGCCAGGCCCACAAAAACGCGCTGCGCGGCTTCGTGCTGGGCGGCGCCGAGCTACAAGGCGCGGCCAAGACGCGCTTTGCCGCCATTCAAGAGCGCAGCGCCGAGCTGGCGCAAAAGTTCAGCGAAAACGCGCTGGACGCCACCGACGCCTTTGCCTACTACGCCAGCCAAGCCGAGATGGACGGCGTGCCGCCCGACGTGCAGGCCGCCGCCCGCGCCGCCGCCCAGGCCGAGGGGCGCGAAGGCTACAAGCTCACCCTCAAGCTGCCTAGCTACCTGCCCGTGATGCAGTTTGCGCACGACCGCGCCCTGCGCCAGCGCCTGTACCGCGCCTACGTCACCCGCGCCTCCGATCAGGCCGAAGGCGACGCGCAAAAGTTTGACAACACCGCCATCATGCAAGAGCTGCTGGCGCTGCGGCAGGAAGAAGCCGCCTTGCTGGGCTACGCCAACTTTGGCGAAGTCTCGCTCGTGCCCAAAATGGCCGAATCGCCCGCGCAAGTCACGCAGTTTTTGCGCGAGCTGGCCGCCAAGGCCCGCCCCTGGGGCCAGCGCGACGTGCAAGACCTGCGCGACTTTGCCGCCCGCGAGCTGAACCTGCACGAGCCGCAGGCCTGGGACTGGCCCTACATCGGCGAAAAACTCAAGGAAGCGCGCTACGCCTTCAGCGAGCAGGAAGTCAAGCAATACTTCACCGCCCCCAAGGTGCTGGCCGGCCTGTTCAAGATTGTCGAAACCCTGTTTGAAGTGCAGATCAGCCCCGACAACGCCCCCGTCTGGCACCCCTCGGTCAGCTTCTACCGCATCGAGCGCCAAGGCCCCAGCGGCCCGCAGCTGCTGGGCCAGTTCTACCTGGACCCCGGCGCGCGCAGCGGCAAGCGCGGCGGCGCCTGGATGGACGACGTGCGCGCCCGCTGGCTGCGCCCCGACACCGGCACCCTGCAAACCCCCGTGGCCCATCTGGTCTGCAACTTTGCCGAAGGCGTGGACGGCAAGCCCCCGCTGCTCACGCACGACGACGTCATCACCCTCTTTCACGAATTCGGCCACGGCCTGCACCACCTGCTGACGCAAGTCAACGAACACGACGTGTCCGGCATCAGCGGCGTGGAGTGGGACGCCGTGGAACTGCCCAGCCAGTTCATGGAAAACTTCTGCTGGGAATGGAACGTGCTGCGCCACATGACCGCGCACGTGGACACCGGCTTGCCCCTGCCCCGCGAGCTGTTCGACAAAATGCTGACCGCCAAGAACTACCAGGCCGGCATGCAAACCTTGCGGCAAGTCGAATTCGCCTTGTTCGACATGCAGCTGCACACCGCCGCGCAGCCTGTGGACATTCAGGCCCAGCTGCAAGCCGTGCGCGACGAAGTCGCCGTCATCCAGCCACCCGCCTTCAGCCGCACCGCCCACACCTTCAGCCACATCTTCGCGGGCGGCTACGCCGCCGGGTACTACAGCTACAAATGGGCCGAAGTGCTCTCGGCCGACGCTTATGCCGCGTTCGAGGAAAGCGTCACGCCCGACGGCTTGCCCAGCGTGCAAACCGGACGAAAATACCGCCAGGCCATTCTGGAAGCCGGCGGCAGCCGCCCGGCAATGGAATCGTTCAAAGCCTTCCGCGGCCGCGAACCCACGCTGGACGCCCTGCTGCGCCACCAGGGCATGGCGTAAAGCGTCATGAGCCCTGGTGTGACCCGTTCAGCCCGCACAACCCTTGATGACTGAGAGCCCGAGCCACATGTCCCAACTGCCTTTCCTGAGCCTGACTTCCGCCGCCCTGCTGCTGGCCGCCAGCGCCGCCGCGCAGGCGCAAACCTACCGCGTGGTGGGGCCTGATGGCCGCGTCACCTACTCTGACCGCCCCCCTGCCGCCGATGCCCGCACCGTGCCAGGCAAGGGCAGCAGCGGCAGCGCGCCCGGCACGGGCAGCGCCAGCCTGCCTTATGAACTCAGCCAGACAGCACGGCGCTTTCCCGTCACCCTCTACACCGGCACTGACTGCGCGCCCTGTGCTTCTGGCCGCAGCCTGCTTGCCAGCCGCGGCATTCCCTTTACCGAAAAAACCGTCTCCACCCGCAGCGACGCCGACGCGCTGCAACAACTGTTTGGCGACGGCAGCCTGCCCGCCTTGAGCATTGGCAACCAGCAGCTCAAAGGCTTCAACAGCGCGCAGTGGACGCAGTACCTGGACGCTGCGGGCTACCCCAAGGCATCTCAGCTGCCCAGCAACTACCGCCAGCCTGCCGCCACCCCGCTGACCACGCCTGCTGCCCCTGCCCCGCAAGAGCGCAGTGCCCCTGCCGCCCGCTCCGCCCCTGCCACCGCTCCTGCCGCTCCCAGCATCGCTCCGGAGCGCACGAACACCAACCCGGCCGGCATCCGCTTCTGACGGCGGGCAGCACTTCCGGCGCCGGGATCAACCCCAAAAGCACTCAAAGAAAAAGGCCATTTGCGCGCGATTGGCAAGGGTTTTTAGCTATTTAAATAATAGCAATCAAACACCCTGGCCATGTGCGCCATCAGCCACCCCTTGCCTACCCCGGCAAGCGGGTTCATGCGCCTTGCGCGCCTTGCCCCACCCAGTGCGCGAAGCTCTGCACGGGCTCGCGCGGGGTTGTGAAGCGGTTGACTGGCGCCTGCTCGTTTGCATGGCCCAGGGCCATGCCGCACACCAGCATTTCCTCGGCCGTGGCACCGATGTGCGGCAGCACGATGCGGGCATACGGGTTCCATGCGGCCTGCGGGCATGTGTGCAGCCCGCGCGCACGGGCAGCCAGCATCACGTTTTGCATGAACATGCCGCAATCGAGCAGGCTGCCCTGCCCCATCACGCGGTCGATGGTGAACATCAGCCCCACCGGTGCATCGAAAAAGCGAAAGTTGCGCTGGTGCTGCGCGTGCATGCGGTCCTTCTCATGCCGGCCAATGCCCAGCAGGCCATACAGCCCCCAGCCATTGGCGCGGCGCCGCTCCAGGTAAGGCGGCACCCAGTGGCGCGGGTAATAGTCGTAATCGGCGCGGTAATCGGTTTCGCGCTCGGGGTGATCGCGCAGCGCCTCATGCGCGGCGCATACCTTGGCGCACAGCGCGTCACGCGCAGCGCCTTGCAGCACGTACACCTTCCACGGCTGCGCATTGGCGCCGCTGGGCGCATGGCTGGCCACGCGCAAGATGTCCTCCACCTGCGTGCGCGGCACGGGCGCATCGGCCCGGAAGGCACGCACACTCATGCGGTTTTCCATGGCCACATCCACGCTGGCCGGATCGGGCACGGGCGCCGTCAGCCGGGGCATTGCAGCGCCTCCAAAGCCGCGCGCAGTGGCGCGGGCAGCGGCACGGGCCTTTGCGTGGCGCGGTCAACGTACACATGCACAAAATGGCCCTTGGCCGCCGTCATGGGCGCGCCCTGGGCAAACAGCCCCACTTCGTAGCGCACGCTGGATGTGCCCAGGCGTGCCACGCGAATGCCCGCCTCGATGTTTTGCGGAAACGCCAGCGGCGCGAAATACTGGCACTGCGTTTGCACCACCAAGCCAATGACGCCGCCATGCGCCGGATCCAGCACACCGGCCTCGATCAGATGCGCATTTACCGTCGTGTCGAACCAGCTGTAATAAACCACGTTGTTCACATGGCCGTACTGGTCGTTGTCCATCCAGCGGGTGGTGATTAGGCGAAAGGCGCGGTAAGCACTGCGCGGCTCAGGTGCGGGGCGTTCATCAGGCGTGTGCATAGCGTCTGGCATTCTGCCAGTGGCTCGCCTGCCGGCATGCAGGGCTGGGCTTCAGCGCGCCCAGAAAAGGTATCGAAAATCGCCTTTTACGCTTGATACAAAAGCTTTTTCAGCTATTGAATAAAGAGCATTATTCAGCTCATATTCAGATCAAAAAGCGCCCTCCTCCAGCACCTTTCGCGCCAAGCTTCCAGGGCATGCTTCATTTGCCCGCATGTAACATATTGCCGCTTATTCTGTTTTCGTGTAAAAAATGCGGGTTGGCGGCGTCTTGCGTTGTGTCGTGCGTAGCGCCGCCCTGGTTTGCTGCCCTCTTCTTTCTTGCCTGCCCGCCCCGGCTGCACTCTTTGACGCCCTTCATGGCACGCTCCACCGTTCTCATCGTCACCCCCGAAAGCACCCGCGCGCTGGAAGTGGACAGCCGCCTGCTCGCCTGGCTGCGGCCGCTGCTGCTGGGGCTGGGCGGCGCTTCGGTGGTGCTGGCGCTGTGCCTGGCCGCGCTGGGCGTGCTGCACGTGGCCGCGCGCGCCGACTGGCGTGCCGCGCAGCAGGCCAGCCAGGCCGAGCTGCACGCTTTGCGCGAGGCCAGCCAGCAAGAGCTGCTGGCGCTGCGGCAGGAAGTGGCCGACTTGAAAAACTTCACCTCTGCCGAGATCAACACCAAGCTGGCGGCGCTGAAAAAATCCGAGCAAATGATTGGCGAGCTGCAAGCCTATCTGCAAGCGCGCGGCGTGCACGTCAAGCCCGTGTCCATGGAGCCGCCCCAGGGCCAGCCCAACCCCGCCGCCGGCGGCCCGGCGCCGCAGGACATTTCCGCCGCGCACCCCGTGCCCTACACCGGCAGCTTTGCGCGCGATGCGGGCAACCTGCTGCAAGCGCTGCAATCCGTGCCCCTGGGCCTGCCGCATGGCGGGGCCATCACCTCGCGCTTTGGCCACCGCCCCAACCCCTTTACCGGCCAGGGCAGCGAGCTGCACGGCGGGCTGGACTTCAAAGGCAGCGTGGGCGAGCCGGTGCAGGCCACCGCAGGCGGGCGCGTGAGCTTTGCCGGCACGCAAAGCGGCTACGGCCAGGTGGTGGAAGTGGCGCACGCGCACGGCTACAGCACGGTGTACGCGCACCTGTCGCGCATCGACGTGCAAAAGGGCCAGCGCATTCAGCCTGGCGACACGCTGGGCCTGCTGGGCTCCTCCGGCCGCTCCACCGGCCCGCACCTGCATTACGAGGTACAGCTGCGCGGCCAGCGGCTGGACCCTGAAAGCTTTCTGGCCCTGGGCCCGGTTCAGTAAATTTTTTCAAGCCTGATTCACCCCATGTTCGGCTCCAGCAAGGACAAAACCCCCGCCGCCTTGGCCCCCGCGCAAGGCAAGCAAATCGACACCCTGATTGCCGAGCACTGCACGCTGCAAGGCGACTTGACCACGCAAAACTCGGTCAAGGTCGATGGCCGCATCCAGGGCACGCTGCGCGCCGAGGGCCGCGCCATCATTGGCGAAACCGGCGTGGTCAACGGCGACGTGCATGCCGCCGACTTGCTGGTGCTGGGCCGGCTGGAGGGCAACGTCTTCGCCCAGCGCCTGCACCTGCAAGCCAGCGCCCGCATCCACGGCAACATCGAAACCGAATCGCTGCAAGTGGACCCCGGCGCGCGCTACCACGGCAGCGTGAACATGCGCGAAGAAGGCAGCGCCGCCAGCCCCACCGTGCTGCCCTTTGCCCCGGCAGGCGATGCCAAGGCCGCCCAGGGCTGATAGGCGGCGGGCTGCCCCGGCCCTGGCGCACCTTGCGGGCCAATGCTCTTGTTTTCATAGCTTCTCGCACGCGCCTGGCAAGCGCAAAAAGCCTTTTGGGCCTGCAATGACCCGGGCCCCTGCCCGCCTACGCCGGCCACCCGCGCCCCGCCAATGCGTTAAGCTGCCCTTTTCGCCAGCGGCCATGGCGCTGTTGGCGGGCCGCCTGCGGCGGCCATAGCCCCTGCCTAAAGATAGCTTAGACAAAATAAATCCAAAATTTGATAGGCAACGCCTATACTTCATCCCATCGCAGCACCCGCTGCATTGTTCGTCAACCGCAAAGGAGAAGCCCTCATGTCCCTCATCAACACCAAAGTCCAGCCTTTCAAAGTCCAGGCCTTCCACAACGGCAAGTTCGAGGAAGTGACGGAGAAAAACTTCTCCGACGGCAAGAAGTGGTCGGTCGTGATCTTCATGCCCGCTGCCTTCACCTTCAACTGCCCCACCGAAATCGAAGACGCCGCCGACAACTACGCCGACTTCCAGAAGGCCAATGCCGAGGTCTACATCGTCACCACCGACACGCACTTCAGCCACAAGGTCTGGCACGAAACCAGCGCCGCCGTGGGCAAGGCCCAGTTCTTCCTGGTGGGCGACCCCACGCACCAGCTGACCAACGCCTTTGGCGTGCACATCCCTGAAGAAGGCCTGGCCCTGCGCGGCACCTTCGTGATCGACCCCAGCGGCACGATCAAGACCATGGAAGTGCATTCCAACGAAATCGCCCGCGACGTGAAGGAAACCGTGCGCAAGCTCAAGGCCGCCCAGTACACCGCCGCCCACCCCGGCGAAGTGTGCCCCGCCAAGTGGAAAGAAGGCGAAAAAACCCTCAAGCCTTCCATTGACCTGGTCGGCAAGATCTAAGCCCCCGCGCTGACACCTTCACCCCCTAAGCCGAACGGCGACAGGGCACCCGCTGCCCTGCCGTTCGGCTTTTTATTGAACAAATCAGCCAGCAAATCAGGCTCTAGCGCGCTCCAGACGCGTGCGAGAAGCTATCAAATCAGGAGCAACCACCATGTTGGACGACGACATCAAGCAACAACTGGCCGCCTACCTTGAGCGCGTGAAAGAGCCGTTCGAGATGGTGGCCTCGCTGGACGACAGCGACAAATCCACCGAGCTGCGCGAGCTGCTGCAAGAAATCCAGGCCGCCCGCCCCGACAAGATCAGCCTGCGCACCGACGGGCAAGACACTCGCCACCCCAGCTTCACCCTGGCGCGCACCGGCCAGCCTGCGCGCCTGCGCTTTGCCGCCATTCCCCTAGGGCATGAATTCACCAGCCTCATCCTGGCCCTGCTGTGGACCGGCGGCCACCCGCCCAAGGTCGAAGCCGACACGCTGGCGCAAATCAAGGCCCTGCAACCCGCGCAAGACCTGAACTTCGAGGTCTACATGAGCCTGTCGTGCCACAACTGCCCCGACGTGGTGCAGGCCCTGTCGCTCATGGCCATTGAAAACCC
Organism: Pseudomonadota bacterium; assembly: GCA_030535425.1. Lineage (GTDB taxonomy): Bacteria > Pseudomonadota > Gammaproteobacteria > Burkholderiales > Burkholderiaceae_C > Ottowia. The sequence goes on along the minus strand of JAUNHQ010000089.1, from coordinate 418 downwards.
GCACATCCACACCACCGTCATCGACGGCGGCCTGTACCAGCAGGAAATCGAAGCGCGCGAAATCATGGGCGTGCCCGCCGTGTACCTGAACGGCGAGATGTTCGGCTCCGGCCGCATGCTGCTGGAAGAAATCCTGGCCAAGATCGACACCGGCGCGGCCGCGCGCGACGCGCAAAAGCTCAGCGCCAAGGCCCCGTTTGACGTGCTGGTCATCGGCGGCGGCCCCGCCGGCGCGGCCGCTGCCGTGTACGCCGCGCGCAAAGGCATTCGCACCGGCGTGGTCAGCGAACGCTTTGGCGGCCAGGTCAACGACACCATGGAAATCGCCAACTACCCCGGCGTGCCCGAAACCGACGGCCCCAAATACGCCGCCGCGCTGGAGCAGCACGTGCGCAACTACGAGGTGGACATCATGAAC
>JAUNHQ010000088.1 GCA_030535425.1 Pseudomonadota bacterium | reverse complement strand
GGGGCCGGCCCGGGTTGGGGCGCGTTTTACAGGTTTGCTATCGGGGGGCCCGCCGGCTCCCACAAAACCGCTTCCACAAAACCGTTCCCACACCTCAAGACAAGAAGCCGCGCCCGCCCGCCTGGTCAAGCAGTCAAGGTCAGGCGGTCAAGGGCTGTCGGCGTGGGCGGCGCGCCATGGCGGCACCCAGCACGGCCAGCACGATGAGCGCCGCGCCCAGGGCTTCGGGCTCTGGCGTGCTGCTGACGGCAGCGCCCAGGGCGCTGGCCTGGCCCGCGGCCAGATCGCTCACGCCTTCGGGCATGGGGCTGGGCTGTTCGGCGCTGGCGCTTGGGCCGCCGGGGTTGCGCACCACGCGGTCGATGGCGATGAAGCTGGTGTAGTCCGTCAACAGGCTGTGCGCCAGCCCCAGCTGGGTGATGGCGGCGCGGTGGGTGCTGTCGCCGGTCAGGGCTTCTTCGTCGCTCAAGGTGGCGATGCGCTGGCGTGCCCACAGCTGGCGCAGCGCGCTGGTGCCTTGCCAGTCGGCGCGGGTGTCGATGGGCAGGGTTTGCGTGAAGGGGCCGTCGGCGGCCTGGCCCTGCACGCGCAGCGTGGGGGTGGCGCCGGGGGCGGGCTCGCGCCATTTGCCCATGACGATGAGGGGGCGTTCGGCCAGCAAATCGGGCAGGGCGGGCGGCTCCACGTCGTACACCGGCAGGCCATCGAACTGCGCCTGCACGCTGGTGAGCACGGGCGAGGCGATCATGCGCTGAAAGCGCGCGGCCTGGGCTGCGGCCTCGCTGGGGCGGGTGACGATGAAAGGCTCGCCCATGCCGGCGCGGGCCAGCCCTTCCATCAGGTGCCGGTTGACGGAGGAGCCAATGCCAAAGGCAAACACGTTGGCTTGGCTCAAGTGCTGGCGCACCAGGGCAAAGGCGTCGCGCTCGACGGTGACGTAGCCGTCGGTGACGACCACCACGGTGCGCGCCAGGCCGGGCGGCTTGGGCGCAGCCAGCACGCGGCGCAGCGCGGGCAGCAGCTCGGTCGAGCCGCCGCCGCCCATTTGCTCGATGGTGCGGATGGCGGCGTTGACGTTGGCGGGTGTGGCGGGCACCGATTCGGGCGCGAGCATGCGGCTGGCGCCTGAAAACAGCATCACGTTGAAGGTGTCGCTGGCGCGCAGGCCGCCCAGCAGCGCGCGCATGAGCGCCTTGGCCGTGTCCAGCGGAAAGCCGTGCATGCTGCCGGAAACGTCAACGACGAAGACGTAGTCGCGCGGCGTGATCTGCGCGGGCGCCACGGCCTTGGGCGGCTGCACCATGGCGAGAAAGTAGTTTTCCTTCTCGCCCCGGTGCAGCAGCACGCCGGACTGGATGGCGCTGCCGGCCAGCCGGTAGTCGAGCACGAAGTCGCGGTTGCCTGCCGCGCGGCTGGCGCTGGCGGCCAGCCGCACGCGCGCGCGCCGGGTGTTGCCGCCTTCGCCCAGCACGGTGTCAATGGCGTGGCTGGGCGACTGGATGCCGGCAATGTCCACCGGGCTGTCCAGCTGCACGTGCAGGTCAAACGCGCTGCCGCTGGCCTGGCCCTGGCGCAGCACGGGCTGGGCCGGAAAGGCCGCTGCCTGAGCGGCGGCATGGCCTGCACCGTCCGCGCCATTTGCGCCATCCGCGCCCGCGGCGCTGCCGGCATAGCGCGGCCCCACCACGGTGGGGTAGACGAACTGGTAGCGCCCGTCCTCGGGCACCAGCAGCTCGTTGTAGCGCAGCTGCACCTGCACCTCATCGCCCGGCAGGATGTTGGCCACGTGCATCTGAAACACGTTGGGGCGGTGCTGCTCCAGCAAGGCGGCGGTCTGGCCCGCTTGCCGGGCCTGGTCGTATTCCACCCGCGCCTGCTGCTTTTCGCGGATGTGCGCGGCAATCAGCCGCTGGCCCACGCGCACATCCAGCCCATGCACCGCCGCGCGGGTGGAGCCGGGAAACAGGTACTTGGCCTCAATGGGCACGGCCCCTTCGTTCTTGTAGCGCTGCGTGACCTGCACCTGGGCGATCACGCCGCTGATGCGGACTTGCACCTCGGTGCTCTTCAGCGGCAGCGCGTCCACACCCGGCTGCGCGCCTTGCACGAAGAAGTAGGGGCTTTCGGCCTTGGGCGCATCGCCCGTTTGCGCCTGCACGCGCGGGGCCAGCAGCACCAGCGCGCCCAGCGCCGCGTACCACGCCAGCCGCGTGGACACCAGCGCCGCGCGCCGCCCTGCGTGCAAGGCCTGGCGCAGCGGCGGCGGGCAGTGGGGCGCGGCACTGCGCAGCGCCGCGCCAGGCAGGGCGCGCAGGGCCGTCAGGGTGCTGGGCAGGGCATCGGCCAGGGTGCCGGTCAAGGTGTCAATCAAGGCATGGGGCAGAGGCAGGGGGTGCATGGCATGAAGTCCTTTGCTTTCAACAAAAAAGGGCGGAACCCAGGAATGGCCCGCACTGTGAAAGCCCCGCGCGAAAGCCGCATGAAGCGCGGGCGAACAGCGCACACGCTGTGTGAAGCGCGCGTGAAACAGGGGTGAAACGGGGGTGAAGCCCAGGGGCCAGGCGGCTTCACACCGCCTTCGCCAGCGGGCGCGAGCATGCGCGCCCAAGGCTTTTGACCCCCCTGTTTGAACCCGTTTTGGACCCGTTTATGAAAGGAGATCCCTGATGAACCGTTTTGCCGGCTGGCGCGAATCCATGCTCGCCAAAGGCGCGCTGCTGTTGTTGCTGTTGCTGCTGCTGTGTTTGCCGCTGGGGCAAATCCAGTCGCTCATTGCCGCGCGTGGGCACAGCCAGGACGAAGCCACGCAAGAGCTGGCGCGCACCCACGTGGGCCCGCAAACCCTGGCCGGGCCGGTGCTGGTGGTGCCCTATGTGGAGCACTGGCAAGTGATGGAGCGCAACGCGCGCGGCGAGGCCACCGGCCCGCACCCGCGCAGCGCCCAGCGCGTGCACCTGGTGTTTCCGCAGCAGCTGGACATCAACGGCAGCCTGACGCCGCACACGCGCTACCGGGGCATCTTCACCGTGCTGTTCTACCAACTCGGCAGCACCCTCAGCGGGCGCTTTGCCCCGCTGGAAGTAACGCAGCTGCCCCGGCATGAAAAAGACTCGCGCATCGAAGTGCAGCCCCCCGTGCTGGCCCTGAGCGTGAGCGACTTGCGCGGCCTGCAAGGCTCGCCGCGCCTGACGCTGCACGGGCAGGCAGCAGCCTTTGCCCAAGGCGTGCCCCACCTGCCCACCGGCAGCGCGCTGGCCGGCGGCATTCACGCCCCATTGAGCGATGGCGCGCTGGCCGCCTTTCGCGCCGGGCACGCGCTGCCTTTTTCGCTGGAGCTGAACCTGATGGGCCAGCAAGACCTGAGCGTGCTGCCCCTGGGCCAAGACACGCGCGCGCACCTGACATCGCCCTGGCCCCACCCCAGCTTTGGCGGGCGCTTTCTGGCCACCGACCGCAGCGTGAGCGGCAGCGGCTTTGACGCGCGCTGGCACATCACCGCCCTGACCACGCAAGCGCGCGAGCAGCTGCGCACCCTGGCCCTGGCCGATGACGGCGCGCGCCGCAGCGGGCTGCAAGACGTGGACGCTTTCCAGATCACGCTGGCGCAGCCGGTGAACGTGTACTCCATGGCCGAGCGCGCGGCCAAGTACGGCGCGCTGTTCATCGCCCTGGTGCTGATGGCCGTGTTCATGGTGGAGCTGCTCAAGCGCTTGTCGCTGCACCCGGTGCAGTACGCGCTCACAGGCTTGTCGATTGCGGTGTTCTTTCTGCTGCTGCTGGCGCTGTCAGAAAAAGTGGGCTTTGCCTGGGCCTATGGCGGCGCGGCTGCTGCCAGCGTGGCCCTGCTGGCCGTGTACTTCAGCGCCGTGCTGGGCAGTGTGCGCCGGGGCGCAGGCGTGGCCGCCTACGTGGCGCTGCTGTACGGGGCGCTGTATGGCCTGCTGGCCTCTGAAAACAACGCACTGCTGCTGGGCGCGCTGCTGGTGTTCGGCATGCTGGCGGCGCTGATGCTGGGCACCCGGCACGTGAACTGGTGGCGCGTGGGGGCAGAACGGGCATGAGAAGCGACGGCATGGGCCATGTGCCTGATGACTGCAATGCACCGCCTGCCCCCTTCTCCCCCTGGGAGATGGGGTGAGGGCAAGCAACGCTGGCCGTGCACACGAGCGCCGGCCACACAAGGCCAGCCACACAAGCCATGCGCTGGCCCATGCCCCATGCACATCCCATGTGCATGCCCGTCACAGCGCATGTGCAGCCGCGTCAAACCGCCTGGGCGGTGTGCAGCACGCCGCCTGCGCAGAACGTGCATTTGTCGCGCGTTCCTGCCATGCGCATGCGTGAAAACATGCGGGCCGGTGGCACAGTGGCGCTTCATTTTTTTTCAAACCTGCGCACAAACACCCCACAGGGCAAGGAGAGAACATGAGTGCCAAGAAAGTCCGCGTCGAATTTCTCGACGCTTCCGGTCAGGGCGTTGGCGGCGTGACCGTCAAGGCCACAGGCTGCAACGAGCTGCAAACCGCCCCCACGGGCCAGGCGTTTTTTCTGGTGGAAGAAGAAAACTTCAGCATCACCGCCAACGGCGCCCAGGTGTACCAGGGCACGCTGTCGGCCCTGCCGGAAAAGCTGGTGTTCACGCAAGACGGCAGCGGCTGGAAAGCGGCCTGAGCAAGGGAGCGCTTCAACGCACCGCTTAAAAGGCAAGGCTCCCTTCGCCTGCCATCGGCATGCACGGCCCGCTGCGGTATGCAGCGGGCCGTTTTTTTTGTTTCTCTCACGCCTTCATGGCGGGCAGGCGCAAGGTGGCGATGGCGCCGGCGTCGGCGCGGTCGGGGGCAAAGCCGGGCTCGCGCCGAGCGGGGCTGGCGCGGCGGGCATTGACCAGGCTCACGCTGCCTTGGTGCAAGGTGGCGATTTCGCGCACAAAGGCCAGCCCCAGGCCGGTGCTTCTTTTTTGCGTGCCGGGGCGTGCCAGCGAGAAGAATTTGTCGAACACCTTGCCTTCGGCATAGGCGGGCAGGCCGGGGCCGTGGTCGCGCACGGTGATGCAGGCCATGCGGCCTTGGCGCGAGAGGGTGAGCACGATGTCGGCCAGACCATCGGCCGGCCCGGCGGCGCCGTCGCCAGGGGGGCTGAAGGCCACGGCGTTGTCCAGCAGGTTGCCCACGGCGCGGCGCAGCAAGAAGGCGTCGCCTTCGACCGCCACGTCGTCTTGCACCACCACGTCGATGCGCAGGCGCGGGGCCTTGGCGCGGGCGCTGGCGGCCAGATCGTGCAGCAGCGCGGCCAGCGGCACGCGCTGCTGGTTTTGCAGCATGCGGCGGCTTTCCAAGGCGGTGAGCTCCATCATGCGGTCCACCGTTTCTTGCATGCGCAGGGTTTCGCGCGCAATGTTGGCGGCAAAGCGCGCGGCTTGCTCAGGGGGCATGCCGGGCTCTTGCAGCAGCTCGGCAGCGCCGCGCACGGCGCTGATGGGGCTTTTGAGCTCGTGCGTGAGCTGGCCCACGTAGTCCTGCACATAGTTGCGCCCGGCAATGGCGTCGCGCACTTCGTGCACGGCCGCGCGCGCTTGCGCCCGAAGTGCGCGCCAGGCGCGGCGCGGGCTGAAGGTGCGGCGGCCCGTGGCCTCATCGCGCGCCCAGGCGGTGCGCAGCGCGGCCAGCAGGTCGCTGCTCAGCCCCAGCGGGCGGATGAGCCAGAACGACAGCAGCAGCGCCAGGGCCAGCGCCGAGGCGGCAGACACCAGCCCCACGTACAGGATGTTGCGCCGCGCGTCGGCCACGAACTGGCCAAAGCTTTGCACCGGTTTGCCCAAGGTGACAACGCCCACGATTTCGCCCTGCCAGCGGATGGGCGCGCCCACGTACATGACGCTGCTGGCCGGGTCATCGGGCACGTCGCGCGTGGTGCGCGCGCCGTATTGGCCGCGCAGGGTCAGGCCCACGTCGCGCCAGCCGGAAAAGTCCTGCCCCAGCGCGCGGCCGGTGGAGTCGTACACCACGGTGCCGTGGCGGTTGGTGACGTAGGCGCGCAGATCGACGCGGGTTTTGTGCAGGTGATAGACCTGGGCGGAAAAGCGGCGCGCGTACAGGTCGCGAAACAGCGCGGCAATGCGGTCGGTGGGCAGCGCGCCCTGGTCCACCTCCTGCTCGATGACGGCGGCCATGATGTGCGCGGTTTCCACCAGCCCTTCTTCGGCCGATTCGCGGTAGCGCGGGTCCAGATCGGCCAGCAGCTGCCACAGCAGCGCCGCCATGCCCAGGGCGTACACGGCCACCAGGGCCAGCAGGATGCGGGTGCGACGAGACATGGGCAACGGGCGCTGGCCAGGGGGTTTTTCAATCGCCCACCAGGCGCACATCGTGCCCGGCGGCGGCCCACAGGGCCAGCACGCCGCGCAGGCCCAGCACGGCCACGGCCTGGGGGCGCTGGCGGTTCAAGTCGGCTTGCGCGGCCCATTGGTCCATGACGGCCAGCAGCGTGTGCAGCTGGGCGCAGCTGAGCACGCTGTCGGCATAGGGGTCGATGCGCAGGCCGGTGCGCTGCGTGTAGCGCGCAAGCACGTCTGCCAGCAGCGCCAGTTGCGCATCGTCCAGGCTGAGCAGGTGCTCGCCCGTGTCCAGCCGGTGGATGTCCAGTGCCATGGGCGGGGATGGTCAGTCGCGCAGCGCGTAGCCGACGCCGCGCAGGGTGCGGATGGGGTCAACGCCTTCGCGCACGGCGCGCAGCTTGGCGCGCACGGTTTTGACGTGGGCGTCCACAGTGCGGTCAAAGCTTTCGCCCGGGTCGTCCCACACGCGTTCAAGCAATTCGTCGCGCGTGAACACGCGGCCAGGGCGCTGCATCAGCGTGGCCAGCAGGCCGTATTCGTAGCGCGAAAGCGCCAGCGTCTGGCCGTGGTAGCGGATCTGGCGGCGCTCGCCGTCGCATTCCAGCGGGCCGTGGCGAAGCACGGAGGCTGGGGCAGTGTTTGCTTCATTTTTGATAGCTTCTGCCACGCTCTGGGTGGGCGCCAGTGGCATTTTTTCTTCTGCATCCAAGGCCGTGCCCGCGCGCTGGCTGCGGCGCAGGATGGCGCGCACGCGGGCGACCAGCTCGCGCGGGGAGAAGGGTTTGGCGATGTAGTCGTCCGCGCCCAGCTCCAGCCCCACCACGCGGTCGATTTCGCCCGAGCGGGCGGTGAGAAACAGCATGGGCACGTGCTTGCCGCCGGGCAGCTCTTGCAGGCGGCGAAACAGCTCAAAGCCGTTCATGTCGGGCAGGCCCACGTCCAAAATGGCCAGCGCGGGCGGGCAGGCGGCAAAGTGCTCAATGGCCGCCTGGGCGCTGGCGCACATGCAGGGCTCAAAGCCGTCGCTGGACAAGGCGTAGTGCAGCGTGTCGGCAATGCCAGGCTCGTCTTCCACCACCAGGATCTGAGGCTTGGGTAACGGCAGATGCGGTCCTTTCAACATGGCGGGCTTGAGGGTGGCGAAGACATGGATGATGGCTGAAATTCAGCGCCGTGTGCCCTCACCCCTGCCCTCTCCCAGAGGGAGAGGGAGCCAGACCAAGGGCTGCGTCGCAGGCGCAGTTGATATGTTTTTGATAGCTGCTTGCACGCGCTGGATGCGCGCAAACGGCCTTTTTTATTCATAAAACTGCACGCTGCAAGCCAGCGCCGCTTGCCCCCACCCCAACCCTCCCCCAGTGGGGGAGGGAGTCAAGACAAAGGGCCGCGCAGCAGGCCCATCAAACGGCTGCGGAGCAAGCCATTCGGGAACGCCGTGGCCGGGGTCCCCCCGGCCACTGGCGTTGTCCCCCTTCCAGGGGGAAGCCGCGTCAGCGGCTCAGGGGGTGGCCAATTCAAGGGGTAGCCGATTTCTCCGGCAGCTCGATCTTCACCTCCAGCACTTCCAGATCATCCTGCGATTCCAGGTTGACCTTGATGTCCTTCGGGTCGATCTTGATGTACTTGCTGATGACGGCAATCAAATCGCGCTGCAAATCGGGCAGGTAGTGCGGGGTGCCGCCGCCTTTGAGGCTTTTGCGCTCGTGCGCCAGGATGATTTGCAGCCGCTCTTTGGCAACGTTGGCCGTCTTTTTCTTTTCGCCCAGGAAAAAGTCGAAAAAGGACATGGCGTTCACTTGCCTCCGAACAGGCGCTTGAAAAAGCCGGGCTTTTCGGCCTCGATGTAGCGCATGGGCAAGTCTGCGCCCAAAAAGCGTTCCACCACGTCCATGTAGGCGCCGGCCACGTCGGTGCCTTTCAGGTGCACGGCGGGCAGGCCCTGGTTGGAGGCTTGCAGCACGGCCTCGCTTTCGGGGATGACGCCGATGAGCTTGATGCGCAGGATGTCCTGAATGTCTTGCAGGCTGAGCATTTGCCCATCGGCCACGCGGTTGGGGTTGTAGCGGGTGATGAGCAGGTGTTCCTTGACGGGGTCTTTGCCGTCGATGGCGCGCTGGGTCTTGCTGCCAAGCATGCCCAGAATGCGGTCGGAGTCGCGCACGCTGGAGACTTCGGGGTTGGTGACGACGATGGCCTCGTCAGCGTAGTGCATGGCCATGAGCGCGCCGGTTTCAATGCCGGCGGGCGAGTCGCAGACGATGTACTCAAAGTCCATCTTGGCCAGCTCGTCCAGCACTTTCTTCACGCCTTCTTGCGTCAGCGCCTCTTTGTCGCGCGTCTGGCTGGCGGCCAGCACGTAGAGCTTGTCGCACTGCTTGTCCTTGATGAGGGCCTGCGTGAGCGTGGCCTCGCCCTGGATGACGTTGATGAAGTCGTACACCACGCGGCGCTCGCAGCCCATGATGAGGTCGAGGTTGCGCAGGCCCACGTCGAAGTCGATCACGGCGGTTTTGTGGCCCTTTAGGGCCAGGCCGGAGGCGAAGGCGGCGCTGGTGGTGGTTTTGCCCACGCCGCCTTTGCCAGAAGTCACCACGATGATTTTTGCCATTTGCTTGTTGCTCCCCATCACTTGGGCTGTGATGCCTGACTGGTTGGATTGAAAAAAACGGATTTACCCGGCAACGGGCTCGAAGATGAGCTTGTCACCCGCTTCGGTGGATTGCAGGCGCAGCGTGGCGGCCTTACCCCACACCGATTCGGGCAGGGGGTCTTCGCTGGTGCGGTACACACCGGCGATGGACACCAGCTCGGGCCGCATGTCGCGCGCAAAGATGCGCGCACCCGGCCAGCCGCGCGCGCCCGCAATGGCACGCCCGCGCAGCGGGGCATACACATGGATGTGGCCGTCGGCAATGACTTCTGCCCCCGGGTTGACCATGGCCATGACCACCAGGTCGCGCCCGCGTGCATACGCCTGCTGGCCCGAGCGCAAGGGCCGCTCGATGATGAGCGCGCCGGGTTCGGGCAAGGCCTGGGGCGCAGGCTCTGGGGCTGCGGCTTGCTCCGCCGGGGGGCGGGGTGCGGCCTGCACCAGGGCTTCGGGCGCGGCCAGCAGGCCGGCTTGCTGGGCGGCGGCCATGTGCAGGCTGTGGCCCCCGCGCACGGCCAGGGGACGCAGGCGGTGTTCGCGCAGCAGGGCGCTCAGGCGCTCAAAGTCAATGGGTGGCGGTGGCGCTGCGTCTTCGTCCGCAGGGGCCGGGCCAGGCAGGGCCGACAGGTCGATGACGAGCGCATCGTCCTCAAAAAAACCGGGTTTGTCGCCGTACTGCACGGCCAGCTCGGCAGCCAGGGTGTCCAGGTCGGCAGATTTCAGCCGCAAGGCCAACAGGGGCAGGCTGGCGCTTTTGATTTCAAAGCTGGTGGGGCTGCGGCCAGCAAGGGCAACGGACATGGGCGCGGGAAGGGGAAGAAAAAGGCGTGGCCGGGCAAAAAAATGCGCCCATACGGGCTGTCAAACGGGCGAAATCTTACCAGCGGCCCAGGGGGCAAGCAGGCGCCGTCAAGGCACCGGGATGTAAGCGTTGCTGCCTCTTGTGCAGGGGTCAAGGCGGGCCATGGCCTTGTGCACAGCCGGGCGGTCTGAACAACTGTCTTAAAAGCAAAATGAAAAATTAGTCGTTGTAGTAGAAGCCCTGCACTTTTGGGGAAAGAACGGTTTTTCCCTTATGTGACAGCCACTTAAAACCCAACAGGGCTTGTGGGCAAGCCGGGGGCCAGGCCGTGCATGGCAGGGAAGAGTTGAAGCGGCCCATGCCAGGCTGTGGACAAGTGCAGACTTGCGCAAAAGTTTTCCACAGCTTTGCGGGGCGCTATTTTTCAATCACCCATTGAATGACGGCCTTGGCCACAAAGCCCAGCATGCCAAAGGCCAGGGCCAGAAACAAAACGAAGGTGCCGAACTTGCCGGCTTTCGATTCCCAAGCCAGCTGGCCGATGATGAACAGCATGTAGAGCATGAACGCGCCCACCCCCACGGTGAGACCGAACCAGGCGATTTGCTCTTCTGAAAAACCAAACATGTCAATTGCTCCAGCACGGCGGGCCCCAAGCAAAGTGGCGAGGGGGCCAGGCGCCAATGCGTTAACCGGGCAGGATAACGCCAGTGGCCTGCCCCTTTAGGGCCTGTTCACACTGTTTTTACCCCTGCGAGGGCCAGCCCAGGCGTGCCAAT
>JAUNHQ010000087.1 GCA_030535425.1 Pseudomonadota bacterium | reverse complement strand
GAATCCACCCACCCCAGCTACACCCTCTACACCAGCGGCACCACCGGCAAGCCCAAGGGTGTGCAGCGCGACACCGGCGGCTACGCCGTGGCCCTGGCCGCCAGCATGAAATACATCTACTGCGGCAACCCGGGCGAAACCTTTTTCAGCACCAGCGACATCGGCTGGGTGGTGGGCCACAGCTACATCATCTACGGCCCGCTCATCGGCGGCATGGCCACCATCATGTACGAGGGCACACCCATCCGGCCCGACGGCGGCATCTGGTGGCAACTGGTCGAGAAGTACAAAGTCACCGTCATGTTCAGCGCGCCCACGGCCATTCGCGTGCTGAAAAAGCAAGACCCGGCCTACCTGACCAAGTACGACCTCTCCAGCCTGCGCGCGCTGTTTCTGGCCGGCGAGCCGCTGGACGAGCCCACCGCCCAATGGATCAGCGAGGGCCTGAAGGGCAAGCCCATCGTCGACAACTACTGGCAGACCGAAACCGGCTGGCCCATCCTGGCCATTTGCAACGGTGTGGAAAAAATGCCCAGCAAATTCGGCTCGCCCGGCAAGCCCGTGTACGGCTACAACGTCAAACTCATCAACGACCAGACCGGCGAGGAAGTGCTGGGCGCCGATGAAAAAGGCGTGCTCATGGTCGAAGGCCCGCTGCCCCCCGGCTGCCTGCAAACCGTGTGGCGCGACGACGCGCGCTACCTCAACACCTATTGGTCTGCCGTGCCCACCAAGATGCTCTACACCAGCTCGGACTGGGCCGTGCGCGACAAAGACGGCTACTACTTCATCCTGGGCCGCACGGATGATGTGATCAACGTGGCCGGCCACCGCCTGGGCACGCGCGAGATCGAAGAGTGCATTGCCAGCCACCCCAACGTGGCCGAAGTGGCCGTGGTCGGCGTGGCCGATCAGCTCAAAGGCCAGGTGGCCATGGCCTTTGCCGTGCTCAAAGACGCCAGCCCCTTGGGCGACGAAGCGGCCGAGGCCGCGCTGGAAGCCGAGGTGATGAAGATCGTCGACGGCTCGCTGGGCGCCGTGGCCCGCCCGGCGCGCGTGCGCTTTGTGGCCAATCTGCCCAAAACGCGCTCAGGCAAGCTGCTGCGCCGCGCCGTGCAGGCCGTGTGCGAAGGGCGCGACCCGGGCGACTTGACCACCATGGAAGACCCCGCCGCCCTGCAGCAGATCAAGGACATGGTCAGCGCGCCATGACGGCCACGCCCCCCTGCGGCCTGGGCATGCGCCGCAAACGCATGGGCGGCTAAGCGCCCCGTCATCGCCGCCAGCGGCGGCTGATGCACACCAACGCCACGCGCTGATCCACGGGGTCGGCGCGTGGCGTTTTGCATGGCAGTGCTTGGTGCTTAATTGCTATTTATTTAATAGCTATAAATCCTTATAAAACACGCGCAAATGGCCTTTTTTGTTATGCTTTTCAAGGCCATCTTTTTCCTTGCTTGCCATGTCTGACGCTTTTGCCTCGCCCTACACCCCCGCGCGCCCCGCCCGCAGCCAGTTTCTGCCCGTCCGCCTGCACCGCTATCACGTGCACGGCTGGGGCCATGACGATGGCACGCAGCCCCCGCTGGTGCTGCTGCACGGCTGGATGGACGTGGGCGCGAGCTACCAGTTCATGGTCGATGCGCTCTCGCCCGCGTTTTTGCAGGGCCGCCTTGTCATCGCGCCCGACTGGCGCGGCTTTGGCCAGTCCACCGGCCCGGCGTGCGACCACTACAGCTTTGCCGATTACCTGGGCGATCTGGAATGGCTGCTGGACCACTACGCGGGCCAGCGCCCGGTGGATCTGGTGGGCCACAGCATGGGCGGCAACGTGGCCATGCTGTATGCGGGCGCACGGCCTGCGCACATCCGGCGGCTTATCAACCTGGAAGGCTTTGGCCTGCCCGCCACCCGGCCCGCCCAGGCGCCCCGGCGCCACGCCAAGTGGCTGGATGAGCTCAAGGCCCTGCACCAAGGCGCCAGCGCCCTGAAAACCTACGACAGCGCCGAGGGCGTGGCCCAGCGCCTGATGAAAACCAACCCCCGCCTGTCCGCAGACAAGGCCGCGTGGCTGGCGCGGCAGTGGGCCGAGCCGCGCAGCGGCACGGACGGCACCGTGCGCTGGCACATCCGGGGCGATGCGGCGCACCGCGTGGTCAACCCGCAGCTGTTTCGCGTGGACGAAGTGATGGCGTCTTACGCCGCCATCACCGCCCCGGTGCTGATGGTGCTGGCGCAAGACGACAGCCTCAGTCAGTGGTGGGACGGGCGCTTTACGCGCGAGGAATTCCAGCAGCGCCTGCAGGCCGTGCCCCAGGTGCGCAGCCACACGCTGCCTGATTGCGGCCACATGCTGCACCACGACCAGCCGCAGGCACTGGCGGCCTTGATCGAGGGCTTTCTGGACGGACAGGGCGGCTAGAAAGCCGCTGCGTTTTGGAAGCTCAGCGGCCCGCGCGCAGACGCGCCAGCTCGCGGTCCACAAACATCAGGCGGTCCTGCCCCCAGTAGCGCACGCCGTTGAGCACGTAAGTGGGCGCGCCAAAAACGCCCAGCTCCAGCGCCTCCTGCGTGTACTGGCGGTACAGCGCCTGGGTGTCGGGGGCTTGCTCCAGCGCTTGCAGGGCGGCGCCGTCGTAGCCGTTTTCGTTGGCCACGGCGATGCGCACTTCGGCCAGGGCGGTGTCGCGCTCTTGCAGCCACAGCGCGCGCAGCAATGCATGTGACAAAGACTGCACGTCCAGCCCCTGCTGCTGCGCGGCAATCAGCATCCAGCCAGCGTGCTTGTTCCAGTCCGGGTCGGGGTGGGCGCCTTGCGGGTAGTGGCGCGGCTCCAGCACGATGGGCATGCCCAGGTAATCGCTCCAGCGCGCCAGCTCTTGCGCGTGGTAGCTGCGGCGCGGGCCGGGGCGGGTGCGCAGCGGCACGCCGCCGGTGTGGGGCACCACGGCCTGAAAGTCGTAGGGCTTGAACGTCAGCCGCACATGGTGGCGGCGCACGATGTCCTGCAATTGCGGGCCTGCGAAGTAGGCCCAGGGAGAAGAGAGGCTGTAGTAGCAGTCCAGCGCAATGGGGTCGGTCATTCGAAGGCTCTTTCAGGAGGCGGCGTGCCCAGACGGCACGTACCAGCGGGTGTCTTTCAGCTCGGGCTCGTCCCAGTCTTGCAGGCGCTGCCAGTGCAGATCGGCGTCTTGCACGAACAGGTCGCTGGCCACGGCGGCGGCCAGGCGGCGCGCGCCAATGCCCAGGCCGGGAATGTCGCCCGCCAGCACGCCGTGGCTCAAGGTGCTGCCCCAGTTGAACAGGTGCATGCGCCCCAGCGCGGCGGCGGTGCTGGCAGGCTGGCCTGCGGCGGCGCGCAGGGCAAAGCCGCAGCCCAGGTAGGGAAAGCGCCCGGCCTCGGCGTGGCGCGCGGCTTCTTCGGCGCTGACGTGGCGGGCCCAGGTGTCAATGGCGCTGACGTAGGCGGCCAGCTCGGGCCTGTCCAGCAGGTTCACGTCAAACCCGGTGCCAAAGATGACCGCGTCAAACCGCTGTGTGCCGGCGGGCGTGGTGACCGTGACGCCGTCCGCATCGGGCGCCACATCCAGCCAGTTTTCGCCCAGGCGCAGGGCAAAGCCCTCATGCGCATCGCAGCGGCGCACGGTTTCCCAGGGCGGGGGCACCTGTTCGCTGAAGATGTAGGTGTAAAAGCGCCAGCGGGCCGCATCGGGCAGCTGCTCAAAGCCGTGGAAGAAGCCCGGAAAAGACGTCCACTTGCTTTTGTTGACCTGCGGCAGCTGGGGGCGGCGGGCAAACTGGGTGACGCGCGCGCCGGCTTCCAGCGCGCAGGCGGCGTTGTCAAACGCGGAAGCGCCCGCCCCCAACACGCCCACATGGCGGCCCGCCAGGGCGGCAAAGTCGATGGCATCCGCGCTGTGGAACACGCGCTTGGCAGCCAGCGGATCGCCTGCGCGCAGCGAAGGGTAGTGGGGCCAGCGCGGCGCGCCGCTGCCGTCGCGGCCCAGGGCCAGCACCAGCTTGCGGGTGAAAACGGTTTCCTCACCCTGCGGGCCGTGCAGGCGCACGTGCAGCACATCGCCCTCGTGTCCCACGTCCAGCAGACGGACGCCGTTTTCCACCGGCAGGCCCGCGGTGTCACGCACCCACAGCAGGTAGTCGCGCCAGTCCAGGCGCCCCACCTTGTGCAGCGCGTCCCAGCCCGCGCTGCCGTGCTGGGCTTCGTACCAGGCGCGGAAGGTGAGCGCGGGCACGCCCAGGTCAGGCCCGGTCAGGTGCTTGGGGCTGCGCAGGGTGAGCATGCGTGCGTAGGTGCCCCAGGGGCCTTCGCTGCCGCGAGGGGCGCGGTCAATCACGCGCAGGCGGGTGATGCCTTCGCGCAGCAGGGCCAGGGCCACGGTCTGGCCGCACATGCCTGCGCCAGCCACCAGCACATCCAGCGCCTGGCCGCCGCCAGGGGCGGGGTGAGGGGGCGACCACTCTGGCGCAGGCCAGTTCAGCCGTGCCAGATCGGCGCGCGCCTGCTCAGCCAGTGCGTGCAGGGCCTGGGGGTTGCGCTGGCTGATGACTTCCTGGCGGGGAACAGGCGACAGCGCATCGGCATGCGGGGCGGTCATGAGGGGCGGGCTCCTTTTCCGGTCAGTTGATCTCAACCTTGGCTGCCTTGACGACCTCGGCCCATTTCTTGCGGTCGGCCTGCACGGTGGCGCGGAACTGCGCGGGCGTTTCCAGCCGCACGGCATTGCCCAGGGACTCGATGCGCTCGCGCACCTGCGGCTCTTGCAGCACGCCGCGAATGGCGGTGTTGAGCTTGTTGACGATGGGCTCTGGCGTGCCCTTGGGCGCGAACACGCCAAACCAGATGGCGCTGTCAAAACCCTTGGCGCCCGGCAGGCCGCTGCTGGCAATGGTGGGCACTTCACTGACCACGGGCACGCGGCGCTCGGTCGTCACGCCCAGCAGGCGCAACTTGCCCGCCTTGTAGTGCGGCAGCACGGTCTGCACCTGGTTCATGATGCAGCAGGTTTCACCGCGCAGCACGGCGTTCAGCGCCTCCGGCCCGCCCTTGTAGGGCACATGCACCATGTTCAGCCCCAGGCGGTGGTTGAACTCGGCAAAGGCCATGTGGGTGCCCGTGCCGTTGCCCGTGGAAGCAAAGTTGTACTTGCCCGGCTGCGCCTTGATGGCGGCCACGAATTCCTCCAGCGTGCGCACGTCCAGCACGGCGGGGTTGATGGTGAGCACGTTGGACACGTTGTTCAGCGGCACCACGGGCACGAAGTCGGCTTCCACGTCAAAGCTCAGGTTCTTGTAAAGCGCCGCATTGCTGCCGTGCGTGGCGGAAGTGCCCAGCGCCAGGGTGTAGCCATCGGGCTTGGCGCGCGCGACATATTCGCTGGCGATGTTGCCCGCCGCGCCGCTTTTGTAGTCCACCACCACGGGCTGGCCCAAGGCTTTTGACAGCGGCTCCTGAATCAGGCGCGCGATTACATCCACGCCAGAGCCTGCCGGAAAGCCCAGCACCAGCGTGACCGGCTGGGTGGGCCAGTTCTGCGCGGCTGGCGCGGGGGCGGACGCGGCTGTTTGCGCGCGCAGGGGCGCGGCCATCCAGGCCGTGGCGGCCAGTGCCACGGCAGCCACGGCCGTGGCCGCGTGGCGGCGCCGAATCAGGGAAGTTGAAAAACGCATGGCGAGACTCTCCGACACAAAGACAAAGCCCCACAGCGGGGGCGATGGGCCGCATTGTGGCGATGGCCTCAGACCTTATTGCGCATGAGCTTATGCTCCCAGGGCCAGCTCCGCCGCCCCAAGCTGCCTGGCCGGCCAGTGCGCCGGCCTGTCATGCGCCCCGTTCGCCTGCCTTTGCTGGCTCAGGCCGGCTCCACCCGCACGGGCAGGCCCTGGCGCACCACGCCGCCTGAAAGGCTGTCCACCCAGGCGTTGGGCTGGTCGCTGCCGCGCGTGGGGTCCACCAGGCCAATCTCGTTCATGTTCACCCCCGCGCCCAGCGCGGCTTGCGCGGGCATGGGCTGGCCGTCGATGGTGTGGGCGCGCGCGCCCAGCTCTTTGTGGCCGTAGCCGTATTCCACGGCAATGGCCCCGGGCATGATGCCTTCGCGCACGATGGCCACGCCCACCAGGCTGCCGCCGGGGCTGTGCACGCGCACTTTCTGGCCGTTGGACAGGCCTAAGCGCGCGGCGTCGTCGCGGTGGATGCTGATGGGGTTGTGCGGGTGCACTTGCCTAAGGCGGCTGGCGCCGATGGACATGGAGCTCATGAGGTTGGATTTGTAGGAAATCATGAGCAGGGGCCAGTCTTTTTCGGGGTATTGCTCGCGCATGGGCTGGCCGCCTGCCAGGCGGGTGGGCTGCCAGCGGGGGCAGCCGTGCAGGCGCTCGCCGGTCATGCTGTGGCGCATCTTGGCCAGCTCTTCGTCCCACAGGGGCAAGGCGGGTTTGTGCGCGGCCTTGAGCTGGGTGCCCTTCCAGGCTTGCTCCAGCCGGTCAAAGCGCCCGCCGCGGGTCAGCACCATGGCCACGTGGCGCCATTCGTCGGGCTTGAGCTTGGTTTGCAGCAGCTCGCGGTGGCGTGCGTGGCCGGTCAGTTGCAAATCGTCGTCGCTGGCTTCGCCCACGGGCTGGCCGCCGGCAAAGGCGATGTTGGCCGCGCCGCGCAGGTAAAAGTCGGCGGCGGTGTTCAGGTCGTGCGCGTTGCCGTCTTTGTCTTTGAGCGCGCCGGGGCCAAAGCCGGGCATGCCCAGCGTGCGGGCCACGGCAAAGAGAAAGCTCTCCAAGTTGATAGGCTCGCCGCTGGCGGTGCGGCCCACGCGCGGGGGTACCACGGGCGAGCGCACGGTGGACGATTTGGCCACCACGTCGGCCCAGGGCACGCTGATGCCCCAGCTTTCATACGTCACCGTGTCGGGTACGATGTAGTCGGCAAAGGCGTTGGTTTCATTGATGAAGGGGTTGATGGACACGCACAGGGGCAGCACCTTGGGATCTTTGAGCTTGTCCTGAAGCGCGTTGCGAAAGCCGGAGATGGCGTACACCGGGTTGGCCATGTGGTTGAACCAGACTTTGGCGCGGTAGGGGTAGCCGTTGAGGGCCGAGGCCAGCATTTCGCTGCCCAGGCCGTTGTGGGGCACCGGGTACCACGGGGCCTGGGCCGGGTAGGGGTTGGCGCCGCTGTCTTTCTTGCGCTTGAACTCGCTGGATTTTTCATACGGCATGCGGTTGCGCGACAGGCCGAGGCCGCCGGGTTTGGCGCGGCCTTCAAAGTTGGCAAAGTCGTAGCGCGGGCCGGGGCCAAAGGGGCCGAACGGCCCGGCGTCCAGCACCAGGCCGCCTTGCACGTTGAGGTTGCCCACCAGGGTGTTGAGCAGGCCGATGGCGTAGGCGGTGTAAAAGCCCGCGCCGCTCATGGTGCCGCCGTGGGCGTCGGCCACGGCGTGCTTGCCGTGGCTGGTGAATTCGCGCGCCAGGGCTTCAATCTCGGTGCGGGGCACGCCGCACAGGCTGGCGTATTCGTCCAGCGTGTGCTGCTCGGCGGCGCGTTGCAGCATGACGAAGGCGCTGGCCACGGGCACGGCCTGGCCTTGTTCGCCCCAGGCGGGAATGTCCAGCGTGGTTTGCACGCGCAGCTGCGCGGGCTGGGCCCGGGTGTGGGGCATGAGGCTGCCGTCTTCGGCCTGCACCACGTATTCCACGGGCGGCGGGGCGGGCGGCTGGCCTGCGGGCGCGGGCGTGGCGTTTTCAGGCGCGGGCGGCTGGGGCCAGCCCAGGTCGGTGCCGCGCACAAACTGGCCAAAGCGCGGGTGCGCGGGGTCGGCCACCAGCAGGTGGGTGGCGTTGGTCCAAGAGGCTTGGCCAGCCGCGCTCATGGCCGCCGGGCCGGGCTGGCGCAGGTTGTCGGCGTCGTAGCGGTCGTTTTCCATGATCCAGCGGATCAGGCCCATGACCAGCGCCAGATCGGTCGCGGGCTTGATGGCCAGCCAGCGGTTGCCATCGCCCGCAGCCATGCTGGAGGAGGTGGGCAGGATGGGCGAGACGACAACGTAGCGCAGCGTGTTTTCTTTGCGCGCGCGGGCTTCGGCCAGCTCGCGCCCCTGGCGCTGAAAGGGGTTGCCCGCCTGCGCGGGCGCGGTGCCAATGAACAGGCCAAAGCGCGCGCTGGGCCAGTCGGGCTTGCCGTGCGGCATGGCGCGGCGGTTGCCCAGCGCCACGCCCGCGCCTACGCGAAAGCTTTGCCCGCAGTACGCGCCGTGGTTGGCAAAGTTCAGGCTGCCAAAGGACTGCTCGGTAAAGCGCCGGATGAGGGCTGTGCGGCCTTCGTTGCCCGCGTCGGTAAACACGAACTGGTTGACCCGCGTGCCGTATTCGGGGTTGTCCGGGTCGATCAGGGTTTTGGCATCGAAGATGGCGCGCAGGCCGTCCACATGGCCTTCGCCAAACAAATCGCCGCCTTCGCACACTTCTTTCACCAGCTCTTCGAAGGAGATGGTTTTCCACTGCCCCGCGCCGCGCGGGCCCACGCGCTTGAGCGGCTGCAACACGCGGTGCGGGCTGCTGTACTGCTCTTGCATGGCCGCGCCGCGCGCGCAGGCGGTGGCGCGCCCTTCCAGCCCGCTGTCGCCGCCTAAGCGCGCAAACACCTCGCGCACCGGCTCGCTCATGGGCGCGGGATTGCCCGTGGCCAGGGGGTGATAGGGGTTGCCCGCCACGCGCAGGATGCGCTGGTTGCCTTCGTCCACCCGCACGCGCACGCCGCACTGCGTCCAGCAGCCCAGGCAGCTGGACATGCTGACCACCTGCCCCGGCTGGGGGCTGAGCTGGCCCGTGGCCGGGTCGATGCGGAACTCGGGCGTGAGCGCATTGCCGCGCGTGGCGTGCGCAGGCGCTTCGCCCGCGCTGCCGCTCAGCAGGCCCTTGCCTGCTTTGAGCAGGGTTTCGCCATAGCCCGCCGCAAAAGCCGCCATGCCGCCAGCGGCCAGGCCGCCGCGCGCCATCCACTGCCGGCGGCTGACAGGGGCCTTGGCGGCAGGGGCAGGCTGGCGGTCTTGGGCTTTGTCTTGGGTGTTGTTGGCATTGCTCATCGTGCGTGTTCCTTGCCTTGGAGTCTGTTAAAACCTTGTATCAAAATAGGCCGTTTTCGCTTGATATACAAGGGTTCTCAGCTATTGTTTTTGAATCAACCATCAAACAGGTATCAAACAGGCGCCTGGCCGCGCGGCGGATAGCGCAGCAGCGCCCCGGTCACCAGCGCCAGCAGCGCCACCACCAGCCCCAGCACACCCAGCATGCCCAGCACGCCGTCGCTGCCCCAGGGCAGGGTTTGCCAGTACAGGCCCGCGCCAAACTTGGGCACCGTCTGCACGGCCATGAACACCATCCAGCGAAAGCCCCAGGCCGCCGCCAGCATGGCCAGCGCCAGCAGCAGGCTCTGGCGCGGGCAGGCCGGGCTGCGCCAGGGCCACCACACCAGCGCCAGCAGCGCCGCCCCGCCCAGGGCCGAGCCGATCAGCGCCAGCTTCCACGCATCAAAGCCGTGAAACAGGCGCAGCGCCTCGGCAAACGAGGGCGAGCGCCCCGCCAGCCCCAGCGCCGCCCAGGCCAGGGCCACGGCCAGCAGCGCCAGCGTCAGCCCGCGCGCCAGCTTTTGCACCAGGGGCACGGGCAAATCGCCCAGCCCCTGGGGCAGCCAGCGCGCCACCAGCAACACCGCGCCCAGCGTGCCCAGCGCGCCGGTCAGCGCCAGGTTCAGCGGCAAAAAGGCCGTGTGCCACAGCGGGCGGGCGCGCACCACCATCATTTCGCCGCCGGTGTAGGCCAGGATGCTCAGGGCGCTGAGCGCCAGCAGCAGGCCCAGCGCGCGCATCAGCCCGGTGCGGCGCAGCCACCACGCCGCGCAAAAAGCCAGCGCCAGCAGCACGAACACCGGCAGCAAGAAAGCGCCAATCGACATCCACGACCAGGGTGCGGGGTGCGCGTAAAAGTGCCAAAAACGCCCCGGCTGGTGCAAATCTGCCAGCAGCGACACCGGCGCGGCCACGCTGGCCACCAGCACCACCACCACGGTGGCCGGCAGCAGGCGCTGGCGGGCCGAAGCCGGCGCGCCCAGGGCCAGCCAGGACGCCAGCAGCGCGGCCGTGGCGGCCACACCAATCAAGAAGAAGTACTGCACGGCCCAGGGCAGCCAGGCCGCTTCGTACGCGGGGGTGAGCAGTTCAATGATCTGCATGACAAGGCGCTCCTTCAAATCTTTTTCAGTGCTCGGGCAGCACGCGCACGCCGGCCTGGCCGTCAATGCCGTCCACAAACTGATCGGGCAGGCCGATGTAGAACACATGCGGGGCCGTGCCCAGGCCGGGCTTGAGCACCTTGATCTCGCTTTGGTGCTGGCGCAGCAGCGTGCTGATTTCGCTGCGCGCGTCGTTCAAATCGCCCACCTTGCGCGCGCCGCCCACGCAGCTTTCCACGCAGGCGGGCAGCAGGCCGGCTTCCAGCCGGTGCTCGCAAAAGGTGCACTTG
The DNA here is from genome assembly GCA_030535425.1 of Pseudomonadota bacterium. Classification (GTDB taxonomy): domain Bacteria; phylum Pseudomonadota; class Gammaproteobacteria; order Burkholderiales; family Burkholderiaceae_C; genus Ottowia. The sequence continues at coordinate 369 of JAUNHQ010000087.1, read as the reverse complement.
TCGGCCGTTTGCGTCTCGTGGTTGATAAAGCGCGCGTCATACGGGCAGGCCTGCACGCAGTAGCCGCAGCCCACGCAGCGCTCGTTGTCCACCAGCACCACGCCATCGGTGCGCTGAAACGTGGCCTGCACCGGACACACCGGCACGCAAGGCGGGTTGTCGCAGTGGTTGCACAAGCGCGGCAGGCTCACCATGGCCGGCGGCGCGCCGGGCGTGGCGCTGGCCACCTCGTACTGCAAGACCGTGGTGCGAAACTGCCCGATGGGCGGCAGGTTCTCCATCGAGCAGCTCACCGTGCAGGCCTGGCAGCCAATGCAGCGGCGAATGTCCACCAGCATGCCGTAGCGCTTGCCTTCAGCGCCCGGGCGG
>JAUNHQ010000014.1 GCA_030535425.1 Pseudomonadota bacterium | reverse complement strand
ACCAAAACCCTGGGCCCAGAAGGTTGCGGCAAACGGCATTTGCACCTGCCCGCCTGCGGCCAGCGCGTTGAAGATGCGCCCGCCTTCGTTGGAATGCAGTGGCGGCACGCTTACGTTCCTGCCGGGGCACTGGCCCCTTGCGCGAAGTGCGCGCGTTGGTCTTGCAAGGCTTTGGCAAACGCTGGACGGGCGATGGCGCGTGCCACGTAGTTGCGGCAAGCGGAGTAGTCGGCCAGCGCGTCGCCAAAGTGGTCCACCACGCGCAGCACGTCGCTCATGGCGATGTCGGCGATGGAAAAATGCTCGGCCAACCATTCGCGCTGTTGCAACAGGGGCTCCAGCACGCCAAGGCGCTTGTTGAGCTTAGCCGTAACGGTATCTCGCCATGCAGCTTTGTCGGTTGCCTGGCTGAGCTGGCAGGCCAGCCAAGCACCGCTGTCGAGCTCAACCGAATTGAGAGCAGCAAACAGCCAGCTGATGGCCTGTGCGCGGGCCTGCGGGGAGCCCGGCAGCAGGGCTTCGCTCTTTTTGCCCAGGTGCAGCAGGATGGCGCCACTCTCAAACAGTTCGTAATCACCATCGCGCAAGAAAGGTACTTGTCCAAAGGGCTGATGGGCAAAATGCCGACGCTCATAAAACGGCACGCTGGCCACTTGGTAAGGTAGCCCGGCTTCCTCCAGCGCCCAGCGCACACGCAGGTCACGCACAAAGCCGATGGCAAAAGCGGGCGCGTAGTCGAAGGTGCTCAGGATCATCATGGCCGGCCTCCCGCCACCTGCAGCGCGCCGTGCTGCTTGAACAGCGGAGGTATGTCGGTCGAGTGCTGGCGGTCGGTTTCTTTGCTGGCCGTGAGGGCCTCGATACAGTGGGCGGCAGCGGGAGGGTTCATGGCTTGTCTCCTTGGGGTGAAAAACAGGCTGAAAAGGTTTAGCCGATGAGCGGCACCAGTGGATGCAATTTGGCTATGAAAAAGATAGTGCCAAGCCCAGCACGAGGGCGATGGCATCGTTCCAGCATCGGGCAGGCAAGTGGCGAATAGGCGGGCTGTGCGCCAGATGTACGAGAGTCCGGCTTTGTCGGGCGCGCTGCTGTCCAGTAGCAGCCAGGCAGAGGGCATCAGCTGCCACTCGGCCATGTCTTCCATCGGTGATGTTTCAAGCGGCCATGTTTTCGGCATTCACCATCCACGGCGTGCCGAAGCGGTCTACCGCCATGCCAAAACCCTTGGCCCAGAAAGTTTCGGCAAAGGGCATTTGCACCTGACCGCCTTGAGCCAGCGCGTTGAAGATGCGCTCGCCCTCGGCGGCGCTGTCCACATTGATGGAGATGTGAAAGCCTTGCGCGGGCTTGAAACCCTCGCCATCGCAAAAGGCGGGCAGGGTGTCAGAAGCAAACAGCAGCGGCTGGCCGTTGACGATGAGGGTGCTGTGCATCACTTTGGCCTTGTCGGCCTCCGACAGCGGTGGCGCACCTTCTGTGGGCGGCATTTGCGCGAAGGTCATGGTCTGCGCCTGCCCGCCCAAGAGCTGGGCGTAAAAGGCCATCGCCTCGGCACAGTGGCCGTTGAAGTTGAGGTAAGGGGTGAAGGTGGTCATGGTGTTTCTCCTGAGTGGGAAATGGAGCGCCCAGCTTGCCGCAAAACGCTGCACGGCGCTTGTCACGGATTGCGCCTCAAGGCATCAAACAGCAGTTTGGGCAGGTTGACGGTGATGGGTGGGTCGCTGGCTTGGTGCGGGCGCAGGGCCAAGGTGATGTGGCGCGCGGCGGGCAGGGGGAATTGAAGCGGCTCCAGCAGGCGGGCGCGCAGGCAGTGGTCGAGGCGGAAATAGTCCATCAGCCGCGTACTGGCGCGGATTTCGCAGGCCAGAAGGTAATAGCGGCCGTCGGGCACCGCGTTGATGCACCAGTGGCGCTGGCCCAGCAGCGCGGCGCCCAAGGCCGGGGCGCCGCGCGGAATGGGGGCGGGGTAGAGGCCGACAAACACCAGCCGTGTCGCCTCGCCGCCGCTGATGTGCACGTGCAGCGGGTGCGGCTGGCGGTGTGCTTCGGCGGCAAACGGGCGGTGCAGCCATTGGCGCGCTTGGGGCTTGGCGATTGCTGCCGCCAGCGTGTGCGCAAGCTGGGCGGCGTGCTGCTGGTAGTCGCGCGGGCACATGCCGGTGTGCGCCTGAAAGCGGTGGCTGAAGGTGGCGGCGCTGGCGTGCCCGGCTTCCAGCTGCGATGCAATCACCGGCTGCCCGTCGAGCAAGGGGGCAATGCCTTGCTCGATCTTCAGCGCGGCAATGTATTCGCGCAGGCAAAGCCCGGTTTCGGCGCGAAAGCGCCGGCTCAAGGCAAAGCGGTTGAGGCCAAAGTGCGCCGCCACGCTGGCCGGGCTGGGGTTGTCATGCAAGTGCGCGTGCAGATACGCGGCGATGTCGGGCAGTGGCAGGTGCTGAGGACTCTGTGGGGCAAGCATGGCGATGAGAGCGACGCCGTGGCAGCGCACGGGCTGGCGCGCACAGGTGGCGGGCAGGGCAGCCGCTAATAAAAAAGCCCGGCGCCAGTCAACGGGCGGCCGGGCTTGGCGCACGGGGCGCCAGAAGGTTTGCCAGAAAAAAGAGGTGTGTTGGCGGGTTACTTGGCTTCGCTCTTGCTGCCGTCCTTGTGCCACTCGTAGACGACGAAGTCAAAGTTCTTCAGGTCGCCCTTGGCGTCAAAGCCGATGTTGCCGATGGGCGTGTCGAAGCTGTTTGCGCGCAAGGCGGCAGCCACCTTGGCCGTGTCGGCCGAGCCGGCCTTGCCAATGCCCTGGGCAATGGCCGAGGCGGCGGCGTAGCCCGGCATCACGAAGGTGCCGCTGGGGTCTTTCTTGGCGGCCTTGATGCTGTCCACCAGTGCCTTGTTCTTGGGATCGTTCTCGAACGCGCGCGGCAGCGTCACCAGCATGCCTTCAGAGGCATCGCCCGCAATGGCGCTCACTTCTTTGTTGCCCACGCCTTCGGGGCCCATGAACTTGGCGTTCAGGCCGGCCTGGCGTGCCTGGCGCAGCAGCAGGCCCATTTCAGGGTGGTAGCCGCCGAAGTAGACGAAATCGACGTTGGCGCGCTTGAGCTTGGTGATGAGGGCGTTGAAGTCTTTATCGCCAGCGTTCAGGCCTTCGAATACGGCCACTTTCAAGCCCGCGGCCTGCACGTCTTTGCGCACGGCGGTGGCAATGCCTTCGCCGTACTGCTGCTTGTCGTGCAGCACGGCCACGGTCTTGCCCTTGTACTTGTCGATGATGTACTTGGCTGCCACAGGGCCTTGCATGCTGTCCAGCCCGATGGTGCGGAAGATCAGCTTGTGGCCGCGCTCGGTGATGGCGGGGGCGGTGGACGAGGGGGTGATCATCAGGATGCCTTCGTCCTCGTACACGTCGCTGGCTGGCTGGGTGGCGCCAGAGCAGACGTGGCCGATCACGAACTTGACCTTGTCATTGACGATCTTGTTGGCCACGGCCACGGCTTGCTTGGGGTCGCAGGCGTCGTCGTAGTACACCGCTTCCAGCTTGCTGCCAGCCACGCCGCCGGCCTTGTTGATATCGGCCACGGCTGCGTCCACACCGGTCTTGATCATGTCGCCGTATTGGGCGACCGAGCCGGTCATGGGCCCGGCCACGCCGATTTTGACCACACCCTGCGCCAGCGCCGCCTGCGCTGCGCCCAGCGTCAGGGCCACAGCCACGGCCACTTTGGTGAATGCACGCATGTTTTTCATGAATCCGATACTCCTTGAGGCAAAAGTTGATGAACCGGCCAGCCCACGCGAATGCACAGGTGCGGCAGGCAAGTGCGTGCGAATGTAGCAGGCCGATTGCCGCGCGCATGAAGGGTTTTTACCAGTGCCGGCCTTGGGGGCTGGCGGACTGACGGGCCGGTGGCGCCGGTGTCCGTACACTCGGCTACCGTTGCCAACATGAGCCAAGCAAGCACCATGCCCGATCCGCTTTTTCCCGACCTTTACCCCATGGCCCCTGGCCTGGCTGTGCGCTGCCCGCGCCCGTTGCCTGCGCTGGCGGATTTCAGGCTGATCGCCTTTGACATGGACTCCACCCTCATCAATATCGAGTGCGTGGACGAGATTGCTGCTACCGCGGGCCGTGGCGCTGAGGTGGCGGCCATCACCGAGGCGGCGATGCGTGGCGAGATCACTGACTTCAAAGACAGCCTGCGGCGCCGCGTGGCGCTGCTGCAGGGGGTGGGCCTGGCGCAGCTGGAGGCGGTGTACCGCGACCGCCTGCGCCTGCACCCAGGCGCGGCTGAGCTGGTGCTGGCGGCCAAGGCGGCGGGTTTGAAGGTGCTGCTGGTGTCGGGCGGCTTTACCTGGTTTACCGAGCGCCTGCGCCCGCGCCTGGGGCTGGATTTCACCCGCGCCAACCAGCTGGAGGTGGCGCAGGGCCGGTTGACGGGCCGCATCACCGCGCAGGTGTGGGGCGACATCGTGGATGGGGCGATGAAGCGGCAGACGCTGTGCGAGGTGTGCAGCCTGCTGGGCATTGCCCCTGCGCAGGCCATTGCCGTGGGCGATGGCGCCAACGACCTGGAGATGATGGGCGCGGCAGGCCTGTCGGTGGCTTACCGTGCCAAGCCCGTTGTGCGTGCCCGCGCCAGCGTGGTGATCGATGAGGGCGGGCTGGACAGGCTGCTGGACGTGCTGGGGCAGTGAGCTATTTTTTGTATAGCTTAAAAACCTTTATTTAAAAGCGCAAATGGCCTTTTTCATGAGTTCTCACGCTGGATGTCATGGCGCGCTGTCTTGCCAGTTCTCGTCCATGCACAGGGTGTGCAGCGGCAGGCGGCTGGCCCAGCCGGTTTCGGCCAGCATGGGCTGCGCGTAGTAGCCGGCCACCGGCCCCAGGCACAGCAGGGCCACGGGGCGGCTGCCGGGCGGCAGCGCCAGCAGCGTGCCCAGGGCATCGGGGTCGAACAGCGACACCCAGCCCATGCCCAGCCCTTCGGCGCGGGCGGCCAGCCACAGGTTTTGAATGGCGCAGGCGGCAGAGGCCAGGTCCATCTCGGGCATGGTGCGGCGGCCAAACACGTGCGCCTGCCGTCCGGGCGGCAGTACCACGGCCAAAAGCTCGGCACAGTCGAGCACGCCTTCCACCTTCAGGCGCATGAATTCGTCTTGCCGCTGGCCCAGGGCTTGCGCGGTGCTCACGCGCTCTTGCTCCACCAGCGCGTGAATGGCACGCCGCCGCTCGGTCTGCCGGATGCGGATGAAGCGCCACGGCTGCATGAAGCCCACGCTGGGCGCGTGGTGTGCGGCTTGCAGCAGGCGGGCGAGCACGGCTTCATCCACCGTGCCGCCGGTGAAGTGGCGCATGTCGCGCCGCTCGTGAATGGCGCGGTACACGGCGGCGCGTTCGGCCTCGGTGAAGGGCTCGGCAGGCAGCAGGGCGGGGGTGTCGGGCATGGGCAGCAGGCAGGCACAAGCTAAGCGGGCCAGGTCAGTGCAGTGGCCTGGCGCCGCAAAAAGCCGGAGTATGGTTCAGCCCCATGACCGATCGCCGCGCAGCCGCTTCAAGCCCAGACCCAAGCCCAGTCCCAAGCGCAGACCCAAACCCAGCGCCAGCCCGTGCCGCGCCTGCTGCCACGGCCCGGCGCTGGCGCGCGCGGCTGCGCAGCTGGGGGCTGCATCTGCTTGCCGTGGCGGGTGTGCTGCTGGGCGTGCACGTTTGGCAGACGCGCCACGTGCCCAGCGGCATGGCGCCGGATTTTCAGGCGCAGGCCGTCAGCGCCCAGCCGCAGGCTCAGCTCAGCCTGGCGCAGTGGCGCGCTGCCCATGCCGGGCGGCCCGTGGCGCTGCATTTTTGGGCCGAATGGTGTGGTGTGTGCCGGCTGGAGCAGCACAACATCACCCGCGTAGGAAGCGACTGGCCGGTGCTCACGGTGGCCATGCGCTCGGGCAACGCCGAGGCGGTGCGCAGTGTGCTGGCGCAGCGTGGGCTGGACTGGGCCACGGTGATCGACCCGCAGGGCGCATTGGCGCGCCAATACGGCCTGGGCGCCGTGCCCGCGCTGGTGGTGCTGCGGCCCGATGGGCGCATGGCCGCCGTGAGCGTGGGCTACACCACCGAGCTGGGCATGCGCCTGCGGCTGTGGTGGGCCAGCTGGTGAGTGGGCAAGCGCTGTCTGCGAGCAGGCAAAAAGAGGAACGTCTGCTTGCTATCTGTAAGATAGCTATAAACCCTTGCCAATCAAGCGCAAATGGCCTTTTTCAATCAGGGCCTTCAATCCTGAAACAAGGGCAGCTCAGGCGCCGCAGGTGCAGCGGGTGCGGGCACGTCGGCCTGCTTGATGAGCGAGCCCACGCGCACGCCCAGCAGGCGCAGCGGGCGCGACAAGTCCACGCGCTTTAGACCCTGCCCCGCCACCTGGCGGATGCGCCGCGCATCCTGCGTGTAATCGGCCACCGTGGTGTCGCGCGTGGCGGTCTTGAAGTCGCCATAGCGCAGCTTCACCCCAATCGTCTTGCCCGCATAGCCCTTGCGCTGCAAATCGGCGGCCACCTGCTCGCACAGGCGGGTGAAGATGGCGCTCAGCTCGGCGCGGTCGCGCACGGCGTGCAAGTCGCGCTCGAAGGTGGTTTCGCGGCTCATGCTGACCGGCTCGCTTTGCGTCACCACAGGCCGCTCGTCGCGGCCCCAGGCCGCCTCGTGCAGCCAGGCGCCGTAGCTTTTGCCAAAGCGGGCCATCAGCTCATCGCGCTCGCGCGCGGCCAGCTCGCCCAGGGTGTGAATGCCCAGCGCGTGCAACTTGGCCTCGGCCTTGGGGCCAATGCCGCCGACCTTGCGGCAGGGCAGGGGCCAGATGCGCGTTTGCACATCGGCCTCGTGCACGATGCTGATGCCATTGGGCTTGTCGAACTCGCTGGCCATCTTGGCCAGCAGCTTGTTGGGCGCCACGCCGATGGAGCAGGTCAGCCCCGTGGCCTGGAAGATGCTTTTTTGCAGCAGCCTGGCCAGCACGCGCCCGCCTTCGCACTGCCCGCCGGGCACGTGGGTGAAGTCGATGTACACCTCGTCAATGCCCCGGTCTTCCATCACCGGCGCAATGTCGCGGATCACGGCCTTGAACGCGCGCGAGCAGCGGCGGTATTCGTCAAAGTCCGCCGGCAGCAAAATGGCCTGCGGACACAGGCGCGCGGCCTTCATCAGCCCCATGGCCGAGCCCACGCCAAACGCGCGCGCAGCGTAGCTGGCGGTGGTGATGACGCCGCGGCCCGTGTAGTCCTTCAGGCGCGGGAAAAAATCCACGGGAATGTCGGCCAAGTCGGCCTGCGTCCAGCGGCGCTCGGGCCGCTCGGCATTGAGCCGGGCAATCAGCTCATCAACGCGCCGCCTGCCGCCGCCAATGACCACCGGCAGCCCCTTGAGCTGCGGGTAGCGCAGCCACTCCACGGACGCATAAAACGCGTCCATGTCCAAATGGGCAATGCGACGGGGCAGGGCAGGGGGCATGGGGTGGGCGAGCTTAGCCCCCCAGGGCAATGATGATGAGGGTGAGCACGGACCCCAGCACCGCCATGGCCATACCGATGCGCGCAGGCTTGGCATGCCCGGCATAACGGGCAAACGCCATGCCGCAGGCAAACAGCATGCACAAGGAAATCAGGCGGTAAACGCGCATGGCCGTTTGAATGTCTGAAATAAACACAAAAGGCAGCGCCAGGGGAATGGTGGTGAGCGTGACCAGCAAAAATATATTTATGGCGGCCAGATAATCGTCTGCGCGCAGCATGTTGACCCGGCTGGCGGGCAGGGCCAGCAGGCGCTGGCGCATGGCTTCGAGCTCGTCTTGGGCCGTCAGCGCCGCCACTTCCTCGGGCAGGGCCTCGCGCAGCCATTGCCGGCCGGTGGCCGCATCGGCACGCTGCACGCATTGCGCCAGATGGACGTTGCGCGCCCGGCCCGCGAGCGTGCGCACCAGGTACATCACGCCGTCCACCATGCCCCAGGCCAGGTTGCAGCCTAATACCGAAATCAGGGCCAAACGCACGTCTTGCTGCCCGGCATGGGCAATGGAAATCGTGCCCAAAATGGTCATGGCCATGAGCAGGCCAAACAGTATTTCGGATATCCGGTCGATGGGGTTGAGAATGCCTCTGAGGTTTTTTAAATATTCCATTTGTCCTGGGTCTATTCGGCTGGCTGGGTTTTTGCTTGGGACTTGTCGAAAATGCCGTCAACCCGTTTTTGCCGCCGATCTGGCGGGCTTGTCCAGCGGGGTCGGCAACAGCCGGCGTTCGTGCATCTGTCAGGCTGCGCAAGGGCATGTGCAAGCGATGGTATGGCACACGCTGGAGCAGGCCATGCCCAGGCGCGTGTGACCTCCATTGCATGGCATAAGCATGGCGCTTTAAAAAGCATAGCTGCTTGCGCTTGATAGACAAGCGCAAATGGCCTTTTTGGCTTGAAAGGGATGACCAAGGCTGCGCGCCAGCAAGGCCACCGTGGCTTTTCAGCCAGCCCCAGGGCGGCGCGGACTGTATGACCCTGGGCATGGCCAAAGCGCCTGCCTGAGCGTCATGCCAGGCAGGCGCTTTTTTCGCGCGGTCAAGGCTTGCGTGTTGGCTGGCTCTGGCTGAGCGGGCTATGTCTTGCGCCTCCTGCATGCAAAACGGAGCAAGGCCGCTGCGCGGGCGCTTTCAGGGCGTGAGCGTGGTGGGGTCAAACTCCACCGGCACCCATTGCCAGCCCTTGCCTTGCGCGTTCACGCGGCCCAGGCCCGGAAACGGCAGGTGCGCCCCGGCCACCAGCCAGCCCTGGCGCGCGGCCTGGGCCAGCAGGCGCTGGCGCGATGCATTGGCCTGTCGCGCGTCGGTGTCAAAGGCGTAACTGACGTTGGGCTGGCGAAACTGCACGGCGTGGAAATGCACCACGTCGCCCGCCACCAGCAGCTGCGGCTGGCCGGGCGCGCCCAGCAGCCAGGACACATGGCCCACGGTGTGGCCCGGCGTGGCCAGCGCCTGCGCCCCGGCGGGCAGGCCGGGCTGGCCAGGGGTGAAGGTGTGAAACCGCCCGCTGGCCTGGTACGGCGCCACGGCGCGGCGGGCCATGTCCATCAACTCGCGCAAGGCTTGCGGGGCGCGGGCATGGGCGGCATCGCTCAGCCAAAAGTCGGCATCGGCTTGTGAGAGCCACACGCGGGCGTTGCGGTAGATGGGCTGGCCGCCCGCATCCAGCAGGCCGCAGATGTGGTCGGGGTGCGCATGGGTCAGCAGCACGTGGCGCACCGCATCGGGCGACACACCGGCGGCGCGCAGCTGGTCGGGCACCTGGCCCAGCGTGGGGCCAAAGCAGGTGGCCGCGCCGGTGTCCACCAGCAGCAGCTCGCCCCCCGCGCGCACCAGGTAGGCGTTGACGGCGGTTTGCAAGCCCTGTTCGGTTTGCGGCACGTGGGCGCGGGCCAGCCAGCGCGCGGCCTGCTGCGGGGGCAGGCCCTTGATGTCGCTGGCGGGCAAAAAGACCACGCCGTCAAACAAGGCCGTGACCTGCATGTCGCCCACGCGCTGGCGGTACACGCCGGGCACCTGGGTGAAATCGGCCGCCTGCGCCGATGCCGTTGAGACGACAGATGAGGCAGCAGGTGGGGCAGCAGAAGATGCAGCGCCTGGCGCGGTGGACGCGGTGGGCGCAGCGGCATCGCCTTGCGCCAGCGCAGGCCCGCTGAGCACGCACAGGCTGGCAGCGGCAACCACAGCCATGCGGCGCGCAGGCAGGCTAAAGAAGAAAGAGACCGTTTGAAGCGGCATGGCAAAGCCCGAATACAGTGAAACAAGCCTCGCACGGTACGCGCCCTGGCCCGCGCCGGGCGCTCAGTCTGCTGCGTCAAACGCTCAGGTTTTGGGACGCTCAGGCTTTCAGGCGTTCATCCGCGCGGGGCTGTCTGGCGCATGGCCCTCCGTCGCATTGCTGTCCGTTCCATTGCCAATGGCCGATGGCTCCAGCCCGTAGCGCTGGCGAAAGCGGCGCGAAAAGCTTTCGGCCGAGCGGTAGCCCACGCGCGCGGCCACGGTTTTGACGGGCAGGCGCGTGGTGTAGAGCAAGTCCAGCGCGCAGGCCAGCCGGGCCTGGGCCATCTCTTCGCGCAGGCCAGTGCCTTCTTGCGCCAGGCGGCGGCGCAGCGTGGCGCCGCTGATGCCCAGGGCCTGCTCAAAGTCCATGGATTGCCAGGCCCGCGCGGGCGCTTGGGCCACCAGCTGGCGCAGCTGCGCGGCCAGGCTGGGTGCGGGCGGCAGCAGCACGCTGGCCGTGCCGTGGCGCGCGGCCTGCATCAGCAGCGCCAGCACGGCCATGCGCGCTTGCAGCTCGTCGCCGCTGTGCATGGCCTGGGCCAGCGCGTGCAAATCGGCTTGCAGCACATGCCCCGGCAGGCAGGCCACGGCAGCGCCGGGTTGCAGCGGCTGCGGCCACAGGCTGCGCGCGGCGCTGAGCACCTGCGCGCACAAGGGCAGGCCCAGCGCCAGATAACCCGCGCCGCCGGGGCCGGGGCGGTGGGCCACGTCCAGCCGTGCGCCGGGGGCCAGCACCAGCATGTCGCCGGGGGCCAGCAGCGCCTGGCACTGCGCCGCGCGCACCTGCTTGCTGCCGCGCAGCACCACGGCCAGCGAGGGCTGTTCCACCTGCAAGGACTTGATGCCGTGCGCATGGCGCGCATGAAAACAGGCGGTGCCCAGGCGCGTGCGCTGGGCCAGGGCGGCAAGGCGCTCGATGAAGGTGGCAGGCGGGGAGGTGATGTCCATTCAAGTCACAGCCAGTGGCGGCAGAGCGGGGGGATGGCCACAGGCAGGGGGCCGCAGCTTGAAGAGGAGGGCAAGCCGCACAGCCGCTCGTTTCTGCAAAGGCTGGCTGATGCATTGCATGTCGCGTGCCCGGACCGCTGGACGCAGGGCGTTTGCTCACTCGTTGCATGATGCGTTGGGGGTGAGCGGCTCATGTCGGGCAGTGGATATGCGCTGCGAAAATTTGGTCAAGGTGGTGTGTGCGGAAAGGGTTTTTCCGCTGGATTTATAAGGGTTGGTTGCTATGTTTTTTGGGGTTGTTTCGAGACGATCCTGCTACAGGCCCAGCAGGCGGGGATCGCCCCGGCCCTGGCGCAGCACGGCGGGGGTGCCGCTGCTGAGGTCTACCACGGTGGTGGGCTGCTGGGGGCAGGGGCCGGCGTCGATGACGGCGGCCAGCGGGTGTTGCAGCTGCTCGCGGATGACTTCGGGGTCGGCCAGCGGTTCGTCCTGGCCGGGCAGGATGAGTGTGGTGGCCAGCAGCGGCGCGTCATGCAGCGCCAGCAGCTCGCGCAGGGTTTTGTGCTCAGGCACGCGCAGGCCGATGGTCTTGCGCTGGGGGTGGCTGACGCGGCGCGGCACTTCCTTGCTGGCTTCCAAAATGAAGGTGAAGGGGCCGGGGGTGGCGCTTTTGAGCAAGCGGAACTGCACGTTGTCGACCCGCGCGTAGCTGGAGAGCTCGCGCAGGTCGCGGCACAGCAGGGTGAGGTGGTGCTTGTCGTCCACCTGGCGGATGCGCCGCAGCGCGTCGGCGGCGGCCTTGTCGTCCAGGTGGCACACCAGGGCGTAGCTGGAGTCGGTGGGCACGGCCAGCACGCCGCCTTTGTGCAGCAGCTCGGCGGCCTGCTTGAGCAGGCGCGGCTGTGGGTTGTCGGGGTGGACGCTGAAGTACTGGGCCATGTGCCGCTTTCGCTTTGGTTTGGGGCTTGTTCAGTCGCCCATGACCACGCCTTCGCGGCGCGGGTCGGCGCCGCCCAGCCACAGGGGCTGGCCGTGGGCCTGGCCGCGGGCGATGGCTTGCAGGCCGCTGGGCATGGGCATTTCACGCACTTCGGCGCCGCGTGCGCGCAGGGCCTCGACGGTGGCGGGGGGGAATTTCTTTTCTTCCAGCACGCTGGGGCCGCCGGTGGTGCCGAAGTTGGGCAGGTTGATGGCCTGCTGGGGCGTGAGGCCCCAGCCAAGCACGCCGTGCAGCGTTTTGGCGGTGTAGTGGATGATGAGCGCGCCGCCGGGGCTGCCCGCGCTCATGAGCAGGGGGCCGCGCGTGCCGTCGGGGTTTTTCTGGAACACCAGGGTGGGCGCCATGGACGAGCGCGGGCGCTTGCCGGGCTGCACGCGGTTGGCGATGGGCTTGCCTTGGGCGTCGGCGGGGGCTAGGCTGAAGTCGGTCAGCTCGTTGTTGAGCAAAAAGCCTTTGACGAACTGGCGCGCGCCAAAGGCCGATTCGATGGTGGTGGTCATGGCCAGGGCGTTGCCGTGCGCATCGACGATGCTGATGTGGCTGGTGCCGTATTCGGGCTGCGCGGGCATGGGCGCCAGGCTGGTTTGCACGCCGCCGGGGCGGCCGGGCTCGGCCTGCTTCATGCTTTGCGGGCCGATGAGGGCGGCGCGCTGGCGCAGGTAGTCGGGCGCCAGCAGGCTGAGCCATTGGCCGGCGGGCGGCTGCACGAAGTCGGGGTCGGCCACGTACAGGGCGCGGTCGGCAAAGGCCAGGCGCGAGGCTTCGTTGTAGTAGTGCAGCCAGTCGGCGCTGGGCAGACCGCCTTCGCCCAGGGGCTGGGCAGCGGCCGGGGTATGGGCCAGGATGCCCAGGATTTGCCCCACGGCTATGGCGCCTGATGAGGGCGGGGGAAAGCCGCAGACGACGTAGCTGCGCGCGGGCTGGGCCAGGTTGAGGTCGTGGCACAGGGCTTCGCGCTGCTTGGGCTGGTAGCCGGCCAAGTCAGCCAGCGTCATGCGGCCGGGGTTGCGGGGGTGCTGGGTGACTTTGTCCACGATGGCCTGGGCCACGGGGCCTTGGTGCAAGGCGTCGGGGCCGCGCGCGGCGATGTCCTTGAGCACCTGGGCCAGCTCGGGGTTTTTCAGCACGTGGCCCACGGGCCAGGGCTGGCCGTCGGGGGCGTAGAAATAGGCGGCAGCGGCCGGGTCTTGCTTGAGGTGCTGCTCGGTCTTGAGCAGGGTGTGCAGGCGCGGGCTGACGGCAAAGCCTTGTTCGGCCAGGTGGATGGCGGGCTTGAACAGATCGGCCCAGGGCAGTTTGCCGTGCGTCTGGTGCGCAGCCTGGAGCATGCGCACGGCGCCAGGCACGCCGACCGAGCGGCCGCCGACCACGGCGTCCATGAAGGGCATGGGCTTGCCATCAGCTTGCAAAAAGAGTTTTTCATCGGCGGCTGCCGGGGCGGTTTCGCGCCCGTCCCAGGCTTGCACGGCGCGCCCGTCGCTGTGCAGCAAGAAGGCGCCGCCGCCAATGCCGCTGGATTGCGGCTCGACCAGGGTGAGCACCATTTGCACGGCAATGGCCGCGTCCACGGCGCTGCCGCCGGCCTTGAGCACCTGGTAGCCCGCGTCGGTGGCCAGGGGGTTGGCGGCGGCCACGGCAAACTTTTGCGTGGCCCAGCCGGGCTTGTCGGTCCAGCCCGAGGCGTTTTCGGGCTGCGTGGGCAGGGCCGTGGGGGTGTAGTCAAAACGGCTGCCGCTGGCGCAGCCAGCCAGCAAGGCGGCGGCGGCCAGGCTGCTCAAGGCGGCCAGGGGGAAGAAACGGGGGGCGGGCATGGCGGCTCCTGCGGGGGTTGTGAAAAAAGAGCGCATGTTATGCCAGAGGCCTTGGCGCCTAGCCTTCACAGTCCTTGCGCCGCGCTCTTGAGGGGGCAGTCTCTCAGGCATCGCCGGCGATGGCCTGGGCCAGCGCCAGCACGGACAGCGGTGCCGAGCCTTCGGCCTTGTTGTTGATGGTCACGTAGGCCGGGTGCCCTGCGCCGCAAGTGCCCGCGATGACGCGGGCCAGATGGGCGCGGGTGGCCGGGTCGGGGTCTTGCAGGCGGTTGAAGGGGGCGTAGAGCGCCTTGGCGGCTGCGTAGCCATGGGCGCCGTGGCGGCGGTGCAGGTTCCAGCGGCACACCATCGGGCCGGGCCACAGGGCGCGCAGCAGGGGCAGTTGCGCTTCGATGGGCGGCATCTTGGCGTGCAGCCCCAGGCAATAGGTGACGGGGTTGCCGCTGGCCTGGCGCGCGGCACGCAGAGCCTGGGCCAACAGCGGGGCATGTGTAGGCGAGACCAAGGCGGCGTCGCGCACTTCCAGCGCCACCACGGCATCGGGCGCGGCAGCGGCCAGCGGCGGCAGGGCAGCCAGCAGGTGGGCGATACGCTCGATCAGCGCGGGCACGTCGGCCAGCAGCGCGCGCGGCAAGGGGCTGAGCTGGAACACCAGTGCGCCGGTGCGCTTGCCCAGGCCGTCCAGGGCAGGCTGGATGAATTCGCGCACGGCCAGTTCGGTGCTCAAAAAGGCAGGGTTGGGGGCCATGCCGCGCCCATCCTGCGTGCGCACCAGGGCGTCGCACACCAGGCTGGGGCCTTTGACGGTGAAGCGAAAGTGCGGTGGCACCTGCGCGGCGTAGCGGGCGTACTGGCTGGCGGTAAGTGGCTGGTAGAAGGCGCGATCAAGACTGACCGTGCGCAGCAGCGGGTGCTGGGCGTAGGCGGTCAGCCCTTCTTTGGACAGGCGGCTTTCGGCGTAGTCGCCATCCCATACCAGCCCGTCCCAGCCGGGAAAGTGCCAGGAGGAGGTGCCCATGTGCAGCAGGGGCGGCAGACGCGCGGCCAGGGCTTGCAGGCCAGGGCTGCCGGGGGCGGGCTGTATGCGTGCGGCCGCGCTGCGCCGGGGCGACCGTGGAGCCGACGCGTCGGCAATGGGCGCACAGGGCGCGGGGTCTGCAAACAGCGGGGCTTGTGAGGGCAGGTCAATGCTGGGCATGGCAGGCGCTCAGGCAGAACAAGCAGGGACGGCGTTTTGTGCTGCGCGCTCTGCCGGCAGAGCGCATGGCCTTATGTCTGCGGCGCATTCACCGGGTCTGCGGCGGCGGTGAACAGGATGTCGGTGGAAGAGTTGAGCGCGGTTTCCACCGAGTCCTGCACCACGCCGATGGTGAAACCGATGGTGATGACCTTCATGGCCACCTCGGCCGGGATGTTGAGCAAGCTGGTCGCCAGCGGAATGAGCAGCAGCGAGCCGCCCGCCACGCCAGAGGCGCCGCAGGCGCCCAGGGTTGCCACCAGGCTGAGCAGCAAGGCGGTGCCAAAGTCCACGGAAATGCCCAGGGTGTGGGCAGCGGCCAGGGCCATGACGTTGATGGTGATGGCAGCGCCCGCCATGTTGATGGTGGCGCCCAGCGGAATGGTGACGGTGTAGATGTCTTCGTGCAGGCCCAGCTTGCGTGCCAGGTTCAGGTTGACGGGAATGTTGGCGGCCGAGCTGCGGGTGAAAAACGCGGGAATGCCCGATTCGCGCAGGCAGGTGAACACCAGCGGATAGGGGTTGCGGCGGATTTTCAGCGCCACGATGGCCGGGTTGACCACCAGGGCGATGAACAGCATGGCCCCCACCAGCACGGTCAGCAGGTGGGCGTAACCGGCCAGAGTGCCAAAGCCGGTTTCGGCCACGCTGCCAGCGACCAGGCCCAAGATGCCCAGCGGCGCGGTGCGGATGACCCACTGCACCACCTGGGTGATGGCACGGGCCGCGTCATCAATGAGGCCCAGGGTGGCGCTGCTGGCGTGGCGCAGGGCGATGCCTAGGGCAATGGCCCAGGCCAGGATGCCGATGTAGTTGCCTTGCGTCAGGGCGTTGACCGGGTTGTCCACCAGGTTCATCAGCAGATTGCCCAGCACGGCGCGCAAGCCAGCCGGGGCGGTTTGCCCGGCGGCGGGCACATCCAGCGCCAAGGTGGTGGGAAACAGAAAACTGGCAGCAACCGCCGTGAGCGCGGCAATGAAGGTGCCCACCAGGTACATCACCACCACCGGGCGAATGTGATGGCCTGAGGCTGCCTTGAAACGGCTGATGGCCGCCAGCACCAGCACGAACACCAGCACGGGCGCCACGGCCTTGAGCGCACCAACGAACAAGGTGCCCAACAGGGCCAAGCTGTTGCCCAGGCCGGGTATGTAGGCGCCGATCAGCGCACCAATGACAAGGGCAGTGGCGATTTGCGGCACCAGGCCAAAACGCGGGGTAGCGGCAGTCTGCATGGGATGTGTGAGAAAACAAGGGCCAAAAGAGGCGGGCAGGCGAGAGGCGGGCAGGCGTAAGCGTAGGCCAAGAGTGTGCCCTGATCCGACCCGTCACCCGTGTGATTGACGGCACGCTGGCTGGCACCGCAGCATCGCAGGCCAAACGCTCTTGATAGGAGACTTTGCCCATGCCTTTGCACGAGAAGTTCTGGCCTGCCCGCCTGCCCCGCGCCATTACCCCGCCGGCCACCTCGCTGTGGTTCAACCTGGAGGTCAGCGCCGCGCGCTATCCCGACAAGCCCGCGCTGGTCTTCTTTGGCCAGGTGCTGAGCTACGCGCAGCTCAAGACCCAGGCCGAGCGCCTGGCCGCCTACCTGCAATCGCTGGGCGTGCAAAAGGGCGACCGCGTGCTGCTGGACATGCAAAACTGCCCGCAGCTGGTGCTGGCGCACTTTGCCATCTTGCGCGCTGATGCGGTGGTGGTGCCCATCAACCCCATGAACCGGGCCGAGGAGCTGAAGCACTACATCACCGACGCCGAAGCCGCCGTGGCTATCACCACGGGCGAGCTGGCCGCCGAAATGGCCACCGCCAGCAACGCCCTGCCCGAAGGCCAGCGCCTGCGCCACCTGATCGTGACGCAGTACACCGACGCCTTTGACGCCCAGGTCACGGGCAACGACGCCCCGCCCGAGGCCTGGCGCGACTGGCTGCTTGCCCGCTACCCGTTGCCCGCGCTGACCGGCGGGCAAGTGCATGACTGGGCCGATGCGCTGGCCTTTGCCGGCCCGCTGGCGCCCTGCACCGCCGGCCCGCAGGATTTGAGCGTGCTGCCCTACACCAGCGGCACCACGGGCTTGCCCAAAGGCTGCATGCACACGCACGCCTCTGTCATGCACAACGCCGTGGCGTGCAGCATGTGGGGCACCACCACGGCAGAAACCGTGGCCCTGACTGTGGTGCCCATGTTCCACATCACCGGCATGGTGGGCGTGATGCACAGCGCCATCTACACCGGCTCCACCATGATCGTGATGCCGCGCTGGGAGCGTGACCTTGCCGGGCGGCTCATCTCGCGCTGGCGGGTGACGAATTTCACCAACATCCCCACCATGATCATCGACTTGCTGGCCAGCCCGCACTTTGCCAGCTACGACTTGAGCAGCCTCAAAAGCATCACCGGCGGCGGCGCTGCCATGCCGCAGGCCGTGGCCCAGCGCCTGCTGGATGCCTATGGCCTGCACTACGCCGAAGGCTACGGCCTGACCGAAACCGCCGCCCCCTCGCACTACAACCCGCCCGACCGCCCCAAGCAGCAATGCCTGGGCGTTCCCTTCATAAGCGTGGATGCGCGCGTGGTGGATCCCGACACGCTGGCGGAAATGCCCGTGGGCGAGCAGGGCGAAATCGTCATGAGCGGCCCGCAGATTTTCTCAGGCTACTGGAAGCGCCCCGACGCCACCGAAGCCGCCTTTTTCGAGCTCGACGGCAAGCGCTTTTTCCGCTCGGGCGACTTGGGCCACATGGACGAAGACGGCTACTTCTTCCTCACCGACCGCTTAAAGCGCATGATCAACGCCAGCGGCTTCAAGGTCTGGCCTGCCGAGGTCGAGGCGCTCATGTACCGCCACCCGGCCATTCAGGAAGCCTGCATCATCGCCACCAAAGACGCCTACCGGGGCGAATCCGTCAAGGCCGTGGTGGTGGTGCGCCCCAGCCACCAGGGGCAGGTCAGCGAGCAGGACATCATCGACTGGTGCCGCCAGAACATGGCCGTGTACAAGATTCCGCGCACGGTGCAGTTTGTCGACAGCCTGCCCAAAAGCGGCAGCGGCAAGGTCATGTGGCGCAAGCTGCAAGAGGCCGAAGGGGTGGACTGAGCGGCCTGTGTGCGCCGCCGCCAGCCGGCCCGCGCCTGACAGGCGCCATCAGCGTTTACCGCCTGGGAGCATCAGGCGGCAGGTACTGGCTGGCCGTCACGCCCATGGACACGTAGATGCTGGTCACGCCCTCCATGCCCACGTCGGCGGGCACGGCCCAGTGCGCGGGCACGAACAGCAGCCCGCCGCCCACCGGCACGGGCGCCGTAGGCACCAGCACGCCGTGAAAAGGCTGGCCGCCCAGCAGCACCGGCTCGCGCGTGGTCAGCAGACCCAGCACCACCGTGGTGCTGGCCGCCTCGCCCTCGGCAGGGGGGCCGCCGAAATACAGCCACACCGGCTTCATCGATTTGGTGCGCTCGTCCTTCGGCGCACTGAGCAGCCCCACCAGCCGCTGCGCCACGTCGTACACCGTGCGCACCACGGGAATGCGCTGCATCAGCGCCTGGATCATGCGATCCACGCCGCGTTGCAGGCCCGCCTCCACCAGCAGGCCAAAGCCATAAACCAGCGCCAGCAGCACCAGCAGCCCCACCAGGTAGCGCAGCGTCGCGCCCGAGCCCACCCCAAAGCCGATGTGCGTGAGCATGCCGCCAAAGGTGCTGGATGGCCCCAGCCAGCTGGCGGCCAGCTGCGTCACCCACACCAGCAAAAACAAGGTTGCCGCCAGCGGCAGCAGCGCCAGCATGCCCGTCAGCAGCGGGCGCAAGGGGTGAAAGCGTGGGCGGGACGGTGAGGGCACAGGTTCCATAAGGGCAGGGCGATGAATCAAAAAGAAGAGATGGCCAAAAAGCCAGTTTGCGCGCTTGTGGTAAGGGTTATTCGCTATTGTTTTTGAATGGATCACGCGGCGGCGGCACGCCCCCTGCAGGCGGGGCCAGGTACAGCCTGTCCGACCACGTGGCCAGCCACTGCGGCTTGAACGCCACAAAAATCGCCGCCAGCATGCCCGTCAAAAACGCATCGCCCCAGGCCATCAGCCAGCGCGCCACCAGGGCCAGGCCTGGCTCGACTGTCGCGCTCAGCGCCTGGCCCGACCACTGCGCCAGCGCCCCGGCGGCAAACATGCACAGTGCCGTGCCCAGAAAGGCGCGGCCCAGGATGTAAACGAACACATGCTTGTACGCCCAGCGGCGCAGCGCCATGCCCAGCAGCAGCGACAGCGTGGCCGGCACAATGCCCAGCCACAGCGCCATGTCCACCTGCTGCGCAAAGCCAATGGGTGCGATCAGCCCGCACAGCAGGGCCACCACGCACAGCACGGGCACTGCCAGCGGCCAGCCCAGCGTCAGCGTCATCAGGCAGGCGCCCGAGAGCTGCAACTGCAAGGGCATGCGATGCAGCCAGGGCAGCGCCCACAGCCAGGGTGTGATGACCAGCGCCGCCAGCAGCGGCGTGTGCAGCCCCGCGTGGCCCAACAGCCGCCAGGGCCGAAGCGCCAGTGCCAGCGCCAGCGCGGCCATCACGGCAATGAGGTTCCAGGAAGGCATGGCGGCGGCAAAGGCGTGCAAAGACAGAGGGCGCGTATTGTCGCGCGGCGCACCTGGGGCACTAAGGTGTGGCCGCGCCAGGCCGGCCACGTGAGGCACGTCAGGCAGGGCAAAGGAGATGAATAAAAAATGCCATTTGCGCGCTTCTGGTAATGGTTTTAAGCTATCAAAAATATAGTTTTGATGGCTGTGGCCGCAGCAGCTTGCGGTTCCGTCGGTGCAGCAGGGCCGCGTGGCCCATTTTCGTGATACCGCCTAAGTGTCGCTGCGCTTGGCGCTTTGTCCTGGCGCGAAAGCCATCGGTTTGAAAGCCAGCCGTTTGATGGTATGCCCTGGCCTGCGGGACAGCCCATCAGCGCGCCCACTGGGCAAAAGTCTGGCGGAACTTGGCCACCTTGGGCGCGGCCACGGCCAAGCAGTAGCCCTGGGTGGGGTTTTTCTCGAAAAAGTCCTGGTGGTATTCCTCGGCCGCAAAGTAATGCGCCAGCGGCGCCACTTCGGTGACGATGGGCGCGCCCAGCAGCGGGTCTTGGCTCATCTCGCGGATCAGGTCCTCAGCCACGTCTTTTTGCGCCAAGCCGGTGTAGTAAATGCCGCTGCGGTACTGCGTGCCCACGTCGTGCCCCTGGCGGTTGTGCTGCGTGGGGTCGTGCACGAGAAAGAAGATTTCCAGCAGCTGCCGCGTGCCGATGACCGCCGGGTCGTACACCAGCTTGACCACTTCGGCGCAGCCGGTGGCGCCGGTGCACACCTGCTCATACGTGGGCCGCGTGGCCTGGCCGTTGCTGTAGCCGCTTTCCACGTCCAGCACGCCGCGCACTTGCTTGAACACCGCTTCGGTGCACCAAAAGCAGCCGCTGCCCAGGGCAATGGTTTCATGGCGGGGGTTCATGGGAAGCTCTCCTTGGGGTGAAGGCAGCCATGCTACCGGCCTTGGCCTGCGCCTGCACGGCTTGCAGAAACAGCGCCAGCGCGGGCTGGGCGCGCGCGGGGTTCCACAGGCACCGGGTTTCGTAGCGGGGCAGCAGGCCCTGCGGGTCTTTGACCGGCACGAAGGCTGCGCCCGCCAGCTGCGCCTGCCGCAAGGCGGCGGGCACCAGGGCCACGGCCAGGCCCTGCGCCACCAGCGACACCACGCTGAGCCAGTGCCGCAGCTCATGCAGCGGCTGCGGCGCAAAGCCCGCCGCCTGGCAGGCCGCCACGATGCGCGCGTGGTAGTCGGGCGAAACCTCGCGCGAGACCAGGGCCAGCGGCGCGCCAGCCAGGGCGTGCAGCGGCAGCGTGCGGCGGCGTGCCAGCGCGTGTCCGGCAGGCACGCAGGCCACGAAAGCCTGGCTGGCCACGGGCACCTCGGCCAGCCCTTCGGGCACCTGGGCCACGTGGGCAAAGCCCGCGTCCAGCCGGCCGTGCAGCAGCTCCAGCACCTGTTCGCTGGAGCTGAGTTCGCGCAAGGCCAGGGCCAGGCGCGGCTGCTCGGCCTGCAAGTGGCGCAGCATGGCAGGCAGGCCGTGGTAGAGCACCGTGCCGGCAAAGCCCACGCGCAGGCGGCCCAGCTGGCCGCTGGCGGCATCACGTGCGGTGTGCAGCGCCTGCTCGGCCTGCTCCAGCGTGGCGCGGGCCTGGGGCACCAGCGCCTGGCCTGCAGCCGTCAGTTGCACGCCGCGGCTGTTGCGCGTGAACAGGGGGGCGCCCACGTCGGCTTCCAGCTGCTGGATGGCCACCGTGAGCGGCGGCTGGCTCAGGCCCAGGCGCTGGGCTGCGCGGCCAAAGTGCAGCGCATCGGCCAGGGCCAAAAAGTAGCGCAGGTGTCGAAGCTCCATGAATACTCGTTGCCTATCAATGCATTGGTGATTGATATTAGACAGCTATGCATGGGCGCGGCACAATGCCGGCGCTTTCTGACACATTCCTTTCTTCTTACCCATTTTTCCCGGAGACACGCATGGCCCACCCCAAAGCCGCATTCGACTGGCAAGACCCTTTTTTGCTCAACGCCCAGCTCACCGACGATGAGCGCCAGGTGCAGCAGGCCGCCCACGCGTATTGCCAGGAAAAGCTGCTGCCGCGCGTGCAAATGGCCTTTCGCAACGAGACGACGGACGTGGCCATCTTTCGCGAAATGGGCGAGCTGGGCCTGCTGGGCCCAAGCATTCCTGAACAGTACGGCGGCGCGGGCCTGAACTACGTGTGCTACGGCCTGGTGGCGCGCGAAGTGGAGCGCGTGGACTCGGGCTACCGCAGCATGATGAGCGTGCAAAGCTCGCTGGTGATGGTGCCTATCTACGAATTCGGCACCGAAGCGCAAAAGCGCAAATACCTGCCCAAGCTGGCCAGCGGCGAGTGGATTGGCTGCTTTGGCCTGACCGAGCCCAACCACGGCTCCGACCCCGGCAGCATGGTCACGCGCGCGCGCAAAGCCGATGGCGGCTGGCTGCTGTCGGGCAGCAAGATGTGGATCACCAACGCGCCCATTGCCGACGTGTTCGTGGTCTGGGCCAAGGTCGACGGCGGGCAGATACGCGGCTTTGTGCTGGAAAAAGGCATGAAGGGCCTCACCGCCCCCGCCATCCACGGCAAGGTGGGCCTGCGCGCATCCATCACGGGCGAGATCGTGATGGACGAGGTGTTCGTGCCCGAGGAAAACGCCTTTCCTGACGTGCGCGGCTTGAAAGGCCCCTTTACCTGCCTGAACAGCGCGCGTTACGGCATTGCCTGGGGCGCCTTGGGCGCGGCCGAAGACTGCTACCTGCGCGCGCGCCAGTACGTGCTGGACCGCCAGCAGTTTGGCCGCCCGCTGGCGGCCAACCAGCTCATTCAAAAGAAGCTGGCCGACATGCTGACCGACATCAGCTTAGGGCTGCAAGGCTGCCTGCGCCTGGGCCGCATGAAGGACGAAGGCACGGCCCCCGTGGAGCTGACCAGCATCTTGAAGCGCAACAGCTGCGGCAAGGCGCTGGAGATTGCCCGCGCCGCGCGCGACATGATGGGCGGCAACGGCATCAGCGACGAATACGGCGTGGCCCGCCACCTGGTGAACCTGGAGGTGGTGAACACCTACGAGGGCACGCACGACGTGCACGCGCTCATCCTGGGCCGCGCCATCACGGGCATTGCGGCCTTTGCCAACTGAAAACGCTTGGCTGCCCCCAAGAGGCATGAAGCCCCCATGCCTCTTGCCTTGCAGCCCTCAGTGCCCGCCTGCGCATGGCGGATGACGCCATGAAAACGTCCCTGCGATACAAGGGGCGGCATTGCGGGCATGGGCAGCGCGGCCCGGGCGCGAAAGACGCGGTTGGTGTGAACACGCCCTGGGCCAATGTCTGGCGCAGGCCATGCGGGGCACGCGCTTGCGCTCTGAGACAATCCATCCCGTGGACATTGCCAACATCATTCAGACCATCGCGGTTTACGCGATTCCCGTGCTTTTCGCCATCACCGTGCATGAGGCTGCCCATGGCTATGCGGCACGCTACTTTGGCGACAGCACCGCCGCCATGCTGGGGCGGGTGACGCTCAACCCCATCAAGCACATCGACCCGCTGGGCACCATCGCCATGCCCTTGCTGCTGTACATCGTCACCAGCGGCGCCTTTTTGTTTGGCTATGCCAAACCCGTGCCCGTCAACTTTGGCCGCCTGCGCAATCCCAGGCGCGACATGATCTGGGTGGCCCTGGCCGGGCCGGGCAGCAACTTCGTCATGGCCCTGATCTGGGCGCTGCTGCTGCTGGTGCTGAGTGCCGCAGGCGTGCGCGAGCCGTTTTTCCTGGGCATGTGCCGTGCGGGCGTGCTGGTGAACGTGGTCATGTTCGCGCTGAACATGTTTCCGCTGCCGCCGCTGGATGGCGGGCGCATCCTGACCGGCCTGCTGCCGCCCAAGGCGGCCATGGCGCTGGCGCGCGTGGAGCCGTGGGGGTTTTTCATCGTCATGGGCCTGATCGTGGCTGGCGTGCTTTCCGTTTTGTGGATGCAGCCGGTCATGGCCCTGACTTACCAGGTGCTGCAACTGCTGCTGACACCGTTTTCCCTGTTGCTGCGCTGATGGCGCACGCTGTTTTGAATACTGCATGACCACCATGGCCGCCCCCACCCGCGTTCTCACCGGCATCACCACCACCGGCACGCCCCATTTGGGCAACTACGTCGGCGCCATCCGCCCCGCCGTGCAGGCCAGCCGCCAGGCGGGCACCGAAAGCTATTTTTTCCTGGCCAACTACCACGCGCTCATCAAGTGCGACGACCCCGCCCGCGTGCAACGCAGCACGCTGGAGATTGCCGCCTGCTGGCTGGCCGCCGGGCTTGACCCGCAGCACGTGACCTTCTACCGCCAGTCCGACATCCCCGAAATCCCCGAACTGTGCTGGCTGCTGACCTGCGTCACCGGCAAGGGCGTGCTCAACCGCGCCCATG
Organism: Pseudomonadota bacterium; assembly: GCA_030535425.1. GTDB lineage: Bacteria > Pseudomonadota > Gammaproteobacteria > Burkholderiales > Burkholderiaceae_C > Ottowia. Next base: position 29,593 of record JAUNHQ010000014.1, on the reverse strand, counting down.
CCTACAAGGCCATGCTCGACAAGAACGCCGCCGCCGGGGCGGAGGCCGATGACGGCGTGAGCGCCGGGCTGTTCATGTACCCCGTGCTCATGGCGGCCGACATCCTCATGTTCGGCGCCCACCGCGTGCCCGTGGGGCGCGACCAGGTGCAGCACATCGAAATGGCGCGCGACATTGCCGCCAGCTTCAACCACCTCTACGGCGCCGGCCAGCCCCTGCTGACCCTGCCCGAGGCCCAGGTGGACGAGCACGTGGCCCTGCTGCCCGGCCTGGACGGGCGCAAGATGAGCAAGAGCTACGACAACACCATCCCCTTGTTCACGCCGCCCGAGCAGCTGCGCAAGCTCGTCATGGGCATCGTCACCGACTCGCGCGCGCCCGGCGAGCCCAAGGACACCGAAGGCTCAGCCCTTTTTGCCATCTACCGCGCCTTTGCCACCGCCGAAGAAACCGCCCGCTTCGCCCAGGCCTTTGCCCAGGGCATTGCCTGGGGCGATGCCAAGCAGCAGCTGCTGGCGCGGATCGAGCAGGAAATCGCCCCCATGCGCGCGCGCTACGAGCACCTGATGGCCCACCCGCAAGAGGTGGAAGCCATCTTGCAGGCCGGCGCCGCCAAGGCCCGTGCGCGGGCCACGCCGCTGATGCGCCAGTTGCGCGACGCCGTGGGCCTGCGCGCGCTCAGCGCCGGCGCCTTCCCCACCCGCAGCGCCCCGGCGGCCAAAACCGCGCTGCCGGTGTTCAAGCAATACCGCGAAGCCGACGGCCAGTTCTACTTCAAGCTCACCGACGCCAGCGGCCAGGTGCTGCTGCAAAGCCTGGGTTTTGCCAGCGGCCGCGACGCGGGCCAGGCCGTCAAGCGCCTGCAAGCCGAAGGCGCTGCCGCCCTGCCCGCGCTGGCCGGGCACCTTGACCCCGCTGCCAGCCAGCCCGAAGCCGCGGCCGCTGCGCTGGCGCAGTGGCAGGCCGCGCAGAGCGATTGAAAGCCCCTGCTGCGATCAGGGTGTCACCCTGAAAGGCCTGAGTTCTGCCCTGGCGCGATATAACAACGGTTATCAATTTGTTGCGCATCAAGGCAAATAGCCGGGCGCAAAGACCATAGAAAAACAGGAGGAAATGACCGTGTCGCTGTACATCATTGATGACCATCCCCTGATGCGCGATGCATTGGCCATGCTGCTGCGTCGCGTGCGTCCAGGTGCAGAAGTGGTAGAGATGAGCCGGCTGACGGGCATTGAAAAAATAGTGGCTACGCGCGGCACGCCTGAGCTGATCTGCCTGGACTTGAAGCTGCCTGACACGGTGGGCACATCGGGCGTAGAGCAGCTCAAGGCCTTGTACCCCGAGGTGCCGCTGGCGGTGATTTCGGCCTCTCCCGCTGCCGAGGCCGAAGACCTGTGCAGCCAGGCGGGTGCCGATGTGTACATTGAAAAATCCGTAGGGGCCGCCGAAATCGCGGCGACCTTGCGCTCCATGCTGCAACCCGATGGTGCCGATGAGATGGAGGGCGATGGCTATGGCGATGCCGCTGCTGCCTTGCCGTCCGACGGCAAGCTGTCCAAGCGGCAAAAGCAGCTCATTGTCATGCTGGATGAGGGGCTGGCCAACCGCGACATTGCCGAGCGCCTGGCCATCAGCGAACACACGGTGAAAGTGCATTTGTGGCGGCTGTTTCGCCGCCTGGGCGTGAAAAGCCGTACGCAGGCGCTGCACTTTGCCCGCACGCATGGCCTGCTGGGCCGCTGAAACGTCTGGGCATGGAAATGGCCTATGGGTAAAAAAGACCGTTTGCGCTCTATCCACGCCAAAGTTAGCTACTTTTTTGGTAGCTAATGAGTGGGGCAGCCGGGTGGGGTAACCGGGTGGGCAGCCCCTAATCTCCATCCCGCACGTGCGTGGCGTCGCGCTGCAAAACGCCTTTGCTGAACATGGGGGCCAGCAGCACTTCGTTCAGCCAGGCGGCCCAGGGCAGGTCGGGGCGGTGCTGCCGGTGCAGGGTGTGCAGGTGGGGCACGCTGTGCAGCCATTGGCTGAAGCTGGCGTGGGTCATGCGTTCGGCGTCGAGCATCTGGTATTTCACCAGCACCTTGGCCGCGTACAGCGCGTGGGCGGCGGGGTGGGCCTGAAAATGGGCCATGCGCTGACGGGCGCGTTGCAGGGCCGCGGCGATGGCACCTTCGGCACGCCAAAACGGCGCGCCGTGGCCGGGCACGAGAATGGCCGGGTCCAGCCGCTCGATCAGCGCCAGGGTGTCGGTGAAATGCGCAAAGCTGTCATTGCCGCCGCCGTCAATGTGCGGAAAGATCACGCCCACGCTGTGTTCCCACAGCGCATCGCCGGCCACCAGCACGCCGTGGCGCGGCTCAAACAGCAGCACGGCCAGGGCGTCGTGGCCGGGGGCGGCGTGTACCTGCCAGTCAAAGTCGCCCAGGGCTACGGTGTGGCCGTGGCGCAGGGCGTGGCTGGCGCTAAAGCGCGCGCAGCGCTGGGCGGTGCGGGCAAAGCTGAGCTGGGTTTCGTCCCAGCTTTGCACATGCGGCAGCGAGGGCGCGGGCACCCAGGTGCGGGCCTGCGGCCAGGCGGTTTGCAGCGCGGCGGTGCCGCCGCAGTGGTCGCTGTGCAGGTGGGTGTGGGCCACGTCGGCCAGGGTGGCAGTGCCGGGGGCGCGGTGCAGGGCGTTGCGCACCAGCGCCAGGGTTTGGCTGGCGTGTTTGAGGTGGCCGGTGTCGATGAGGGCGGGCGCGTCGCCCAGGCACAGCAGGTTGGTGGAAGAAAGCCATCCGCGCTCAAGCACCTGCATGCCGGGTGGCAGGCCCTGGGTGTGGGTGACGGTGGCGGGCACGGGGTGCGGGGGCGGCGGGGCAGTGGCAGCTCAGGGCTCTTGCTTGATCTCGTCGGGCGGGGTGACCAGCAGCACGGGCACGGGGGAGTGTTCAACCAGCCGCTGGGCGGTGGAGCCGCCTTCGATCAGGCGGCGGATGGGGCCAAGTGCGCGGGTGCCCATGACGACCATGTCGCAGCGGTGCTGGGCGATCAGCTCCAGAATGGCTTGCACGGGGTCGCCCTGGACCACGGCGGTGTCAAAGGGCACGCTGGCAGCGCGCAGCAGCTGGGCTGAAGGGGCGATCATGTCGGCCCCGGCTTCTTGCGCCGCGCCTTCGATGATGGCGGGGGTTTGCGCGGTGACGATTTCGTAGAAGCTGGCCGGCTCTTGCACGTTGACGAGCACGAAGCTGGCTTGCAGGCCCGCGTGCAGCAGTTGCAGGGCAAAGCGGGTTTCGTGCAGGGACAGGGCGCTGCCATCGACGGGAAGAAGGATTTTCATGGTGTGAAGCGCTGGGGTTGCGGGCTGGGTTGCTATGGATTGGGTAGCTGCTTGCACGTGCTGGACAAGCGCAAACGGCCTTTTTTATTCAAAAAAAGTTTACTTGATTAGTCCCCTATCGCAGCTTGCATGTCTGCTTTCCTCCTTCTCCCGCTGGGGGTGGGGTGGGTGCTTGCCTGGTGTGCTGTGGCCAAGGCGGTGCTTGTCTGCGCGCGGAGGCCGGGATGTGCGCCCGGCAGCGCACCTGCTTTCTTTTGCGTCGCCAAAAGAACGTAGGCAAAGGTCGCGAAGCGGGGTTCGCTCATTTTGCGAAGCAAAGTGATGCGAACACAAAAGGCGACCCCGCTGGCCGTGTCCCTTCGCTTCGGGCAACCTGCGATGCTCGCGCTCGGGGCGGCGCTGCGGAACTCGCTGCGCGGCTTGGCCGCTACGCTCAAACAGCCGCAGCGAATCAGATCACGTGGCAGGTGCATGCTGCGCTGCACCTGCCCGCCCCAAGCCCTGCGCTTCTCGGCACGGCCAGAGGGGAGTTGGCGAGTCGGGCCGTCGCTTAGCTCGGCCTGAAATGCCCGCCCCAACTGGGCTCCCAACGCGAGAAGAAGAGAAAACCGGGGGCGCTTGCGATAGGGGGCTAATCAAAAAAGTTTATTCGGGAAAAGGCTGGGGCACGACGGGCTGCTGGCGGTAAAAGCGCAGGGCGTGTTCGGTGGCCTCGCGCGCGCCGTGTTGCAGCACGCTGCGCTTGATTTTGCCGACCACGTGCATTTCGCAGGGCTTGCAGTCAAAGCGCAGGGTGAGTTTTTCTTTGCCGTTGATCAGTTGCAGCGGCTCGGCGCGGATGGTGCCCTTGACGCCGATGACACCCTTGGCCTGCTTGGGGCACAGGCTCAGGCTGTAGCGCACGCAGTGCTTGGTGATCATCAGGCTGACTTCGCCTTCTTCCTGCTGGCTTTCGTAGGCGGCGGCTATCACCTTCACGCCGTGGCGGGCGTAAAAGTCGCGCGCGGCGTGGTTGAAGACGTTGGCCAGGTAGCTCAGACTGTCGTCGGGGTAGGGTGTGGGCGGCTGTACGGCGCTGGCGCGGGGCAGGCGCTGCCAGGCGGCCGCGCGGGCGGCTTGCAGGGCCGCGATGGCATCGCGCCGCAGTTGCTTGGTCACGCTGGCGGGCACGAACCAGGGGCGGGGCAGGTCCAGGTGGATGTCCAGCGGGGTGAATTCGGTTTCGCCCAGCTGGGCCAGGGCTTCGCGCAGCTTGGCGCTGGCCTGGGCGGGGTCTTGCGGCGGCTGGTGGGGCTGGGCGGTGTGGGCGCTGGCGCTGTGGCCGTCTTCGTCGGTGGCGCTCAGGCACAGGCCGTCAGGCGTTTCGGTCAGGGCCAACCACAGGCCGATGCGGCGGTCGGCGGATTTTTTCTCCAGCGTGCGCACCCAGTCCATGCTGCGGTTGCGGTGGATGACGGTGCCTTTGCGCAAGTCGTGCAGGCGGGCCATGGGGTCTTTGGGGTGGATGCGCCAGGCGCCGCCGCCCAGGCTTTCTACACGGTTGGTCTGGGCGCCGACGAGTTCTTTTTGCGCGTCCCAGTAGCACAGGCCGTCGCCGTTGGCCAGGGTGAGGGTGGGCTCGTCCAGTTGCAGATCGAAATGGTCGGCCCCGGTGCGGGTGACGAAGCCGATGGGCTGGCCGGGGTTTTTGGGTGTGTCGAACGCGCCAATGTCGGGCTGGCGGCCGTTGACGAAGTAGTCGGTGAATTCGCGGTTGAAGTTTTGCAGCGGATCGGGCGTGAAGCTGTAGGTGCAGCTGCCCGATGAGGCGCGGGCCAGCGCGGGGCGCTGCGCCAGTTGTTCATCGAGCAGGCGGCGGTAGTGGGCGGTGATGTTCTTGACGTAGCCCATGTCCTTGTAGCGGCCTTCGATCTTGAAGCTGCGCACACCGGCGTCGATCAGGGGGCCGAGGTTGAGGGACTGGTTGTTGTCCTTCATGCTGAGCACGTGCGCGTCGTGCGCCACAAAGCGGCCTTGCGCGTCCAGCACCTGATAGGGCAGGCGGCAGGCCTGGCTGCAATCGCCCCGGTTGGCGCTGCGGCCGGTGTGGGCGTGGCTGATGTAGCACTGGCCGCTGTAGGCCACGCACAGCGCGCCGTGAATGAAAAACTCGATGGCGCAGGGCCGCGCCGGGTCCAGCGCGTCGCGCACGGCGGCGATTTGCGGCAAGTCCAGCTCGCGCGCCAGCACGATCTGGCTGAAGCCCGCGTCTTGCAGAAAGCGGGCTTTTTCAGGCGTGCGGATGTCGCACTGCGTGCTGGCGTGCAGCTGGATGGGGGGCAAGTCCAGCATGAGCAGGCCCATGTCCTGCACGATGAGGGCGTCGGCCCCGGCCTCGTACACCTGCCAGGCCATGCGGCGGGCGTCTTCCAGCTCGTCGTCGCGCAAGATGGTGTTGAGGGTGATGAAGATGCGCGCGTTGTAGCGGTGCGCGTGGCGGCACAGGCGCTCGATGTCGGCCACGGCATTGCCCGCGCCGGCGCGCGCGCCAAAGCCGGGGCCGCCGATGTACACGGCATCGGCGCCGTGGTTGATGGCTTCGATGCCAATGGCCGCATCGCGCGCGGGGCTGAGCAGTTCCAGATGGTGGGGCAGGGGCATGGGGCGGATTATCGGGTGGGGGCATGGCCCGTTTGCGGCCTGCTGTGCCTGGGCCGCGCCGCTACCATCGGCGCCGTGCCAAGCCCAAACTTTGCTGCCCGCCCCCCTGGCCCCGTGCGCCACGACCGCCTGGACGCCCTGCGCGGGCTGGCGATGGTGTGGATGACGGTTTATCACTTCTGCTTTGACCTGAACCACTTTGGCCACATCCGGCAGAACTTCTACGCCGACCCGCTGTGGACCTGGCAGCGCACCGCCATCGTCAGCCTGTTTCTGCTGTGCGCGGGTGCGGGGCAGGCGCTGGCCGTGGCCCAGGGGCAGGGCTGGCCGCGCTTTTGGCGGCGCTGGGGTCAGATCGCCGCCTGTGCGCTGCTGGTGTCGCTGGGTTCGTGGTGGATGTTTCCCCAAAGCTGGATCAGCTTTGGCGTGTTGCACGGCATGGCGGTCATGCTGCTCATCACCCGCGTGGCGCTGCTGCGCGGCTGGCTGCGCGGGGCGCGGCCCTGGGGGCTGGGCGCGCTGCTGATCGCCGCCGGGCCGCTGGGCAGCGCCTGGCTGCAAGGCGCGCGCGGCAGCGCCCTGGCCGATGCGCTGAACGGGCGTTGGCTGAACGGGCTGGGCGTGGTCACGCACAAGCCGCCAACCGAAGACTATGTGCCCCTGCTGCCCTGGCTGGGCGTGATGTGGCTGGGCGTGGGCGCGGCGCAGTGGCTGGCTGCACGCGCGCCGCAGGCGCTGGCAGGCACACTGGGCGCGCCGGGCCGTGCACTGGCGGTGCTGGGACGGCATTCGCTGCTTTACTACATGCTGCACCAGCCGGTGATGATTGGGGCGCTGATGGCGTGGGGGTGGCTGAGCCGTTGAAAATGGTTAGCTATGTTTTGTATAGCTAAGAACCCTTGTCAATGGCGCGCAAATGGCCATTTTGGTTCATGCCCTTGAAGGGGGCTTGCCACGGGCTGGCGGCCAGGCCAGCCAGCATCAGCCCCTGTGAGAAGGCCATAACATACGGGCCTTTGCCGCCGACAGCCATGCCTGCCCTGTTTCTGACCGATCGTGCCGATGCCGCCAGCCGTGCATGGGCCTGCGGCGTGCGTCTGATCCCGTTCTGGCCGGCATCCGCATGAAAACACGTGTTCCCCGCATCGGTTTGGCGCTGGGCAGCGGCTCGGCGCGCGGCTGGGCGCACATTGGCGTGCTGCGCGCGCTGCTGGACGCCGGGGTGCAGCCGCAGGTGGTGGCGGGCACGTCCATTGGCGCGCTGGTGGGCGCGGCCTATGCGGCGGGCGAGCTGGACCGGTTTGAGCAATGGGTGCGCTCGCTGAGCGCGCGCGCCGTGTGGGCCTTCATGGACTTTGGCTTGAGCGGCGGCATGCTCAAGGGCGAGAAGCTGGTGGACTTCATGCGCACGCACGTTGACGACCGCCCGCTTGAGCAGCTGCCCCTGGCCTTTGCCGCCGTGGCCACGGACTTGCACACGGGCGATGAGGTGTGGCTGCGCGAAGGCTCGGTGGCCGAGGTGGTGCGCGCCTCTTGCGCGCTGCCGGGGCTGTTTGCGCCGGTGTGGCAAGGCAGCGGCCACAGCCAGCGGCTGCTGGCCGATGGCGGGCTGGTCAACCCCGTGCCCGTGTCACTGGCACGCGCGCTGGGGGCCGATGCCGTGATTGCCGTGGACTTGAACAGCGACCTCATGGGCCGCCATTTGCGCGCAGCCCCCACCCCGCCAGCGCCGCGCACCGACTGGGTCAGCGGACTGAAGGCGCAACTAGGTGCATGGGGCACGCTGCGGCCAGCCGGTGCGCCGCCGGGCGCGGCCGAAGATGCCGCCACAGATACCGCTGCAAATACCGCCGCAGATGCCGCCCAAGCCGCACCGGCCCCCGCTCCGCCGCTGCCTTCGGTGCTGCACGTGCTGGCCAGCAGCATCAACGTGATGCAGGTGCGCATCACCCGCAGCCGCATGGCGGGCGAGCCGCCCGAGGCCCTGATTGCCCCGCGCCTGGCGCACCTGGGCCTGCTGGACTTTCACCACGCCAGCGAAGCCATTGACGCAGGCCGCGCGGCCACGGCCGAGGCGCTGCCGCTGCTGCGCGCGCGCGGCCTGCTGCCCGATGCCAGCTAGGGTCTGTTCACTTTTGTTTTTTCCTGGAAAGCCTTTTCGATGCACATCACCGCCAACACCGCCGTCACCCTGGTCTACAAAATCCTTGACGCCCGCACCGGCCAGCTGCTGGACAGCGGCACCACCGCCTACCTGCATGGCGGGCACCAGAACCTGTTTCTCAAGGTCGAGGCCGCGCTGGAAGGCCAGGGCGTGGGCCATGCGGTGAACGTGGCGCTGGAGCCCGCCGACGCCTTTGGCGAGCACGACGCGGCGCTGGTCACCACCATGGCCAAGGCCGACTTTCCCCCCGGCGTGAAAGTGGGCGGCCAGCTGCAAGGCCCGGGCCCATCGAGCGCGCCGGTGCTGTGCCGCGCGGTCAAGATCAAAGGGTCCGTGGTGCATCTGGATGGCAACGCACCCCTGGCAGGCCGCGCCATCCGCTTTGCCGCCACCGTCAAGGCCGTGCGCCCGGCCACGGCCGAGGAAATCGCCCACGGCCACGTGCATGGCGTGCATGGGCACCAGCACTGATGCGCCGAAGCCCTGGGAGGGGGCGCTTAAAGCGGCGCTGAGCGTTGTTTTAAACGCCGCCAAACGCGCCTGGCGCCCGGGCTGTAACCACGTCTTCTTGCCCTTGCCTTTTGTGTGACCGCTGCCACCTCTGCCTCTTCTGCTGCTTTTGCCGATAGCGCCTTGCCCGCGCGGCTGGCCTGGGTCATGCTGCTGGCGCTGGCTTGCGGCTTCACGCTCAGCCAGGCGTTTCGCACCATTGCCGCCATCATGGGCCCGCCGCTGGCGCAGGCATTGGCCTTGTCGCCGCAGCAGCTGGGGCTGTGGGCAGCCACTTTTCATTTCAGCTTCGGGCTCATGCAGCTGCTCATGGGCGTGTGCATCGACGTGTTTGGTGTGCGCCGCACCATCCTGGCGGCGTTTCCCATGGCGGTGCTGGGGGCGCTGCTGTCGGCGCTGGCGCCCAGTTACCCGGTGCTGCTGCTGGGGCAGGCGCTGATGGGCACGGGCTGCGCGCCGGCTTTTCTGGTGTGCACGGTGTTCATCGGGCGGCACTTTCCGGCGCACCGCTTCACGGCCGTGTCGGGGCTGGTGATGAGCCTGAGCGGCGTGGGCGTGCTGATGACCGCTTCGCCCCTGGCCTGGCTGATCGAGCTGTCGTCCTGGCGCTGGGGCTTTGGCGTGCTGTGCGCGCTGGCCCTGGCGGCCTGGTGCGCCATGGCGCTGCTGGTGCGCGAGCCCGCGCCCGCCGCCGCCGACGCTGTGCCACGCCCGGCGCCGCTGCAAGCCGCGCGCGAGTTGCTGGGCTTGTTCACGCTACCGCACACGCTGGGGCTGGTGGCCTACGCGGCGGTGGCGTATGCGAGCTTCATTACCCTGCGCGGGCTGTGGCTGGGGCCGCTGCTGATCGAGCGCCACGGCTTCAGCCTGGTGCAAGGCGGCCATGTGGCCCTGGCCATGACGCTGGGCAGCATGGTCAGCCCGGCGCTGTTTGGCCGGCTGGACCCCGGCGGCACGCGGCGCGTGCGCTGGCTGCTGGGCTTTGCGCTGGCGGCGGCGCTGCTGCTGGTGGTGATGGGGCTGGCGTATCTGGCCTGGGTGGACGTGCTGCTGGCCGTGGTCTACGGCCTGCTGTCGGGCTATGGCGTGCTGCAATACGGCTACGTGCGCGATGCCTACCCGGCCCACATGCGCGGGCGGGCGCTGTCGCTGTTCACCATGGCCATGTTTTTGGGCATTGCGCTGATGCAGTGGGCCAGCGGCCTGGCCGCCAGCCTGGCGCCGCGCTGGCAGATCGAGCCCTTTGCCGCTGCGCTGCTGACCATGAGCGCCATGCTGCTGGCCGGGGCGCTGGCCTTTTGGCGCCTGCCGTGCGCGGGCTGAGGCCGGATGCGGCGGAGTGTTGGTGCACACCTGGCTGGCCTGTTTACGTTTGCATGCATGCCCTGGGCTGAGGCGACGCATACTGCCTGCCTTTTTGGCAACGGGAGCCTTTTTCCATGCAAAGGTTTTTTCAATCCTGGCTGGCCCGCGCTGGGGCGCTGGCACTGGTGGTGTTTGCGCTGGGCGCTTGCAGCGCCACGCCGCCTTCGGCGGGGGGTGCGCACACGGGCAGCGGCGCGTCTGGCGTGACGGTGTATGGCACCGTGGACGCGGGGGTAGGGCGCACTTCTCGCTGATTTCGCGCCGATTTCGCGCTGATGGGGCGCCTGCGGGGCGGGCGGTATGGGCGGTACGATTGGTAGAGCGGCTTCGCATCAGAACCTCCCCACGAAGAATCCCACGCCATGACCCTGATGATTTTCGGCCTCGCGCTGTTTCTGGGCACCCATTCGGTGCGTATTTTTGCTGAAGGCTGGCGCACGCGCGCGCTGTCGCGCTGGGGGGAAAAGCCGTACAAGCTCGTGTATTCGCTGCTGGCGCTGGCGGGGTTTGCGCTGATCGTTCATGGCTATGGGCTGGCGCGGCAGCAGCCGGTGTGGCTGTGGTCGCCGCCGGTGGCGCTCAAGCACATGAACGCGCTGTTGACGCTGCTGGCTTTTGTGCTGCTGGCCGCAGCCTATGTGCCGCGCAACCATTTCAAAGCGCGCTTGCATCACCCCATGCTGCTGGCGGTGGTGCTGTGGGCGCTGGGCCATTTGCTGGCCACGGCCAAGCTGGCCGATGCGGTGCTGTTTGGTGCTTTCCTGCTATGGGCCGTGCTGGACTTGGCCGTGGCATACCAGCGCGACCGCGTGCATGCCAGCACCTACCCGGCGGGCACGCTGGCAGGCACACTTATCAGTGCCGCAGCGGGCGTGGCTGCATGGGCGCTGTTCGCTTTCTGGGCCCATGCGGCCTGGATCGGCATGGCCCCGCTGGGGCGCACGCTGTGATGGGCTGGATGGGGCCAGCGCCCACGGAGGCTGGGTAGCCGAAGGCCGCGCACATCACGCGCGACAAGCGCAAACAGAAAAGGGCGCCTGGATAACCCAGGCGCCCTTTTTTTCCGGGCCGGAGCATTCGCAGCGAAAGGCTCTGGCGAAGAGGCGAAAAGGGCGTGGCTTGTCAGTCTGCGTCGCCCATCTGGCTTTGCAGATAGTTTTGCAGGCCCACTTTGTCGACGAGGGCGATCTGGGTTTCTAAAAAATCAATGTGCTCTTCAGTGTCGTCCAGAATGTGCTGGAGCAAGTCGCGTGAAACGTAGTCGCGTACTTTTTCACAGTGCTCGATGCCGTCTTTGAGCGTGGCTTGTGCGCCTTGCTCCATTTTCAGGTCGCAGGCCAGGATTTCAGGCACCGTCTCGCCAATCAGCAGCTTGCCCAGGTCTTGCAGGTTGGGCAGGGCGTCCAGCATGAACAGGCGGTCCATCAGCTTGTCGGCGTGTTTCATCTCGCCAATGGATTCCTCGTATTCTTTCTTGGCGAGCTTGTCCAGCCCCCAGTTTTTCAGCATGCGGTAGTGCAGAAAATACTGGTTGATGGCTGTCAATTCATTTTTGAGCTGGGCTTGCAGAAAGCCGATGGCTTGTGGGTCGCCTTGCATGGGCTTTTCTCCTAAAGGGGGCTGTGAAAGTGTGCGCATTCTAGAAAATGCCTTTGCATTCGCCAAAACTGGGGACTTTCGTAATGCGAATGATTGTTGCCAGCGCACCTGGCGGTATTTTCCTAAAGGGTGTCGCTCGTGGCGCGGCGCTGCACGCAGGCCAGGTAGGCGGCGCCATCGGGCGGGCGGCCGCTGGCCTGGGCGTCGGCCAGCATCTGGCCCAGGCATTCCATGACGTCGTGGTGCGCGGCGTGCAAGTCGCCCCGGCGGCGGGCCAGAAGCTCGACCGCCTGGCGGATGCCGCGCGGCTGGTCGATGCTGCACTGTTCGCTGATGGACAGGTGCATGGACAGGAGCAAGAAGGGGTTGGCGCCGGTGGCACCTTGGCCAAAGTCGCGTGTGATGGCGGCTTCGGCGTCGGCCAGATCGGCGTGCCATTCAGGGTGCTCGGCTACCCAGCCGGCGGCCAGCGTTTCGATGGCTTGCATGGGCTGGCCTGCCTGGTGCTTGGCCCAGGCTTGGCAGAAAAAGCGGCGAACGTCGGCTTGGCTGGGGGCAAACATGGCGGCCAAGGCTATCATGCCCCGCTCTGTTTCTTTTGACTTTTTGACGGGGAAGGTGTGGCATGAAACCCATTGGCATCATCGGCATCGTGTTTGTTCTGGCGGGCTTGGCCGGGGTGTTCACGGGCGGCTTCAGCTTTACCAAGGACACGACGGCAGCCAAGATCGGTCCGCTGGAGTTGAAAGTGGAGGAGAGGAAAAACGTGAACATTCCTCTGTGGGCCAGCGGCGGGGCGATTGCGGTGGGGGTGCTGCTGCTGGTGCTGGGGAGCAGGAAGCCCTGATGAGGTAGGTGATTTAGCTATATTAAACATAGCTAAAAACCTTTATTTATCAAGCGCAAATGGCTTTTTTGGATACTCTGTTTTTGCCGGTTCGGGCGGCTTGGCCCAACGCGTGGGGAGCTCGTGCATGAGCGGGCAGGCACCGGTGACGCCGTTTGAGTGGATCGGGGGCGAGCCTGGTGTGCAGGCGCTGGTGGAGCGTTTTTACGACCTGATGGAGCTGGAGCCGGCTTACGCGGCAGTGCGGGCCACGCATGGCTCTTCACTGGAGCAGGCGCGGCGCAAGCTGTTTTGGTTCTTGTGCGGCTGGCTGGGCGGGCCAAACCACTATGTAGAGCGTTTTGGTCATCCGCGTTTGCGTGCGCGGCATTTGCCGTTTGCGATTGGCGTGCGTGAGCGTGATGAGTGGCTGGCCTGCATGGACCAGGCGATGCGCGAAACAGGGGTGGATGCGGCGCTGCGCGAGCGGCTGAATCAGAGCTTTTTCCAGACCGCCGACTGGATGCGCAACCGTCCGGGGTGAGGCGGCTCTGGTCTTATGCATAAAAAAGGCCATTTGCGCGCTTTCAATAAGGGTTTTTAGCTATCTAAAGAATAGCATTATTGCTGCTCGACGGTTTCGACCAGCAGATCCATGTGGGTGTCGGCACCTTGGGTGAGGCGGATGCGCACGGGCAGGTATTGCAGGCTGGGGGCAAACCAGATTTCGGCGCTGATGCTGCCGCTGGGCTTGGACAGGGGGCGGGGCTTGAGGTGAAAGGCCTGCACCGGGCCGAGCCGGGGCAGGTGCAGTGTTTCCTCACCGATGACGTCGTAAGTCCACTCGTCCACGCCGTTGGGGCGGGCGAGCCAGAAGTCGATGCGGCTGCCGGGTGTCAGGGGCGCGCGGCCGGTGGCAAAGCGGTGGGCCAGCTCGACGAACTGGCTGGCGGCGTCTTGCAGTTCGGCGGCGGGGCGGGGCAGGCGCTGGCCGTTGTTCAGGCGCACGTCTTCGCTCATGCGCACGCCGCGGCGGCGCTGGCGTATTTGTTCTTCATAGACCTCGGGACGCAGGCCCTGGGGGGTGATGTCGCCCTGGCTGGTAAAGCGCGAGCTGAGCAGGATGCCTACGTCCAGCTGCACCGTGGCCTGGTAGCGCGTGCCCTGGCGCTGCCAGAGTACCTGGGCATCGCCGTGCAGCTCGCCCCGGTAGTAGCCGCCCAGGCGGTAGCGCAGGCGGGTGTCGGTGGGCCAGGTGGCAAGGAAGGCGGGGCTGGCCGCAGAAGCGGCGGCGCTGGCGGGTGCCTGGGCGGCTTCGGCGGGGGTGTCGTCGGCAGGGAGGGCTTCTGCTGCGGCGACCGAGGTGGCCGAGGCGGTGGAGGCAGGCGGGCTGGGCAGGGAGGCTGGGGTGTCAGGCGCAGGGGGATGTGCGGTATCGGCGCTGGTCTGGGCGGGTTCGGGCAGGGCAGTGGCAGAAGTGGGCGTGGCAGGCTCGGGCGCGGGCTCCAGTGCCAGCTCAGGTGATGGCTCGGGTGCGGACACGGGCATGGTGTCGTCAGGGCCGGATGGGGCAGGAGGGCTGGGTGCGGGTGGCGTGGCGGGGCTGTCTGCTGTGTCTGGCGCGTCTGCTGGGCGGGGCGGGCTGGGTTCAGGCGCAGGTTCAGGGACTGCCTCAGGGGTGCTGGCAGGCGGGCTGGGCGGGGTGGGCTGGGGCGTGTCCAGGGCGTCGGCGGGGCGCAGCACGGCGGTGGGGCGGGCCGGGGCCGTGGTGACGGCGGAGGTGGCCAGGGCGGCGAGGGGGGCGGGCGCCTCGGGCATGAGGGTGCGGGTGTAGAAGGGGGTGGCCACGTCGCTGAGCAGGCTGGGCGGGCGCAGCAGGCGGCCCAGCAGGCCAAGGGCCAGGGCATGGGCCAGCAGGGCCAGGCCCAGGGCGACGGCCAGGGCCCGCCCGCCGGGGCGGGCGGGGGTCAGCGCCCCGGCCATGGGCCAGCCTGTGCAGGCTCGGCGGCTTGCAGCTGCCAGGTGGTGGCGCTGGTGGCGGGCAGGGCAAGCGGCAGGCGAAGCAGGCGCTTGTCGCGCGCGATGAGGGCCGTGACGGCGCGTGCGTTGCCTGCGTACAGCGGCACATCGTCCAGCTTGCTCAGGCGCCAGGCGCTGGACTCGCTGGCGGTGCGTTGCGGGCCTCGGCGGCGCGGCGGGGGCACTTCCAGACCCAGCCATTCATCGCCCGCGGCCATGCCGGCTTGCTCGGCCGGGCTGCCGGCCAGCACGGTTTTGAGGACGATGGCGCCGCCGCTGTCGTTGACGCGCAGGCCAAGGGTCTGGGCCAGTTGCGAGGGCTCGTGGCGCACGCGCACGCCCTGGGCGGTGAGCAGGCGCTCAAGGGGTAACTCGCTGGTGCCGTGCACCCAGTCGGCCAACTCGCGTGCAAAGGATCGGCCCGCCTGCGTGTGCAAGGCCTGGGCGATGTCTTCTTCGGTAAGGGGGCCGCCCTGGCAGCGCTGCCATAGCGTGCGCATGGTGTCGTCCAGTGAGCCTGCGCCTTGCTGGCGCAGGCTCAGGTCCAGGCACAGGGCGACCAGCGCGCCTTTGCTGTAGTAGCTGATGGTGCTGTTGGGCGTGTTTTCGTCAGGGCGGTAGTAACGCACCCAGGCGTCAAAGCTGGCCTGCGCCACCGACTGGGCATGGCGCCCCGGAGCCTGCTGCACCTGGTTGATGCTTTTGCACAGCAGTTTCAGATAGGTGTTGTCGTCGATCAGGCCGGCGCGGCGCAGCAGCAGGTCGTCGTAATAGCTGGTGAAGCCTTCGAAGAACCACAGCAGGCGGGTGTGGTTTTCGCGCTGCCAGTCGATAGAGGCGAATTCGGCAGGCTTGAGGCGCTTGACGTTCCATGTGTGGAAGTATTCGTGGCTGATGAGGCCCAGCAGAGTGAGATAGCCCTCGCCCACGCTGGCGGCATCCGCAGGGGCGCCCAGGCGGGGCAGGTCGGTGCGGGTGCAGATGAGGGCGGTGCTGGCGCGGTGCTCCAGCCCGCCATAGCCGTCGTGCACGGCGTTGAGCATGAACACGTAGTGGCGGTGCGGAGGCGGTTCGGCGCCGTGCCAGAAGCGGATGGCGGCTTCGCAGATGCGCTGCGTATCGCGCAGCAGGCGTTCGCCATCAAAAGAAGGTGGCGCACCCGCCACCACGAAGCGGTGAGGCACGCCGCAGGCGGTGAAGCTGCCGCTCCAGAAGGCACCCATTTCCACGGGGTGATCCACCAGTTCCTCATAGCTGCTGGCGGTGTACAGGCCAAAGCCGCGTTCATCGGTGCGCACGGCGGTCATGGCGGTAGCCAACTGCCAGTCGGGAGCGTGGCTGGGCGGGGGCAGGCTGAGGGTGTGGCGGCTGTCTTCCTGCCCATGCACGCGCAGCAGCAGGCTGGTGCCGTTGAAAAAGCCGCGCTGCGCATCCAGCCAGGCGGTGCGCACGGAAGCGTCGAAGGCATAGACCTCGTAGTGCAGCACCAGGGGCTGCGCGGGGTCACAGTGGATGTCCCAGGTGCATTTGTCCACTTGCTGCAAGGCGCGGGCCGTGCGGCCCTGGCGGGCGTTCAGGCCGTTGAGGTGGCGGGCGAATTCACGCACGAGGTAACTGCCCGGTATCCACACAGGCAAGGACACGCGCTGGCAAGCCGCCGGGCGGGCGATGCGCAGTTGCACGGCCCAGCGGTGGCCGCCCAGGCTGGCGACGCTGACGGTGTAGTGCAGCGGCGGGCTGCTGACACGGCGGGAAGAGGAAGCAGCAGAAGGCATGGGCAAAGGCTTGGCAGGCATGGGTGAGGGCCGGTGCTTTACCAGGGGGTGGCCACCGCGCCCAGCACGCAGCAGGCCATGGCGCCCACGGTGAACTGCTGGCGCAGCGGCACCCAAGGGGCCAGGCCGCTGCCGGGCCAGACGCGCACATCCACCAAATGAGCCAGGGCGTACACGGCGGCCATGAGCAGCAGGCCCAAGTGTGCAGGCAGCAGCATGGCACCCCAGGCCAGGAGCGCAGGCAGTGGCCCCCAGACGAAGTGAAAGGCGGGCACGCGCGAGGTGGTGGCCAGATAGCGCAGGCCCACGCCCCAGTGCAGTCCTCCGGTGAAGCTAACCAGCAGGGCGGCGTAGCCGGTGAGCGCCTGCAAAACCAGCGCCTGCATGCCGGGGTGAGGTGTCCATGTGAGCAGTGCGAGCAGAGCAAACAGCCCCAGGGCCAGGTAGATCAGCACGTAGATGAGCCGCCAGCGCGGTGTGCTGGTCGAGGCCAGCAGAGCCTGGGCGGTGTTGTCTGGCGGGAGCGGGCGGCGCATGGGCGTGACCAGCAGCAGGCGCTGTGGCGTTTGGAGGCTAGCGCGAGAGGAACTGTTCGATCTGCTGCGCGTTGATGGCGCCCGGCACGCGCGTGCCGTCGGCAAAGACCACGGTGGGGGTGCCGGTGATGCGGTATTTGCGCGCAAAGTCCATGTTGGCGGTCAGTGCGTCGGTGTTGCAACTGGGGCTGCCTTTGGGGGTGACATCGCGCAGCATCCAGTCGAGCCAGGCCTTGTTGCGATCCTTAGCGCACCAGATCTGGCGGGATTTTTCCGCCGAGTCTTCACCCAGGATGGGGATCAGGAAGTAGTAAACGGTTACGTTGTCGATCTGCTGCAAGTCTTTCTCGAAGCGCTTGCAGTAGCCACAGTTGGGATCCTCGAACACGGCCAGCTTGCGCTTGCCGTTGCCACGCACGGTGCGGAAGGCGTGTTTGAGGTTCAACTCGCCAAACTGGATGGCGGTGAGCTTTTCAATGCGTTCTTCCGTCAGGTTCTTGCGCGCGCGCGTGTCCAGCAGGCTGCCTTGCAGCAGGAAGTTGCCCTCGGCGTCGGTGTAGATGATGTCCGTGCCCACGCGCACTTCGTACAGGCCGCTCATGGGTGTTGGGCGTACCTCGTCGATTTGGCTGAGGCCGGGCACGCGCTCGGCCAGGTTTTTGCGGATGGCCGCCTCCTGGGCGGCAGCGGCCAGCGGCAGGGCCAGGGCAAAGACGGCCAGGCTGGCGCGAAGGGCAGGGTGCAGTGTCATAGGGCGTTAAAGGAGGTGCAAAAAATGTCAAGCAACGGCGGCAATGGGGCGGATGACGCTCAGCCGCTTTCCATGGCCAGGCGGGCGATGTGGTTTTTGAACGGGCCACTGACGTCGAAAGCACGCATGCCCCAGTTGCGCAGGGCCACGGCAGCGGCTTCGCGGCGGCCAAAAAGCTGTTGCAGCCCGTCGGTGGCCAGGCGCATGCGCAGCCACGCGCCTTGGCGTGCGCGCTCGTAGCGGCGCAGCAGCTTCAGATCGGCCGGGGTGCGCCAGTATTCGCGCGCAGCCAGCACGCGGGCCAACTCGGCCACGTCACCCAGTCCCACGTTCAGCCCCTGGCCGGCCAGGGGGTGCATGGCATGGGCCGCGTCGCCCGCCAGAGCAAAGCTTTCACCCGGGCGGCCTGGCATGGGGCCAGTCCAGCGCGCAGCATGCGCCAGCAGCAGTGGCCAGCTGGCACGAGGCGCGCTGACGTGCAGGGCGCCCAGGACGCCGCCGCTGATCGTGTGCAGGCGCGCGGCAAAGTCGGTGTCTGGCAGCTCCATCAGCGGCGCGAGTCGGTCGGTGCCGACCGACCAGACCACGGCCACTTCGCGTCCCTGGTCGCCGCCCAGTGGCAGCAATGCCAGGATGTCACCTTCGGCCATGAACCACTGACGCGCGGTTTGCCCGTGCGGGCGCTCGCAGGTCAGGCGTGTGGCGATGGCATCTTGCGGGTAACGCACGGCGTGAAAGTCCACGCCCAGTTCGGCCCGTGTGCGGCTGGCACGACCTTCGCATACCACGGTCAGCCAGGCGGGCACGGGTGCGGGCACGGTGTCGATGCTGCCTTGGTACTGGCAGGCATCGGCCAGGCGTTGTTCGAGCGCGGGCACGTCCACAATCCAGTTCAGCGCAGGCACGTCTTGCGTCTGTGCGCTGAAATGCGTGACGCCTTGCGCATCTCCATGCACCTGCATGGCCAGCACGGCGGTGGCCTGGTGCGGCTCGGGCCAGCAGCGCAGACTTTCGAGCAACTGACGCGAGGCAGGGCTGAGGGCATAGGCCCGCACATCGGAAGGGGCAGGTACGGCGCTGGCAGGAGGCGCCACCAGCGCTACGCGCAGGCGCTCACGCGCCAGCAGCAGCGCCAGCGTGCGGCCCACGATGCCAGCGCCGCGAATGCAGATGTCGTGTTTGACAGCCATGGTGAAAAAACATTGTAGGTGCAGCCAGTCTGGCGGCAGGTCGGTGCGAATTATGGCTTGCACAGGCTTTTCGCGCTTTGTTGATGCGCGGGTGAAGCTATGAAATAAATAGTATTCTGACGGTGCGAGAGTCGATAAGGTGGATGCCCTGTGTGCATTGGCGAGCCGTTTTATGCAAGTGCCATGGCAGCGCCTGCTGCCCCGCAGGCCAGCACCACCGCCCAGGGCGGCAGCGTCAGCCTGGTCAGGGCCAGCAAAGCGGTGGCGGCCAGCAGAGCGTCTGGCACGCTGCGTAATCCATGGGTGCCTATCGGGTCAACGAGTGCGGCCAGCAGCAGACCTACCACGGCCGCGTTCACAGCGGCCAGTATGTGCCGTGCGCGGCGGTGCTGGCGCAGGCGCGCCCAGTAGGGCAATACCCCGGCCACCAGCAAGAAGGCAGGGGCAAAGATGGCCAGCAGTGCAAGTCCGCCGCCTACCCAGCCAGTGGGTGAGGGCACGCGCGCCGCACCCAGGAACGCAGCAAAGCTGAACAGCGGCCCTGGCATTGCCTGCGCCGCGCCATAGCCGGCCAGAAACTGCTCCTGACTCACCCAGCCTGTCGGCACAACTTCGGCCTGCAACAGCGGCAGCACCACATGCCCGCCGCCAAACACCAATGCCCCCGCGCGATAGAAGACATCCACCAACGCCACGGCGCCATCCGGGGCTAAGACGCTGGCCAGCAGTGGAAGGCCGAGCAGCAAGGCGGCAAACAGCAGCAGCCAGAAGCTGGCCAGACCCAGTGCATGCGGCTGAGGGGTTTGCGACTCGGGTGCTGCGGAAGGCAAGCTTTTGCTGGACAAGCCTGCTGCGCCCACGGCCCCCGCCAGCGTGATTAGCACGATCTGTACCCACGGACCAGGCCAGCACAAGGCGGCGCCAGCGGTCAGCAGGGCTATGGCGCGGCGCGGCGTATCGGGCGTGAGGGTTCGCGCCATGCCCCAGACAGCTTGTGCCACCACGGCTGTCGCGGCCACGGCCAGTCCATGCCAGATGCCTTGCATGGCCGGATGGCTGGTATCCAGACGTGTCATGCCCAGTGCCAGCAGCACAAGCACCAGTGCGGAAGGCAAGGTGAAGCCGATCCAAGCTGCGGCGGCGCCGGCATAGCCTGCGCGTTGAAGTCCCAGCGCCATGCCTACCTGGCTGCTGGCCGGGCCGGGCAAAAACTGGCACAGCGCCACCAGATCGGCATAGGCTGCCTCGCTCAGCCACTGCCGGCGAACCACAAACGCCTGGCGGAAGTGGCCCAGGTGTGCCACTGGCCCGCCAAAGGCGGTCAGCCCCAAGTGAAGAAAGATCATCAGCACGCCCCAAAAGCCTTCGGGTGCGGGCGCGTGGGAGCTGGCGTGGCGTGGGGCGGGCATGGGTTGTCAGCATAGCCAAAGCCGTGACAGACACGATGCCAGGCTTGTCCTGCGAGGGACGGTCATGCTAAAATGCGCGCTGATTGACGACCAAGTGGGCGGCCTTGCAACCGCCCATTTTTTTTGCGCGCCAGCTTGCATGTGCGAAATGCAGCTGGCAGTGCATTTTGAGGATCAACACCCCAACGTGGCATTGCAGCAGACGATCGAAGACACCGTGCGTGGACTGGGCTTTGACCTGGTGGAGCTGGAGCGCTCCGCAGGCGGGCTGCTGCGCGTGACCATTGACTTTCCCTGGGCGCCGGGCGAGCCGCACGAGCGGCGTGTGACGGTGGAGGACTGCGAGCGCGTTACGCGGCAATTGCAGTACACGCTGGAAGTCGAAGGGGTGGATTACAACCGCCTGGAAGTGTCTTCGCCCGGCATTGATCGCCTGCTGCGCCATGCGCTGGATTTCGAGCGCTTTGAGGGCGAGCTGGTGGATCTGGTGCTCAAGGCGCCCATTGGCGCCGCTGCCGCCGGGCAGGTCAGTGCCAACCGCAAGAAGTTCCGGGGCGTGCTGCACCGGGCCGAGGACGGGCAGGGCTGGCAAATCGTCTGGCGTGACGAGCCAGCGCCGCCCAAGCCGGGGCAGCGCGTCAGCGCCAAGCGCCCGCTGCCGCCCGCGCAAGTGATGCACTTCGAGCTGGATGAGCTGGCGTCAGCCCGGTTGGCGCCGGTGGTGGACTTCAAGGGCCGCAAGGTCCAGGGTGGATGAATGTGTGTGGGGCAGCGTCCTCGAAAGGCCAGATGCCTGACGCTGCCTTGAGGCAATGAGCAATTGGAGCGGATAAGAATCATGAATCGCGAACTGTTGATGCTGGTTGAGGCCATTTCGCGCGAGAAAAACGTCGAGCGTGACGTGGTGTTTGGCGCCGTCGAGGCGGCGCTGGCCCAGGCTGCCAAGAAGCTGTACGAGGGCGAGGTGGACATGCGCGTGGTCATCAACCGTGACACGGGCGAGTACGAAACCTTCCGCCGCTGGCACGTGGTGCCCGATGAGGCCGGCCTGCAGCTGCCCGACCAGGAGATCCTGCTGTTCGAGGCGCGCGAGCAGATTCCCGACATCGAAGTGGACGAGTACATCGAAGAGCCGGTGGAGTCCGTGCCTATCGGTCGCATCGGCGCCATGGCGGCCAAGCAGGTCATCTTGCAGAAAATCCGCGACGCCGAGCGCGAAATGCTGCTCAACGACTTCATGAGCCGGGGCGAGAAAATCTTCACCGGCACCGTCAAGCGCATGGACAAGGGCGACATCATCGTGGAAAGCGGCCGTGTGGAAGGTCGCCTGCGCCGCGGCGAAATGATTCCCAAGGAAAACCTGCGCAACGGCGACCGCGTGCGCGCCATGATCATGGAGGTGGATCTCACCCTGCGCGGCGCGCCCATCCTGCTGTCGCGCGCGGCGCCTGAGTTCATGATCGAGCTGTTTCGTCAGGAAGTGCCTGAGATCGAGCAGGGGCTGCTGGAAATCAAGAGTTGCGCACGCGACCCCGGCAGCCGCGCCAAGATCGCCGTGCTCAGCCACGACAAGCGCATCGACCCCATTGGCACCTGCGTGGGTGTGCGCGGCACCCGCGTGAACGCCGTGACCAACGAGTTGGCGGGCGAGCGCGTGGACATCGTGCTGTGGTCCGATGACCCGGCCCAGTTCGTGATTGGTGCCCTGGCGCCGGCCAACGTTTCTTCCATCGTGGTGGATGAAGAAAAGCACGCCATGGACGTGGTGGTGGACGAGGAAAACCTGGCCATCGCCATTGGCCGGGGCGGGCAGAACGTGCGCCTGGCCTCCGAGCTCACGGGCTGGAAGATCAACATCATGGACGCCGAGGAATCGGCCCAGAAGCAGGCCGAGGAAACCGGCGCGCTGCGCCAGCTGTTCATGGAAAAGCTGGACGTGGACGAGGAAATTGCCGACATCCTGATTGCCGAAGGCTTTACCAGCCTGGAAGAAGTGGCCTACGTGCCCATCCAGGAAATGCTGGACATCGAAAGCTTTGACGAAGACACCGTGAACGAGCTGCGCGCGCGCGCCAAGGACGCCTTGCTCACGCTGGAAATCGCCCTTGAAGAGCGCGTGGACGCCGTGTCGCAAGACCTGCGCGACCTGGAGGGTCTGACCCCCGAGCTGATCGCCAAGCTGGCCGAGGCCGGCGTGAAAAGCCGCGACGACCTGGCCGACCTGGCCGTTGATGAATTGACCGATATCACCGGGCAGTCCGAAGAGGACGCCCGCGCCCTGATCCTGAAGGCGCGCGAGCACTGGTTCGTGGATCAAGAGTAAGGATCATGGAGGCAAGCACCGAATATGACGACCATTACCGTTGCCGAATTTGCAAACGAGCTCAAACGTTCCACCAGCACCCTGCTTGAGCAGCTGCAGGCCGCTGGCGTGGGCCAGAAGTCTGCCTCTGACCCGCTGACCGAAGGTGACAAGCAAAAACTGCTGGCCTATCTGCAGACCAGCCACGGCACCGCCACGTCCGCGCGCAAGAAGATCACGCTGACCAAGCGTTCGACCAGCGAGATCAAGCAGGCCGATGCCACCGGAAAGGCACGCACCATTCAGGTGGAAGTGCGCAAAAAGCGCACCTTCATCAAGCGCGAGGATGAGCCCGTGACGGCCGAAGCGCCCGCACCCGTGCCGCCGCCCCCCGCGCCGGCACCGGCGCCTGAGCCCGTGGCGGCCCCGGCCCCCGTGGCCGTGCCTGAGCCTGCCGCACCTGCCCCCGTGGTGGCCGCTGTGCCCGAGCCAGCGCCTGCCGCCCCTGTGGCCGCGCCCGTTTCTGCCCCCGCACCCGCTTCGGCAGCTTCGTCCATCCTCAGCCCCGCCGAGCAGGCTCGCCGCGAGCAAGAAGCCCGCCGCCAGGCCGAGCTGCTGCGCCGCCAGGAAGAAGACGCCGCCGCCCGCCGCCGACAGCGCGAACAGCAAGAGCAGCGCCAGGCGGCCGAACGCGCCGCTGCCGCCGCCCAGCCCGGCGCTGAACCTGCACCTGCATCTGCCGCCGCCGAATCTGCCCCGGCGCCATCTGCGTCGGTGTCTGCGCCTGCACCTGCTGCCGAAGCGGCGCCCACACCCGCCGTGACTGCGCAGCCGCCCGCTGCTGCCAGCGCCGAAGACGAAGCCGCCCGCGCCCGCGAGCAAGAGGCCAGCCGCCGCAAGGCCCTGGCCGAGGCCGAAGCCATTCGCGCCATGATGAGCGCCCCGCGCAAGGTGCTGGTGGCCAAAAAGCCCGAAGACAAGAAAGCCGACGAAGCCAAGAAAGGCACGCTGCACAAGCCCGCCGCTGCGGGCGGCGCGGCCAAGCCCCCGGCATCGGGCGGACAAAAGGAAATCAAATCCGCCAAGCTTTCCTCCAGCTGGGCGGGCGACCCGGCCAAGAAAAAAGGCATTCCCACCCGGGGCGATGCCAGCGGCGGCGTGGGCCGCAACAACTGGCGCAGCGGCCCCAAAGGCCGCCGTGGCGAACGCGGCCGCGCCGACGAGCAGCGCGCTGCCCCCGCGCCGGTGGAGCAGCGTGTGCTGGAAGTGCACGTGCCTGAAACCATCACCGTGGCCGAGCTGGCGCACAAGATGGCCATCAAGGCGTCCGAAGTCATCAAAGCCCTGATGAAAATGGGCCAGATGGTCACCATCAACCAGCCGCTGGACCAGGACACGGCCATGATCGTGGTCGAGGAAATGGGTCACACCGCCGTGGTGGCCGCGCTGGACGACCCCGAAGCCTTTACCGAAGAGGAAGTGCAGGCCCAGTCTGCCGAGGCGCTGCCGCGCCCGCCCGTGGTCACCGTCATGGGCCACGTCGATCACGGCAAGACCTCGCTGCTGGACTACATCCGCCGCTCCAAGGTGGCTGCGGGCGAAGCCGGCGGCATTACCCAGCACATTGGTGCCTACCACGTGCAAACGCCGCGCGGCGTGGTGTCTTTCCTGGACACGCCCGGCCACGAGGCCTTCACGGCCATGCGCGCACGCGGCGCGCAGGCCACCGACATCGTCATCTTGGTGGTGGCCGCCGACGACGGCGTGATGCCCCAGACCAAGGAAGCCATCAAGCACGCCAAGGCCGCGCAGGTGCCCATCGTCGTGGCCATCACCAAGGCCGACAAGCCCGAGGCCAACATTGACAAGGTCAAGGGCGAGCTGGTGGGCGAAGAAGTCGTGCCCGAAGAATTCGGCGGTGACTCGCCTTTCGTGCCCGTGTCCAGCAAAACCGGCATGGGCGTTGACGAGCTGCTGGAGCACGTGCTGCTGCAAGCCGAGGTGCTGGAGCTCAAAGCCCCGGTGGACGCCGCCGCCAAGGGCCTGGTCATTGAAGCGCGCCTGGACAAAGGGCGCGGCCCCGTGGCCACCGTGCTGGTGCAGTCCGGCACGCTCAAAGTGGGCGACGTGGTGCTGGCGGGCCAGACCTCGGGCCGCGTGCGCGCCATGCTGGACGAAAACGGCCGCCCCGTCAAAGCCGCAGGCCCGTCCATTCCCGTGGAAATCCAGGGCTTGGGCGACGTGCCGCAGGCTGGCGACGAATTCATGGTGTTGGCTGATGAGCGCCGCGCCCGCGAAATCGCCACCTACCGCGCCGGCAAGTTCCGCAACACCAAGCTGGCCAAGCAGCAGGCGGCTAAACTGGAAAACATGTTTGCCGACATGACGGCTGGCGAGGTCAAGACCTTGCCCATCATCATCAAGGCCGACGTGCAAGGCTCGCAAGAGGCGCTGTCTGCCTCGCTGCTCAAGCTCAGCACGGACGAAGTCAAGGTGCAGGTCGTCTATGCCGCCGTGGGTGGCATCAGCGAAAGCGACATCAACCTGGCCATCGCCTCCAAGGCCATCGTCATCGGCTTCAACACCCGCGCCGACGCTGGCGCGCGCAAGCTGGCCGAGGCCAACGACGTCGAAGTGCGCTACTACAACATCATCTACGACGCCGTGGATGAGCTCAAAGCCGCCATGTCCGGCATGCTGGCGCCCGAGCAGAAGGAAGAAGTCATCGGCATGGCCGAAATCCGCACCGTGTTCGTGGCCTCCAAGATCGGCACTGTGGCTGGCTCTTACGTCACCAGCGGCGTGGTGCGGCGCGACGCCCACTTCCGCCTGCTGCGCGACAACGTGGTCATCTACACCGGCGAGCTGGAATCGCTCAAGCGCCTCAAGGACGACGTCAAAGAAGTCAAAGAAGGCTTTGAGTGCGGTATCAAGCTCAAGAACTACAACGACATCAAGGAAGGCGACCAGCTCGAAATCTTCGAGATCAAGGAAATCGCCCGCACGCTGTCCTGACCGGGTAAT
This sequence comes from Pseudomonadota bacterium, assembly GCA_030535425.1. Classification (GTDB taxonomy): domain Bacteria; phylum Pseudomonadota; class Gammaproteobacteria; order Burkholderiales; family Burkholderiaceae_C; genus Ottowia. The sequence goes on along the minus strand of JAUNHQ010000014.1, from coordinate 4,161 downwards.
TCCCTGGGACTTTTGAAAAGCCCTGGCAGCCTGCACGCGCGGCAGGCTGCTTTTTTCATCCGCTTCTTTTTTTGTCTTATGACTGCCGACTCCAAACTTTCCATGACTGCAAGCCGGGCTGCATGGATGGCTCAAGGCTGCGCAGGCGTGCTGCTGTTGGTCGCCAGTTTTCTGTCTGCTCCAGTGCAAGCGCAGGGTTTGTACAAGTGCAAACAAGCTGACGGACGCACCAGCTTTCAGCAGCAGCCCTGCGCATCGGGCAGCCAGCAGGCCCAGCTCAAACAGGCGCCCAGCGCTGCAGCCAGCAAGAGCAAAGCCCCGGCCACACCGTCGCCAGAAAACGCCGCTGGCGAGTCCCGGCAGCCGCAGCAGCCATCGGCCTGCGCGGCCGCTGGCAGCGCCATATTTGACGAGCTGGGGCAGCACGGCCAGCAGCCGCACGCGGCCATGCTGCGCTGCCAGCGCAATTTGAAAGCGCAGCAACTCAACGAGCGTGACAGCGACTGCGTGCAAGCCTGCATGAACACTTGGGTGACCGATTACAAAACCAAACTCAAACTGCCTGCGAACTGAAGAGCACACGGGGCCAAGCGCCCCCATCTGAACCGCAGCTCCTAGCACCATGCCCAAAAAAACCAGTGTCCCCCACCGCGGCTATCGCGTGGCCGACCAGATCCAGCGCGACTTGTCGGAGCTGATCGCGCGCGAGCTGAAAGACCCCCGCGTGGGGCTGGTCACGCTCAACGCGGTGGAAGTCTCGCCCGACTACGCCCACGCCAAGGTGTATTTCAGCCTGCTCACCGGCGACGCGCAGGAAACGCAAGACGCGCTCAACCACGCCGCCGGCCATTTGCGCAACGGCCTGTTCAAGCGCCTGCACATCCACACCGTGCCCACGCTGCACTTCATCTTCGACCGCACCACCGAACGTGCGGCCGACATGAATGCCCTGATCGCCAAGGCGGTGGCCTCGAAGTCCAAGGACAGCGACGCGTAAATGAGCACCGCCGGGCCATCCCAAGGTGCGCAGGCCCCTTTGGGGGGCAGCGGACCATGCGCAGCAGGGGAGCGTGGGGGCACGCGCCCTCGGGTGCAGCGCCGCCCGGTGCATGGGGTGTTGCTGCTCGACAAACCGCTGGGCCTGTCCAGCAACCAGGCGCTGCAAAAAGCCAAATGGCTGCTGCGCGCCGAAAAAGCCGGCCACACCGGCACGCTGGACCCCCTGGCCACCGGCGTGCTGCCCCTGTGCTTTGGCGCGGCCACCAAGTTCAGCGCCGGGCACCTGGACGCCGACAAAGCCTATGCCGCCACGCTGCAACTGGGCGTGACCACCACCACGGGCGACGCCGAAGGGCAGGTGCTGGCGCAGCGCCCCGTGCCCGACATCACCCCCGAAACGCTGCAAGCCGTGCGCCAGCGCTTTCTGGGCCCCATCGCCCAGGTGCCGCCCATGCACAGCGCGCTCAAAAAAGACGGCAAGGCGCTGTACGAATACGCCCGCGCCGGGGTGGAAGTGGCGCGCGAGGCGCGGCAGGTGCACATCTATGCATTAAATCTGGCATTAAATCAGGCGTTTGCGCTTGATGGGAGCGTGGCGACAGCTATCAAAATTGAAGTCACTTGCAGCAAAGGCACCTACATCCGCACCCTGGGCGAGGACATTGGCCAGGCCCTGGGCTGCGGCGGCCACCTCACCGCCCTGCGCCGCACCGCCACCGGGCCATTTGAGCAAAGCCAGTGCATCACGCTCGATGCGCTGGAGCAAATGGACGAAGCCCAGCGCCTGGCCTGCCTGCTGCCCATCGAAAGCCTGCTGCCCGCCCACACCCGCATCACCCTGGGCACAGAAGACGCGGGCCGTTTCTTGAGCGGCATGCGCCGCCGCGGCCCCTGGCCCGATGCCGAACACGTGGCCGTGTTTGCCGACCAGCCCCGCGCCCTGCTGGGCACGGCGCACGTCAAGGCGGGGGAGCTGATTGCAGACCGGCTGCTGACGCCGGTGGAGATTGGGCAGGGGCTGCAACAGACTGCGCAGGAGAAGATGTCACATGCAGTTTGATGGCGTGCTGGCAAAGTGGAACGATGACCGCGGCTTTGGCTTTATCAAGCCCAGTGCTGGCGGTGCGGAGATATTCGTTCACATCTCAGAATTTCCTAAAGATGGCCAGCGCCCTCGCATCGGCGAGCGCGTGTCCTTCGAAGTCACATTGGATGCGTCAGGCAAGAAGAAAGCACACCGTTTGCAGTGTCTTGATCGGCGTCAGCGCTCATCCTCCACTTCCACTGTCCATCATCGTTGGCGCACATCGTCTTCGCACGCCAGAACCTCATCGTTGTCACGATTTTTGAGTCGTCTGGGTTCTGCTGCAGTGCTGGTGGTCTTGTGTGCCATTGCCTATACACAGTTGGATGACTATAAGAAGCGGCGTGATCTGGCAAGGCAGCCGAGCACTGCTCCCGTGCCGTTGTCTGCACCTTCGGCAGATACCTCACGCTTTAGATGTGATGGGCGAACACATTGCTCGCAGATGACTTCTTGTGAGGAAGCCACGTTTTTCATCAACAACTGCCCAGGCACACAGATGGACGGCAATGGCGATGGCATTCCCTGCGAGCAGCAGTGGTGCACCTCGGGACGGAGCTTGTTCAATTGAGCGGGAGCAACCCCATGCCGCAGATGCCTCAGCTTCGCGCCCTGCAGGCCGACATCACCACCCTGGCCGTGGACGCCATCGTCAACGCCGCCAATTCGTCCCTGCTGGGCGGGGGTGGGGTGGACGGGGCCATTCACCGCGCCGCCGGGCCTGAGCTGGTGGCCGAATGCCGGCTGCTGGGCGGCTGCAAGACGGGGCAGGCCAAGATCACCCGGGCTTACCGCTTGCCGTGCCGCCACGTCATTCACACCGTGGGGCCTGTTTGGCGCGGCGGCGCGCAGGGCGAGGCAGATTGGCTGCGCGCCTGCTATACCCACAGCCTGGATTTGGCCGTGCAGCACGGCATCAAAACCCTGGCCTTTCCCTGCATCAGCACCGGCATTTACGGCTACCCGCAGGGCCAAGCTGCGCAAGTGGCCGTGGCGGCAGTGCGCCAGCACCCTGGCGTGGGCGCTTTGGACGAGGTGATTTTTTGCTGCTTCAGCCCGGCTGACTTGGCGCTGTACCGGCAGTTGATCTGAGTGTTTTCTTCTTTTTTCATCACGGTTTGTTTTTATGAGCTCCCAAATTCGCAACATCGCCATCATTGCCCACGTGGACCACGGCAAGACCACCATGGTGGACCAGCTTCTGCGCCAGTCCGGCACCTTTGCCGACCACGAAAAAGTGGTGGACACGGTGATGGACAACAACGCCATTGAGCGCGAGCGCGGCATCACCATCCTGGCCAAGAACTGCGCCGTGTCCTGGCAGGGCACGCACATCAACATCGTCGATACCCCCGGCCACGCCGACTTTGGCGGCGAGGTGGAGCGCGCCCTCTCCATGGTCGATGGCGTGCTGCTGCTGATTGACGCGCAAGAAGGCCCCATGCCGCAAACGCGCTTTGTCACCAAAAAGGCGCTGGCCCTGGGCCTCAAGCCCATCGTGGTGGTCAACAAGGTGGACAAGCCTGGCGCCAACCCCGACAAGGTCATCAACGCCGCCTTTGATCTGTTCGACAAACTGGGCGCCACCGATGAGCAGCTGGACTTTCCCGTGGTGTACGCCAGCGGCATCAACGGCTGGTCTTCGCTGACCGAGGGCGCGCCGGGCGAGCAGTGGGGCCCCGACATGTCGGCCCTGTTTGCCACCATCCTCAAGCACGTGCCGCCGCACCAGGGCGACAAAGACGCGCCGCTGCAACTGCAAATCTCCGCGCTGGACTACAACAGTTTCGTGGGCCGCATTGGCGTGGGCCGCATCAACGCCGGCACGCTGCGCCCGGGGCAAGACGTGCTGGTGATGGAAGGGCCGGAAGGCAAGCAGTTCAAGGGCCGCGTTAACCAGGTGCTGACCTTCGAGGGGCTGGACCGCGTGCAGGTCAAAGAAGCCTTTCCGGGCGACATCGTGCTCATCAACGGCATTGAAGACATTGGCATTGGCGTGACGCTGACCAGCATCGACAACCCACAGCCGCTGCCCATGCTCAAGATTGACGAGCCCACGCTGACCATGAACTTCTGCG
>JAUNHQ010000086.1 GCA_030535425.1 Pseudomonadota bacterium | reverse complement strand
GACTACTTCTTCCTCAAGATCAAGGCGGTGTTCCCCGGTAATCCGTGAAGAACCTGAAAAAAAGCCCCCTGCCTGGGAAAAGCGTGCAGGCGCCCTTCAGGAGAACTATCGTTTCAATAGCTGAAAAGCGCCTTATGACGCGCGCAAACAGCCTGTTTGACTCTTAAATACTTGCTTGCGTCTGGAGCCCCACCGCGGCGGCACGGTCATGGCGCGGCATTGCCTGCCGCTGCCATGCCCCAGCGGGCCAGGGCCGCGTCGTCGCTGGCCCGCGCGTCCACCCAGCGCGCGCCTTCGGGCGTGTGCTCTTTCTTCCAGAACGGCGCCTGGGTCTTGAGGTAGTCCATCAAAAACTCGCAGGCCGCAAAAGCCTGGCTGCGGTGTGCGCTGCTGACGGCCACCAGCACGATCTGCTCTTGCAGCGCCAGCGGCCCCACGCGGTGAATGACGCGGGCAGCGCGGATGTCAAAACGCGCATGGGCCGCGTCGATCATGGCCTCGATGGCCTTTTCGGTCATGCCCGGGTAGTGCTCCAGCGTCATGCCCTGCACGGCCTGGCCCTCGCTGTGCTCGCGCACGGTGCCGACGAAGGCGCACACGGCGCCCACACCTGTGTCGCGCGCGCGCAAGGCGGCCACTTCGGCGCTCAAGTCAAAGTCCTGGGGTTGAATGGATACGCGGGGCGGTTTCATGCGCGGCGATTGTGCCTGCGGCGCAGTGGCACAGGCTGGCGCCCGCTGTACGGCGGCCCTTACTCGGCACGGAAAACGCGGCCTGGGGGGCTTACAGTTGGGCATTCATCGAGCTTTTCCACATTCAGACCCCATGCGCTCCCCCTTTTGGCTGTGCACACTTGCGCTGACGCTGGCCGCCTGCGGCGGCGGCACTGACGATGAGGGCGATGCCCAGGACAGCGGCGCAAGCGGGCCGCTGGCAACGTGGACAGATGCACAGCGCATTCAGGCATCAGGCCCGGCCACGCACGTGGAAATGGGCGATGACGGCACATCGTCTTACCTGCTGGTGGGTAGCACGCGGCTGAGCGATCCGGGGCAGGCCAAGTCCGCGCTGGCCTATATCGGCACATCCGGGCCGCAGCCAGCGGGGCAAGGCACGCAATGGCTGTCGTTCGAGATGCGGGGGCACAACTACTTTGCCACGCAGGGCGAGCATTTGCCGCTGGCCTTGCGGTTCAGGCAATACTCCGACCCTTTCACCACGGGCACACCACCGCAGGCAGTGGAAGGGCGCATGGTGTTTCTGGGCCGCGATGCCTTGCGCCAATGGGATTGCAGCCGCCCCGATGCCGTGGGGGTGTATTTCGAAACCCGCGTCTCTGGCCGCAACACCCTGGCCGATGCCGTGGCCGCCAAATGCGCCGACGACACGCTGTCACTGCGCGACGGGCAGGTGTACCGCGTGGAACTGCGCGCCGACGCGCAACGCACCGCCTACCGCATCACCGCCGCAGACAGCGGCGCGCTGGTGTCGCAAGGCAGCACCGGGGTGCTGGACTTTCCCCCGCTGGCTTTCAACGCGGCCTTTCTGGCCGAGCTCGCAGACCCCGCCCGCAACGGGCCGTATGCGTCATACCTCCAGCAACAAGAAGGCCATACCGCGTTTGCCCTGGCAGCCACTTTTTTGCGGCCCGGCCAGCCGTGGACGCTTCAGTTCATGAACATTGCGTCTGGCTGGACAGGCGAGGCGGTGCCCTAGCCTGAACCCAGAGAGAAACTCATCGCTTTTTCGGGGGGTGCCCGCAGACCCTAGCCACCCGTCACGGGCGGAAAGAAGGCCACTTCGGCCCCTTCGGCCAGGGCGGCGCTTTCGTCGCTCATCACCTGGTTGAGCGCGGCGCGCACGGCCTTGCCGCGCGCCAGGGCATCGGCATAGGGGCCGCCGCGGGCCAGCAACTCGTCGCGCAGGGCGCCCACGGTGGCGGCCTGGGTGTCAAGGGTTTCGCTGTCGGTGCCCAGGGCTTCGCGCAGGGCGGCAAAGTAGCGCACGCACACTTTCATGCCTGCCATTCCTTCAAAGAGATAAAGCGCACCGCATCGCCGGGCGCAATGGTGTGGCCCGCAGGCAGGTCCACCAGGCCGTCGGCCCAGTGGGCGGAGGTGAGCACGCCGGAGCTTTGGTTGGGGTACAGGTCCAGCCCGCCCGCCGCGTTGCGGCGCACGCGCAGGAATTCGCGGCGCTTGTCGGGGCGCGGCCAGGCAAAGTCGGCCCGCAGGGCCATGGCCACGGGGGCCACGTCTTGCACGCCCATGAGCCGCAGCACAAAGGGGCGCACCAGCAGCAAGAAGGTGGCAAAGCTGCTGACGGGGTTGCCAGGCAGGCCAATGAAGTGCGCCTGGCCCTGCCCTGCCGCGCGGCTGATGTGGCCAAAGGCAAAGGGTTTGCCGGGCTTCATGGCGATTTGCCACAGGCTGAGGGCGCCCAGCTGCTGCACGGCGGGTTTGACGTGGTCTTCTTCGCCCACGCTGACGCCGCCGCTGGTCAGGATCAGGTCGTGCCCCTGGGCCGCCTGCGCCAGCGCGGCCAGGGTGGCGGCGCGGTCGTCAGGGACGATGCCCAGATCGCTCACGGCGCAGCCCAAGCGCAGCAGCAGCGCGCGCAGGAAAAAGCGGTTGCTGTTGTAGATGGCGCCGGGCGGCATGGCCTCGGGCGGCACGTCGCCGGGCATGACCAGCTCGTCACCGGTGCTGAACAAGGCCACGCGCGGGCGGGCGGCCACGGTGAGCGTGTTCATGCCGATACTGGCCGCCAGGCCAATGCTGGCAGGTGCGAGCAGCTCTCCTTTTTGAAGCACGACGGCGCCGCGCGCCACGTCTTCGCCGGCGCGGCGCACCCATTGGCCGGGGGCGGGCGCGGTGCGCAGGCGCACGCAGGCGCTGCCGTCCTGGCCCTGCAATGCCTCGGTGTCTTCTTGCATGACCACGGTGTCGGCGCCGGGGGGCAGGGGTGCGCCGGTGAAGATGCGCGCGGCCGTACCCGCTGCCAGGGGCGCAGCGGCCTGCCCTGCGGCAATGCGCTGGGCCACGGGCAACACGGCGCCGGGGGCCGTGGCGTCGGCGGCGCGCAGGGCGTAGCCGTCCATGGCGCTGTTGTCTTGCGGCGGCACGTGCAGGGCGGAGATCAGGTCTTGCGCCAGCACGCGGCCGTCGGCGTCGAAGGTGCTGACGCTTTCGGTGCGCGCCAGCGGCGCAGCCTGCGCCAGCAGGCTGGCCAGGGCCTCGTCCAGCGGCATGAGCGGCGGGCGCGAAGGCGGTGGCGGCAAGGTGGCGGGCGGGGTGTCAGTCATGGCTGGGCGCGTGGCGGGCGGGGTCGTAGGCAAAGCGCTCGCCCTGGGCCAGCAGCCAGTCGGCCACGGCGGCGGGCTGGTTCAAGTCGAGCACGGGGCGCAAGGTGGCCTCGGGCAGATCGGCGGGCGCGTCGGTGGCCACGGCGGCCACGTACACATCTTCGGGGTAATGCGCGGGGTGGCCGCAGGCGGCGCGCCAGACTTCGATCTTGGGCAAGTCGGCGTGGCGAAAGCCTTCGACCAGCACCCAGTCCACGCCGTCGTACAGCTCGGCAATCAGGTGGTGCACGGACAGCTCGGCCTCGCGCTCGAATTCACGCACCAGCGCCAGCCGGTGGCGCGAGGCGATGACCACTTCAAACGCGCCCGCCTCGCGGTGGCGGTGGCTGTCTTTGCCGGGGTGGTCAATGTCAAAGCGGTGGTGCGCATGCTTAACGACCGACACGCGCAGCCCCCGCGCCTTGAGCTGCGGGATCAGCGCCTCGATCAGCTGCGTTTTGCCCGCGCCGGAGTAGCCGGAAATGCCGATGACGTTCATGGGTGCGTTGGAAGAGTGACTTCAAAATAAATAGCTGCTCGCGCTTGCCCATCAAGCGCAAACAGCCTTTTTGATGTATGACCACCTGGACAGCGGCACACGGGTTGCCGCCGTGCCATTTACGCCGCACAAACTTGCGCAATCAGCGCCTTGACCTGCGCCGCATCGGCGGGCATCACGCGCACGCGGCGGGGCAGGTTTTCAATGCCGTCAAACTGCGCAGGGCGGTCGGGCTCGCGCCCCAGGGCTTCGCGGATGGTGGCGGCAAATTTGATGGGCAGGGCCGTTTCCAGCACGATCATGGGCACACCTGCTTGCGCATGTTCGCGGGCCACTTTCACGCCGTCGGCGGTGTGGGTGTCGATCATCACGCCGTGCTGCTCGTACACCTGGCGGATGGTGGCCAGGCGGTCGGCGTGGGTGCTTTTGCCGCTGACAAAGCCGTAGCGCGTGCTGGCCTGGGCAAAGGCAGGGTCGGCGCTCAGGTCGAACTGGCCGGCTTGCGCCAGCGCATCGTGGAACAGCGCCTTGATGCGCGCGCCGTCACGGCCGGCTTCGCCAGCCAGCAGGTCGGCCACGAATCGCTCGAAGTTGCTGGCCTTGCTGATGTCCATGCTGGGGCTGCTGGTTTCAAACGTGTCGCTGCTCGCACGCACGCGGTACACGCCGGTGCGGAAGAACTCGTCCAGCACGTCGTTTTCGTTGGTGGCCACCACCAGTTGGTCGATGGGCAGGCCCATCATGCGGGCCACGTGGCCGGCGCAGACGTTGCCGAAGTTGCCGCTGGGCACGGTGAAGCTGACTTTTTGCGTATCGGATGCCGTGGCCTGGAAGTAGCCCGCAAAGTAATACACCACCTGGGCCAGCAGGCGCGCCCAGTTGATGCTGTTGACGGTGCCGATCTGGTGCTGGCGCTTGAAGGCCAGGTCGTTGCTGACGGCCTTGACGATGTCCTGGCAGTCGTCAAACACGCCTTCAATGGCGATGTTGTGGATGTTGGCGTCTTGCAGGCTGAACATTTGCGCCTGCTGAAACTGGCTCATGCGCCCGTGGGGGCTGAGCATGAACACGCGGATGCCGCGCTTGCCGCGCATGGCGTATTCGGCCGCGCTGCCGGTGTCGCCGCTGGTGGCGCCCAGGATGTTGAGCTGCGCGCTGCGGCGGGCCAGCTCGTATTCAAACAGGTTGCCCAGCAGCTGCATGGCCATGTCTTTGAAGGCCAGCGTGGGGCCGTTGGACAAAGCTTGCAGATAAAAGCCGTCGCGCAGCTTTTTCAGCGGGGTGATCTCGCGCGTGCCAAACACTTGCGGCGTATAGGTTTTCTCGCACAGGGCGCGCAGGTCGGCAGCGGGTATGTCGTCGATGTACAGGCTGAGGATTTCAAAGGCCAGCGCGGCGTAGCCCTGGGTTTGCCACACGCTGCGCAGGTGGGCCAGATCGGCCGCGCCCAGCTGCGGATAACGCTCGGGCAGGTACAGGCCGCCATCGGGCGCCAACCCTTCGAGCAGGATGTCGCAGAACTTACGAGGGGTGGCGTCGCCACGGGTGGAGAGGTAATTCATGGCTGGATGGGATGCGGTGAGGCTCATCAAAAGACGAGAGGGTCAAGCCAGCTCTTCCTTGCGGATGCGCACGATCTGCCCCAGCACGCTGGGCAGGCCTTGCAGCTGGGCCAGGGCGGCGTTCATGGCGCCTTCGCGCGTGTCGTGGGTGAGGATGATGAGGTCGGTCTGATCCGGCGTGGCTTCGCCCGCGCCGGCGTCGGTGCCGGCCACGTCGTCGGCTTCGCGTTGCAGCACGGCGTTGATGCTGATGCCGCCGTCGGCCAGGATGCGGGTGACTTGCGAGAGCACGCCGGCTTCGTCTTTGACGCGCAGGCGCAGGTAGTAGCTGGTGATGACCTGTTCCATGGGCAGCACGCCTACGTCGCGCATTTGCCCGGGCTGAAAGGCCAGGTGGGGCACGCGGTGCTGCGGGTCGCTGGTGGCTAAGCGGGTGACGTCCACCAAATCGGCAATGACGGCGCTGGCGGTGGGTTCGCTGCCCGCGCCTTTGCCGTAGTACAGCGTGGTGCCTACGGCGTCGCCGTTGACGACGACGGCGTTCATGGCGCCTTCCACGTTGGCAATCAGGCGCTTGGCGGGCACGAGGGTGGGGTGTACGCGCAGTTCCACCCCTTCGCCTTCGCGCCGCTTGGCCATGCCCAGCAGCTTGATGCGGTAGCCCAGCTGCTCGGCGTATTTGATGTCGGTGGCCGAGAGTTTGGTGATGCCTTCGACGTAGGCTTTGTCGAACTGCACCGGGATGCCGTAGGCGATGGCGCTCATCAGCGTGGCTTTGTGGGCGGCGTCCACGCCTTCGATGTCGAAGGTGGGGTCGGCTTCGGCGTAGCCCAGGCGCTGTGCTTCTTTGAGCACCACGTCAAAGTCCAGCCCTTTGTCGCGCATTTCACTCAGGATGAAGTTGGTGGTGCCGTTGATGATGCCGGCCAGCCACTGGATGCGGTTGGCCGTGAGGCCCTCGCGCAGGGCTTTGATGATGGGAATGCCGCCTGCCACGGCGGCTTCAAAGGCGACGATGACGCCCTTGGCTTGCGCGGCGGCAAAGATTTCGGTGCCGTGCACGGCCAGCAGCGCCTTGTTGGCGGTGACCACGTGCTTGCCGGCGGCAATGGCGTCCATGACCAGGGTTTTGGCAATGCCGTAGCCGCCGATGAGCTCTACGACGATGTCGATGTCGGGATTGGCGATGACTTCGCGCGCGTCGGCCACCACCTGCACGTCGGGGCCGACGATTTGGCGCGCGCGCTCGGTGTTCAGATCGGCCACCATGGTGATGGCGATGCCGCGGCCGGCGCGGCGTTTGATTTCTTCCTGGTTGCGCGCCAGCACGTTGAAGGTGCCGCTGCCAACGGTGCCAATGCCCAGAAGGCCGACTTGGATGGGTTTCATGGTGAGGTCTTTAATTACAAGTCAAAAATGCCATTTGCGCGCGTCTATCAAGCGCAAGCAGCTCCCTTTTTAGGAGCAATCTCGACCACGGGCGCAGGCTTGGCGTGGCGCGCGCGGTATTGGGCGAGGAATTTTTCCAGCCGCCCGATGGCTTCGCGCAAATCGTCTTCGTGCGGCAGAAAGACGATGCGAAAGTGCTGGTTGTCAGGGTAGTTGAAGCCGCTGCCTTGCACCAGCATGACGCGGGTGGCGCGCAGCACTTCCATGAAGAACTGGCGGTCGTCGGCAATGGGGTACATCTGCGGATCGAGCCTGGGGAACATGTACAGCGCCGCTTGCGGCTTGACGCAGGTGACGCCGGGAATGGCGGTGATCAGCTCATAGGCCAGATCGCGCTGGCGGCGCAGGCGGCCGCCTTCTTTCACCAAATCGTTGATGCTCTGGTAGCCGCCCAGCGCGGTTTGAATGGCCCACTGGCCCGGCACGTTGCTGCCCAGCTTGAGGTTGGCCAGCATGTTCAGCCCCTCGATGTAGTCGCGCGCAGCGGCCTTGTCGCCCGACACCACCATCCACCCCGCGCGGTAGCCGCAGGAGCGGTAGGCTTTGCTGAGCGAGTTGAAGGTGAGCGTGAGCACGTCGGTGGACAGGCTGGCCATGGCCGTGTGGCGCACGCCGTCGTACAGCACCTTGTCGTACACCTCGTCCACCAGCAGCACCAGCTCGTGCTCGCGCGCGATCTGCACGATGCCCTTGAGCAGCTCGTCCGAATACAGCGCGCCGGTGGGGTTGTTGGGGTTGATGACGACGATGCCGCGCGTGCGTGGCGTGATCTTGGCGCGCATGTCGGCCAGATCGGGCATCCAGCCGTCTTCTTCGCGGCAGGCGTAATGCACGGGCGTGCCGCCGGCCAAGCTGGTGGCCGCGGTCCACAGCGGGTAGTCGGGCGCGGGCACCAGCAGCTCATCGCCGTCGTTAAGCAGCGCGTTGGTGGCCATCACAATCAGCTCGCTGGCGCCATTGCCCAGGTAGATGTCGTCCAGCGTCACCCCGGCAATGCCCTGCTGCTGGGTGTAGTGCATCACCGCCTTGCGCGCCGCAAAAATGCCCTTGCTGTCGGAGTAACCGGCCGAATCGGGCAGGTTGCGGATCATGTCCTGCTGGATTTCCTCTGGCGCATCAAAGCCAAAGGGCGCCATGTTGCCAATGTTGAGCTTGATGATCTTCTGGCCCTCGTCCTCCATCTGCTTGGCCGCCTCGACGATGGGGCCGCGCACGTCGTACAGCACATGGGCCAGTTTGTTGGATTTGGCAATGGGTTTCATGGGCAGGCTGCGGCCACTGGCAAGGGGCCGCGTTGGGTCAACAGGGAAACATAGAATTGGAACACATCCGGCCGCTTGGGCGGCCCCGCCACGCTCTTGCTTTGCCCCATGAAGTTTCAGCCCGATCGGTTTGGCGCCGCCATCACCGCCCACGGCCCCGGCTGGGTGGCCGTGGGCAACCAACGTTTTGAGCACAGCCTGGTGCTGCACGGCGAAGACGCGCCGCCCACCCCCTGGGACTGCGCGCGCTTTGAAGACCTGACCGCCGCGCACTTTGCGCAACTGGTGCTGCACCGCCCCGAGCTGGTGGTGTTTGGCAGCGGTGACAAGCTGCGTTTTCCGCCCCCGGCGCTGATCCGCCCGCTGGTAGAAGCGGGCATCGGCATCGAAACCATGGGCACCCCCGCCGCCTGCCGCACCTACAACATTCTGGCCGGCGAAGGCCGGCGCGTGGTGGCCGCGCTGCTGCTGGAGCGGCAAAAGCCTTGAAGCGGATGCGCTAAAATCGCGGGCTGGCAGCGGTTGTCTGGCGCCCAGTGCATCCGGGCGCGCTTAGGCCCAACATGGCGGATCTGTCACACGCCAGTTTCAAGGCCCGTTCAAGACCTCCGCCCGCCCCGCAGACCTTTTCCCCACAACCGACCGGAGATTGAAGTTCACATGGCAGTCGTTGTCAACAAACCCCTTCCCGAATTCGAAGCGATTGCCACCGGAGACATCAAGGTCAGCAACATCTCTCATCTCGGCCAGGCCCTGGTGCTGTATTTCTACCCCAAGGACAACACCCCCGGCTGCACCACCGAGGCCATGCAGTTTCGCGACAAGTACAAAGACTTCGTCAAGGCCGGCGCCGTGGTGTTTGGCGTCAGCCGCGACAACATGAAGTCGCACGAAGACTTCAAGACCAAGCTGGAACTGCCCTTTGAGCTGATCGCCGACACCGAAGAAAAAATGTGCCACATGTTCGGCGTGGTCAAGAACAAGATCATGTACGGCAAGAAGGTCAAGGGCATTGAGCGCAGCACCTTCCTCATCAACGCCGAAGGCATTCTGGTGCAGGAGTGGCGCGGCCTGAAAGTGCTCGGCCACGTGGAAGAAGTGCTCAAGGCCGTCAAGGTGCTGAAAAAAGCCGCTTGATTGTTGCCCCCCGCGCGTGGCCCTCAGCCATCCCCTCCAAGCCGCTCTTGCTTCGCGCAAGGCGGCTTTTTGCTTTTCTGGCGCACCTGCTCTTGATGTGCGGCCACAGCAACCGCTAATCCTCGCCCCCTGACACCCATTTCGCCATGCCCCTTCCCCCCGCCCCAGCCAAACGCGGCGACAAGCTGCCGCCCGAAGCCCTTGCCGTCGCTGCTTCACGCCGTGCGCAAGCCAGCCGCGCCAAAACCGCCCGCACCCAGGCCAGCCGTGCCAGCGACGATGAGCACGCGACGGCCAGCACCCGGCCCGCGCCAGCCCCCGCAACGCGCGCCAAGGCCCCTGCCGCGCTCGTGTCTGCACCGGCCCCTGTCGCTGCACCCGTCACCGCCCCCGCGCCTGCGGCCACCGCCAGCGCGCGCCCCGCTGCCCGGCGCAAACCCAAGGCTGCCGCATCCGGCCCCGCCCGCCTGTTCGTGCTGGACACCAACGTGCTGCTGCACGATCCCATGGCCCTGTTCAGGTTTGAAGAGCACGACATCTTCCTGCCCATGATCGTGCTGGAGGAGCTGGACAGCCACAAAAAAGGCATCACCGAAGTGGCCCGCAACGGCCGCCAGACCAGCCGCCTGCTCGACGCGCTGGCCGGTGCGCCCGGCGCCGACATGGCCCACGGCCTGGCCCTGAGCGCCACCGGCCACCCCGAAGCCGGCGGCAAGCTCTACTTTCAAACCGCCCCGCTGCAAGCCAGCATGCCCCAGGCACTGCCCCCCGGCAAGGCCGACAACCAGATCCTCGGCGTGGTCGCCGCACTGGAAAAGCAGCACACTGGGCGCGAAGTCGTGCTCGTGTCCAAGGACATCAACATGCGCGTCAAGGCCCGCGCGCTGGGCCTGCACGCCGAAGACTACGAAAACGACAAAACCCTGGAAGACGGCGACCTGCTGTACGCCGGCGCACTGCCTTTGCCTGCCGATTTTTGGACGCGCCAGGGCAAGCACGTGGAAAGCTGGCAAAGCGGCAGCGCCACCTACTACCGCATCGGTGGCCCTGTGGTCGAGCAGCTGTTCATCAACCAGTTCGTCCACTACGACGTGCCGGGCGAGCCCAGCTTGCACGCGCGCGTGACCGAAATCCAGGGCAAAACCGCCGTCCTCAAAACCCTGAAAGACTTCAGCCACCCCAAGCAAGCCGTCTGGGGCGTCACCGCCCGCAACCGTGAGCAGAACTTTGCCCTGAACCTGCTGATGGACCCCGAGGTGGACTTCGTCACCATTGCCGGCACCGCCGGCACCGGCAAAACCCTGCTGGCCCTGGCCGCAGGGCTGACGCAAGTGCTGGACGAGCGTCGCTACACCGAAATCATCATGACCCGCGCCACCGTCAGCGTGGGCGAAGACATCGGCTTTCTGCCCGGCACCGAAGAAGAAAAAATGGGCCCCTGGATGGGCGCGCTGGACGACAACCTGGAATTTCTGGCCAAGGGCGACGCCTCTGGTGCGGGCGAATGGGGACGCGCGGCCACGCAAGAGCTCATCCGCAGCCGCATCAAGATCAAAAGCATGAACTTCATGCGCGGGCGCACCTTCATGAACAAGTGGGTCATCATCGACGAGGCGCAAAACCTCACGCCCAAGCAGATGAAAACCCTCATCACCCGCGCCGGCCCCGGCACCAAGATCATCTGCATGGGCAACCTGGCGCAGATCGACACGC
This sequence comes from Pseudomonadota bacterium, assembly GCA_030535425.1. Classification (GTDB taxonomy): domain Bacteria; phylum Pseudomonadota; class Gammaproteobacteria; order Burkholderiales; family Burkholderiaceae_C; genus Ottowia. Next base: position 303 of record JAUNHQ010000086.1, on the reverse strand, counting down.
CCTACCTGACCGAAGGCTCCAGCGGCCTGACCTACGCCGTGGACCGCTTCAAGGGCTGGCCGCACAGCGGCCACATCACCTTGGCCCGCGGCGAGCGCTCCCGCCTGGCCGACTTTGCCAGCGAAGTGCTGTAAATCCCGCCACAGCCCTGCCAAGCCCTCGCCCCATGCCGGCGTTTGCCTTGTCGCGCCTGATGCTATATTAAATATAGCTATAAATGCTTATGGAAAGCGCGAAAGGCCATTTTTACTTGATTAGCCCCCTATCACAGGCGGTGTTTGTGGTTGCCGAATGATGCGCAGC
>JAUNHQ010000013.1 GCA_030535425.1 Pseudomonadota bacterium | reverse complement strand
TGCGCACGAATACCCCTTTTGCTCGCAACTGGCCGCCGGCTGGGACAAGCCCTGGATCCTCTACACCGCCGCGCTGTTTCACGACATCGCCAAAGGCCGCGGGGGCGACCACTCCGAGCTGGGCGCGCAGGAAGTGCGGCGCTTTTGCAAGCAGCACGGCATCGCGCCCGAAGACGCGCGGCTGCTGGAATTTCTGGTGCGCGAACACCTGAGCATGAGCCAGATCGCGCAAAAAGAAGACCTGAGCGACCCCGACGTCATCGCCGCCTTTGCCGCCCGCGTGGGCAACGAACGCCAGCTCACCGCCTTGTACCTGCTCACCGTGGCCGACGTGCGCGGCACCAGCCCCAAGGTCTGGAACGCCTGGAAAGACAAGCTCCTGCAAGACCTTTACCAGCTCACCGTGCGCGCCCTGGGCGGACGCGCCCCCGACCCCGGCGCCCTCATCGAATCGCGCAAACGCCAGGCGCTGGAGCTGCTGGCCCTCGCATCCGTGCCGCCCGGCGCCCACCGCGCGCTGTGGGACACGCTGGAAGTGAGCTACTTCATGCGCCACGACGCGGGCGACATCGCCTGGCACGCCCGCGTGCTCTCGCCCCTGCTCGCCAACTCAGACCCGGACGCTACAGAAAAAAGAGCTGCTGCCACGCACCAGACAAGCGCAAACGGCCAAAATGATTCCCCTGACAGCCCCGCCATCGTGCGCGCGCGCCTCTCGCCCCTGGGCGAAGGGCTGCAAGTGCTGGTGTACGCCAGCGACCAGCCCGATTTGTTTGCGCGCATCTGCGGCTACTTCGACCGCGCGGGCTTTTCCATTCTGGACGCGCGCATCCACACCACGCGCGACGGCCACGCGCTGGACACCTTCCAGCTCGTCAGCGACACCGGACAGGAGCACTACCGCGAGCACATCCACATGGTCGAAGCCGACATGCCCCGCGCCCTGGCCCGCAGCGCCCCCCTGCCCGCCCCGCGCCTGGGCCGCGCCTCGCGCCGCGTGCGCAGCTTTCCCGTGCCCCCGCGCATCGACCTGCGCCCCGACGACAAGGCCCAGCACTGGCTGCTCACCATCACCACCAGCGACCGCGCCGGCCTGCTCTACGGCATCGCCCGCGTGCTGGCCGCCCACCACATCAACCTGGAGCTGGCCAAAATCACCACCTTGGGCGAGCGCGTGGAAGACATGTTCCTGCTGCAAGGCGCGTCCCTGCAGCACGTCAAGGCCCAGTTGGCCATTGAGCAGGAACTGCTGGCCGTGCTGAGCGATGGCACGGCACCGGGCCAGTAGCCCCAGCCAAGCCACGTACGCGCAGCCCTGTGCGCAGCCAGCGGCCCCATCGGCCATCTGCAGCCATCTTTCAGGCCAGCAGACAAATGCTATATTTTATATAGCTCAAAACCCTTATGTAATGCGCGCAAATGGCCTTTTTTATTCCATAAAAAAGAGCCCAGGCGGCATCCCTTCCGGCATCAATTCCGGTCAGCACGCGCCACCCGGCGCGGGCAATAAGCCGGTGCGCACGGCAGCGTGGGCGCCGCCACCAGCGCATAGCCCCGGGCCTTGCGCGGACGCTCGTCCAGCACGATGGCGGGCGGGTAATACGTCATGGCCGCTGGCGCCACCGCCGCTTCGCCGGCCACGCTCACCGGCGCATCAGGGCCGCCCGCCGGGTTGAACTTGCCCGCATCGGGCATGCCCCGCTCCTTCCAGGGCGAGTTGGGCAGCACCGCATCGCTGTCATGCGTCAGAAAACCCGGCTGGGCCTGCAAAGGAAACTGCGCCTGCGCCGCGGTCGCAGCAGCCAGCAAACAAGCAGCCAGGGCAAAGGGTTTGAAAAAAGTCATCAAGGCTCTCCGCAAAAATCCGTACGCCAGTGTAACGAAGGGTGCCGCCGCCGCGCGCACCTGCCACCCAGGCATGCGCAAGAATGCACGGCATGACACACACACCTACCACGCGGCGCCCCCGCATTGCCTTGGTCGGCACCGGCGGCACCATTGCGGGCGAAGGCGCCAGCCCCTCCGCGCCCGGCACCGGCTCAGCCGCCTACCAGCCCGCCGTGCGCAGCACCCAGGCCCTGGCCGCCGCCATTCCCGGCTTGGCCGCACTGGCCGATGTACAGCCCGTGCAGTTGATGCAGATCGACTCGGCCAGCTTCGACGACGAGCGCCTGCTCGCCCTGGCGCGCTGCGTGGACAGCCTGTGCGCACAGGACGACGTGGACGGCGTGGTCATCACCCACGGCACCGACACGCTGGAAGAAAGCGCCTATTTCCTGCACCTGACCGTCAAAAGCGCCAAACCCATCGTGCTGACCGGCGCCATGCGCCCGGCCACCGCCCTGGCAGCCGACGGCCCTGCCAACCTGCTGCACGCCGTGGCCGTGGCCGCCCACCCTGGCAGCGGCGGGCGCGGCGTGCTGGTGGTGATGAACGAGTGCATCCACAGCGCCCGCGACGTGTGCAAGACCCACAGCATGCGCGTGGACGCCTTTGCCTCGCCCCACGGCCCGCTGGGCCTGGTGGTCGAGGGCGCACCGCGCTGGTATCGCGCGCTCACGCGGCCGCACACCACGGCCAGCGCGTTTGACCTGGGCGCCATCACCGCCTTGCCCCTGGTCGGCCTGGTCAGCGGCCACGGCAACATGCGCCGCGAAATCTACGACGCCTGGGCCGCCGCAGGCGCGCGCGCCATCGTTCACGCCGGTTTTGGCGGCGGCACCGTGCCCGAACACCTCAAGCCCGTGCTGCGCGAGCTGCGCGCGCGCGGCGTGCACGTGGTGCGCTGCTCGCGCGTGGGCGCAGGCCCGGTGATCCGCAATGCCGGCTTCGACGACGACGGCGACGACACCGTGGCCGCCGATGACCAGAACCCGCCCCGCGCCCGCCTGCTGGCCGCACTGGCCCTCACCCAAAGCCGCAGCGCCCAGGCGCTGCAAGAAGCGTTCTGGCGCTACTGACCGCCCGCCAGCCGATAGAATTTCAGCCCGTTTGCCCCTCTTACCACCCACACACGCAGCCCCGCCATGAACGTCGAACAAGCCCGCTTCAACATGATCGAGCAGCAAATCCGCCCCTGGGACGTGCTGGATGCCCACGTGCTCGATCTGCTGGCCGTGGTGCGGCGCGAAGACTTTGTGCCCCCCGCGCACCGCGCGCTGGCCTTTGCCGACATCCAGATTCCCCTGCGCGCGGGCGATGCAGCCCTGGCCGCCGGGCAAGTCATGCTGGCGCCGCGCGTGCAGGCCCGCCTGCTGCAAGACCTGAACGTGGCCAAGCACGAAAAAGTGCTGCACATCGGCACCGGCTCCGGCTTTACCGCCGCGCTGCTGGGCCATCGCGCCCAGCGCGTGCTCTCGCTGGAAATCGACAGCGAACTGGCCCGCACCGCCTACGACAACCTGCAGCGCGCCGGCGTGCTCAACGTCGAAGTGCGCGTGGCCGATGGCGCCGCGTGTGATCTGTCAGCCGACGGCCCCTTCGATGCCATCTTGCTCTCCGGCTCCGTCGCGCAGGTGCCCGATCACCTGCTGGCCCTGCTCAAACCCGGCGGACGCCTGCTGGCCATCGTGGGCGAAGACCCCGTGATGCGTGCCACCCTCGTGCGCCAGCAAGGCAGCGGCTGGCAAACCACCCAGCCCTGGGACAGCGACGCCCCCCGGCTGCTGAACTTTCCCGCCCCCTCGCGCTTTCATTTCTGAGGCCGCCCGCCACCAGCTCTGCCGCCCAGCCAGCGCGAACCCGGTGGCGGCACGTCATACATGATTGACCAAGTCCCCCCGCGCAGCCTGGCCGCCTGGCTAGAGGCAGCCCACAACGGCAGCGATAACCCCGCGCCCCCCCTGCTGCTGGATGTGCGCGAACCCGCCGAATGGCAGGCCGCCAGCGTGCACCTACCCGAGGCCGAACTGCTGCAAATCCCCATGCACGCCATCCCTGCCCGCCTGCACGAGCTGGACCCGGACCGCCCCGTGGCCGTGCTGTGCCACCACGGCGGCCGCAGCATGCACGTCGCCATGTACCTGGCCCACCACGGCTTTGCGCGCATTGCCAACATCGCAGGCGGCATCGATGCCTGGGCCTCACAGCTCGACCCCAGCGTGCCCCGGTACTGACCCGACCGCAAGGCACACTGAGCACCCCCATGTTCACCCCCCCGTCCCCGCCCCCGCCTGCCGCCTGCCGGCGCCTGACCCTGCTGACCGCCGCCGCAGCAGCCTTGCTGGCACTCCCCGCCCAAGGGCAAAGCCTGCTGCAGCTTTACCAGGTCGCGCAAGGCCACGACGCCCCTTTGCGCGCCGCACAGGCGCAATCGCAAGCCGCCCAGGCCCGTGCCGACCAGGCCCGTGCCGGCCTGCTGCCGCAGGTGGGCCTGCAAGCAGGCGCCCAGCGTAACTGGGCCGACGTCAGCATCGGCGGCCAGGGCGGCAGCCGCGGCTACACCGCCTACAACGCCTCGCTCGCTGGCTCACAACCGCTGTACCGCCCGGCTAACCGCATCCAATGGGACCAAGGCAAGAAAAGCGCCGAACTGGCCCAGGTGCAGCTCGACAGTGCCGGGCAAGAGCTGATCGTGCGCCTGGCCCAGGCCTACTTCGACGTTCTGGCCGCCGAAGACACCCTGAACTACGCACGCGCCCTCAAAAGTGCCGTGACCGAGCAGTTGAAAGCCGCCCAGCACCACTTCGAGGCCGGCAACGCCACCATCACCGACAGCCGCGAGGCCCAGGCCCGCCTGGATCTGGCCCAGGCCCAGGAAATCGCCGCCGACAACGACCTGCGCGTCAAGCGCCTGGCGCTGGAACAACTGGTCGGCCAAAGCGGCATCCGCCCCCAGCCGCTGGCCCAGCCCGTCGTGCTGCCGCAGCCTGCCCCGCCTGATCTGGACACCTGGGTCAACCAGGCCACGCAACAGCACCCCGCCGTGCTGCAAGCCCGCATGGCACTCGATCTGGCCCGCCTGGAAACGGACAAGGCCAAAACCGGCCACCTGCCCACCATCGACCTGCAGGCCAGCGCCGGACAGTCCCGCTACCCTGACGGCAACCCCAGCTACACCCCCGCCCCCACCGCCCGCTACCGCGCCAACCAGGCCAGCATTGGCGTCGTGCTCAATTGGCCCTTGTTCGCCGGCCATGCCGTGCAAAACCGCGTGCGCGAAACCCTGGCCCTGCAAGACAAGGCCGCCGCCGACCTGGACAACGCCCAGCGCAGCGTCGCCCAGGCCACGCGCACCGCCTTCTACGGCGTGCAATCCGGCCACAGCCAGGTGCAGGCACTGCAAGCAGCCGAGCAATCCAGCCTCACCGCCTTGCAAGCCAACCAGCTGGGCTACCAGGTCGGCGTGCGCATCAGCATCGACGTGCTCAACGCCCAAAGCCAGCTCTACCAAACCCGGCGCGAACTGGCCCGCGCCCGCTACGACGTGCTGGTGGGCCTGCTGCGCTTGAAGCAAGCCGCCGGCACCCTGACCGAAGCCGACCTGCGCCCCATCAACGCCCTGCTGGCCCAGCCCTGAGCATGAATGCTATTTAATCAATAGCTAAAAACCCTTGTCAGATGCGCGCAAATGGCCATTTTTATACCTATCCACCCCGCCATCATCGCCTGATAGCCCTCACGCCTTGTGCGTTCCGGGGTCTTCTTCCAGTGCCGCCTCCAGCCACAACGCGGCCACGAAACGCTTATTGAACAGCAGCCACAGCATGATGGGCGCCACAGGCGTGAGCATCAAAAAGCCGAACTGATAGCCATAGGCGATCAGCTCCACCGCCCAGCGCGGGTATTGCAGATACGCTGCGCCCGACGGGCCAGACAGCAGCACCACGTCACGCAGCCACTGAAAGCAAATCCCCCAGGCCTGCGCCGGCACCAGCAGCACACTGCCTGCCAGCCCCTTGAGCCACCAGCGCTCGGTGCGCGACGCCAGCAGCATGGCCCACAGCAGCACCAGGCCATAGCCATAGATGGGATAAGGCACCTCCGGCGTCAGCTCGCCCAGCACATCGGCACCCGTGGGGCCCTTCATGCGCACCTGCACCAGCGTGTGCAGCACGGCATTCACACCCTCCTGCCCAAAGCCATCCACCCATGCGAACAGCCCCTTCATCACCGTGCCAGCCAGCCAGATGGGCGGCGCCGCAAACCACTTGGCGGCCCAGTACCAGGCCGGCAGCAGCACCGCCAGCCACAGAACGGACAGGCCCAAAAAGCGCAGCAACAGACTCGTTTTCATGCAGCCGCCGCCTGCACCGCCCTGGGCGCCACCGACTTGGGATCGTGCTTGGCCACGTAGCGCATCCACAGCAGCCACACCACCAGCACATCCAGCATGATGAGCGCCTGCCACATGTACAGGTGCGCGAACTCGAACACCTCCATGTTCCACTGTCCCAGGAAAAACAGGCTCACCACCCGCAGCAGGTTGACCGACTGCACGGCCACAAAGCCCAGGCCAATGCCCCAGGCTTTCATCTTCCAGCTAGAAGGAAACGCCAGCACCGCCGCCACCAGCACGATGGTCGCCTCCACTCCGTTGCAGCCCGGCTCGATGGACACGCCAAAGCCCGTCTGCGCGCTTTGCAGCACCCGGCCATAGGAAATAACCGAAGGGTCGAAGAAATGCACCACCGCCGCACTGGCCTTGGCCACCAGGCCCGTCCACGGGTCCACCACCGCCTGCTGCACGGGCTGAAGCATCTCCAGGCCGAACAGCACCGCCTGGATAGTCAAGAAAACAAGGAAAAAACGAAACACGGCAAACCCGGGTAAATGATCAGAAAACCGGGGCAAACTCTAGCAGAGGCTGACCAGCCGCCAGACCTACTACCCTCAAGGCGCAGCTGATTCAGAACGCAGCCTCAGCCGCTTGCGCCCCGGCTGCGCCCGGGTGATGCCAGTAGCGCGCCGCCCGCTCGCGCTCGCACACCAGCGCCTCGGGCTGGGCGCTGTGCCAGCGCATGGCGCCGCAGGTGGGCGAGGCGCGCACGGCAATGCCGCGCGCCGCATAGCGGGCCGTGACCTGGGGCGACGGGTGGTTGAAACGGTTGCGGTAGCCCGCTTGCACCAGCGCCCAGCGCGGCTGCACGGCATCCAGCAGTGCGGCGCTGGATGAGGTGCGGCTGCCGTGGTGCGGCACCAGCAGCACCTGCGCGCGCAGGGCGCCGGGAGTGTGGCGCGCCACCAGGGCGCGTTCTTGCGCGGTGTCGATGTCGCCCGTCAGCAGTGCGGCCTGGCCCTGCGGCCCGGCTGCGCGCACGCGCAGCACGCAGCTGAGCTGGTTGGGCCCCAGGGCGGCCTGGGCGTAGTCGGCAGGCTGCGGGTGCAGCAGCTCGAACTGCACGCCGTCCCACTGCCAGCGCTGCCCGGCCTGGCAGCGCATGGCAGTGCGCCCCGCTTGCAGCGGGTGCCCGTTTTCGATGGATGACAGCAGCGTCGCGCGCGGCCAGGCGCGCAGCAGCGCGGGCGCGCCGCCCGCGTGGTCGCTGTCGCGGTGGCTCAGCAGCAGCATGTCCACCCGATCGCCCAGGGCGCGCAGCAGCGGCAGCAGCACGCGCTGGCCCGCGTCGCTGTGGGCGGAATAACGCGGCCCGGCGTCATACAGCAAGGTGTGGCGCGCGGTGCGCACAATGACGGCGCTGCCCTGCCCCACATCTGCCGCCAGCAGCTCAAACTGCCCCAGCGGGGGCCGTGCTGGCTGCCACAGCAGCAGCGGCAGCACCAAGGGCACGCCGGCCAGGCGCAGTGCCCAGGGCCAGCGCAGCGCCAGCAGCACGCCCCCGGCCACGGCGGCTACGCCCAGCGGCAGTGGCGCGCTGGCCATGTGCAAGCTGGCCCAAGGCCAGTCGGCCAGCGCGTGCAACAGCGCCATCAAGGGCGCCAGCGCCCAGCCCGCCACCGCCCACAGCGGCGCCCACAACACGCCCAGCAGCGAAAGCGGCGTGACCAGCAGGGTGATCCAGGGAATGGCGATCAGGTTGGCCAGCAGCCCCACCAGCGAGGCCTGGCCAAACAGGATCAGCGACAGCGGCGTCAGCGCCAGCGTGACCACGGCCTGCTCACGCAGCAGGCGCCGCACATAGGCCGCGCCGCTGCGCATGCTGCGGCTTGCCGCCCCCGGCGCTGGCATGTCTGGCCCGCCTGCGGCGGCGCGCTGGCCCAGCCCTTCGCCCGCGCTGCTGGCAAACAAGATGGCCACGGCCACGAAGCTGAGCCAAAAGCCCGGCTGCCACAGCGCCCAAGGGTCGGCCGCCAGCACCACGGCAGCCGCCAGCAGCCAGGCCAGCCACCAGGGCCAGCGCAGCCCGGCCACTTTCAGCACGGCAAAGCAGGCCAGCATGAGCACCGTGCGTTGCGCAGGCACGCCCCAGCCGCTGAACAGGGCATAGCCTGCCGCCAGCGCCACCCCGCCCATCCAGGCCGCCGTGGGCGCAGGCAGCCACAGGCAGGGGTTGGCGCGCCCGGGACCGCACCAGCGCCCCAGCCGCCGCCACAGCCCGCCCACCACGGCCACGGCCAGCCAGGCGAACATGGTGATGTGCAGGCCCGAGATGGCCATCAGGTGCGCCACGCCGGTGGCGCGAAAGCTCTCCCAGTCCGCGCGCTCGATCACGCGCTGATCGCCCGTGACCAGCGCCGCCACCACACCGGCGCGGGCCTGTGCCCCATCGTCGTGGCGGGCCGCGCTGTCCAGAATGCGGTCGCGCACCGCCTGGCGCCAGCAGGCCAGCGCACAGCGCCCGGGCGACAGGCGCTGCGGCGGCGCGGCGCGCGGGCCGGTGCGCACGTAGCCGGTGGCGCGCACGCCCTGCTCCCACAGCCACAGCTCCACATCAAAGCCCTTCGGGTTCAGGCTGCCGTGCGCGGCCTTCAGGCGCGCAGTGAACTGCCAGCGCTGGCCCGCGCGCAAATCCAACGGCCATGCGCCCGGTTCTGCGCTTTGCGCTGCATCCTCACCCTGACCCGCCTCAGGCGCCGCCCCCCACGCCTGGCGGTACCAGCTCAGCAGCAGGCGCGGCGGCAATGGCACGGGCGCGCCATCCAGGTAGGCGCTGTCCACGTCGAAGACCAGGCGCCAGCCCAGCGCGCTGCGCTGCGGCATGTCGGCCACGGTGCCGGTGAGCAGCAGATCGCGCCCTTCCAGCGCAGGCGCCAGCGCCTGCGACAGGCGCCACTGCGCGCGGGCGCCGGTCACGGCCAGCGCGGCCAGTGCCCCTGCCAGCAGCCAGGGCAGCGCCAGGGCCAGCGCGCTGCGCGCACCCTGGCGGCGCATGGCGCGCCCGCTGGCCGCAGCCAACACCGCTGCGGCCACAGCCAGTGCGGCATTCACCGCCGCCGGCCACAGCGTGCTTTGCTGCAATTGCAGTGCCGTGCCCAGCACCCAGCCCGCCAAGGCACCCGCCAGCGCGTGTCCGCGCTGGCGCAAGGTGGCCGCCAAGGGGCGGCTGAGGGGCTGATCCAAGGCCATGGCAACAAAGGAGCTGGCCGCTTGAAAGCGTGGGCCGATTCACTGGCGGCCATTGTGGCGCGGGTATGCTTTCGCGCTCTCATTCCTTCTTTTTTTGGAGCACTGTCACGCCATGAGCACCCCTGCCGAAGTCCTGGCCCGCCTGGGCATCAGCCTGCCGCCCGTTGCCACCCCCGCCGCTGCCTACGTGCCCTTTGTGCGCACGGGCAACCTGGTGTTTTTGTCCGGCCACATCGCACGCAAGAACGGCGCCCCTTGGGTGGGCAAGCTGGGCGACACCATGGGCACGGAAGAAGGCCAGCAGGCCGCGCGCGCCGTGGCCATTGAGCTGATGGGCACGCTGCAAGCGGCCGTGGGCGGGGACTTGGGCCGCGTCAAGCGCATCGTGAAGGTGATGAGCCTGGTCAACAGCGCGCCGGGCTATACCGAGCAGCACCTGGTCACCAACGGCTGCTCGGAACTGCTGGGCCAGGTGTTTGGCGAGCAGGGCGTGCACGCCCGCAGCGCCTTTGGCGTGGCGCAGATTCCGCTGGGCGCGTGTGTGGAGATCGAGCTGATTGCCGAAGTGGCCTGACAACTCAAGCAGGGGCGCCACGGGGCTTTTCCCATCGTCACGGCAGAGACAGCGCGCGCCCTTGGGTGACTTCTATCATCTGCGCCGCTTCAATTGTTCAGCTGCCGATTCGAGGAGACTTTTTCATGCATGCCTGGCTTTGCGAAAACCCCGTGGGTGTGGACGCCCTGAACTGGAAAGAGCTGCCCACGCCCCAGCCAGGCAAGGGCCAGGTGCTGATCCGCATCCAGGCGGCCAGCCTGAACTTTCCTGACCTGCTGATCGTGCAGAACAAGTACCAGATCAAGCCCGAGTTGCCTTTCGTGCCCGGCTCTGAATACGCAGGCGTGATCGAGGCCGTGGGCGAAGGCGTGACGCAACTGAAAGTGGGGCAGGCCGTGGCCTGCCTGTCGGGCACCGGCGGCTTTGGCACGCACACGCTGGCGCCGGCCAGCAAGTGCATGCCGCTGCCCGCAGGCTTTGCGCCGGTGGACGCGGCGGCTTTCATCATGATCTACGCCACCAGCCACCACGCGCTGATCGACCGCGGCCAGCTCAAGCCCGGCGAAACCGTGCTGGTGCTGGGCGCTGCGGGCGGGGTGGGCATGTCGGCGGTGCAGATTGCCAAGCAAGTGGGCGCGCGCGTGATTGCGGCGGCCTCCACCGATGAAAAGTGTGCCTTCTGCCGCGAGCTGGGCGCGGATGCCACCATCAACTACGGCAGCGAGGACTTGCGCGAGCGGCTCAAGGCGCTGACCGATGGCCAAGGCCCGGACGTGATCTACGACCCCGTGGGCGGCGACTTCACCGAGCCGGCCTTTCGCTCCATTGCCTGGCGCGGGCGGCACCTGGTGGTGGGCTTTGCGGCGGGCGAAATTCCGGCCATCAAGCTCAACCTGGCCCTGGTCAAAGGCGCCAGCCTGGTGGGCGTGTTCTGGGGCGACTTTGCCCGGCGCGAGCCGCAGGCCAACGCGGCCATGATGCAGGAGCTGGCCAGCTGGTACGCGCAGGGCAAGATCAAGCCCATGATCGACCGCGTGATGCCCATGGCGGAGCTGAAAGCAGCCTACGCACGCATGGGCAGCCGCGACGTCAAGGGCAAGCTGGTGCTGGTCAACGACTGAAAGCCGTCCGGGCCTCCGCCGACCGTCCCCGGCAAGGGAAAGCTACATTTTATATAGCTACAAACCCTTGTCAGGAGCGCGCAAATGGCCTTTTTCTTGACCACACCACCCGAACGGTGTGAACTAAACCCTAGACATCCGCCAGCACCCGCACGTGCGCTTCCACGCTGCGCGCCAGCGCGCTGAGGTTGTAGCCGCCTTCCAGGCAGCTGACGATGCGGCCCTGGGCGTAGCGCGCGGCAATGTCCTTGATGCGCTGGGTCATCCAGGCAAAGTCGGCCTCGATCAGGCCCATCTGGCCCATGTCGTCCTCGCGGTGGGCGTCAAAGCCTGCGCTGATGAAAATCAGCTCCGGCTGGTGCGCCTCCAGCCGGGGAATCCACATCATCTCCACCAGCTCGCGCACGTCCATGCCCTTGGTGTAGGCGGGCACGGGGCAGTTGACCAAGTTGGCGTCTTGCTTTTGCGCGCCGCCTTCGGGGTAGAAGGGGTGCTGGAAAAAGCTGCACATGAGGATGCGCTCATCGCCCGCCACGATGTCCTCGGTGCCGTTGCCGTGGTGCACGTCAAAGTCGATGATGGCCACGCGCTTGAGGTTGTGGCGCTCGCAGGCGTATTTGGCGGCCACGGCCACGTTGCTGAAAAAGCAAAAGCCCATGGCCTGGTTGCGCGTGGCGTGGTGGCCGGGCGGGCGGGTGCAGCAAAAGGCGTTTTCCAGCTCGCCGCCCAGCACCGCATCCACCGCGTCAATGGCCGCCCCCGCCGACAGCAACGCCGCGCGGTAGGTGTGCTGGTTCATTGAGGTGTCGGGATCGAGCGAATAGTGGTCTGGCCCGCCTGCGGCCATTTCTTCCACCAGGATGTCGTTGAGCCCGCGCAGCGCGGCCACGTGGCGGCGGCCATGCGCCAGCAGCAGCTCGCCCATGGCGGCGGGGGTGGGCTCGCGCCGCTCCAGCGCGTCGGCCACGCCGCTGATGAGCAGGCGGTCTTCAATGGCGTCCAGCCGCGCGGGGCATTCGGGGTGGCCCGCGCCCATGTCGTGCTTGCGGCAATCGGGGTGTGTGAAATACCCGGTTTTACCCACAGTCATCTCCTCTTTTGACGGATACGGCATGAAATATCCGTTACCTTCACGCCATGGACGTGACACGAAAAATCCAGGCCGTTTTGGGCCAGCTTAACACGGTGATGGCGGGCAAGCCGGCCCAGGTGCAAGACAGCGTGGCCTGTCTGCTGGCGGGCGGGCATCTGCTGATCGAGGACGTGCCGGGTGTGGGCAAAACCACGCTGGCGCATGCGCTGGCGCGCACGTTTGGCTTGCAGTTTTCGCGCGTGCAGTTCACGGCCGACTTGATGCCCAGCGACCTGTCGGGCGTGTCGGTGTACGAGCGCTCGCAAGAGCGCTTTATCTTTCACCCCGGTCCGGTGTTTTCGCAGGTGCTGCTGGCCGATGAGATCAACCGCGCCAGCCCCAAAACGCAAAGCGCGCTGCTGGAGGCGATGGAGGAAAAGCAGGTCACGGTAGAAGGCCAAACGCGCCCGCTGCCCTGGCCGTTTTTCGTGATCGCCACGCAAAACCCGCACGACCAGCTGGGCACCTATGCGCTGCCTGAATCGCAGCTGGACCGCTTTCTGATGCGCATCAGCCTGGGCTACCCCGAGCGCGCAGCCGAGCGCGCACTGCTGGCGGGCAATGGCCGCCGCGACATGCTGGAGGAGCTGCCCGCCGTGCTGAACGCGCAGGAGCTGGCCGCGCTGCAACAGGCCGTGGGCCGCGTGCACGTGGCCGGGCCACTGCTGGATTACGTGCAGGACCTGATCGCCGCCACGCGCAACGGCCAGTGGTTCTTGCAAGGGCTGTCGCCGCGCACGGGCATTGCGCTGATGCGCGCGGCACGCGCGCAGGCACTGATTGAGGGACGCGACTACGTGGCCCCCGATGACGTGCAAGCCATCTTGCCGCAGTGCGTGGCGCACCGCATGGTGCCGGTCAGCGACGCCGGGCGCGGCGCGGTAGAGCAGGTGCGCGCCATGATCGACGCCGTGCCGCTGCCTTGACAGCCTTTACTATTAAAAACATAGCTTCTTGCGCTTGACAGACAAGCGCAAACGGCCTTTTTTGTCTTATAAAAAACCCGCTTGCCACCATGCCCAGCACCGCCTCCCCCGCCCTGCCCTGGTGGGCCTTGCGCGCCCGCCTGCGCACGCGGCTGCGCGCCTGGTGGCATGGGCGGCTGCCGCTGACCGACACGCTCACCCTGCGGCAAGGCAACGTCTACATCCTGCCCACGCGCGCGGGGTGGATGCTGGCCTGCACGCTGGTGGTGCTGCTGATCGGCGCCATCAACTACCAGCTCAACCTGGGCTACCTGCTCACCTTCTTGCTGGCAGGTTGCGCAGCGGCGGGCATGTGGGTGTGCCACGGCACACTGCGCGGACTGACGCTGCAACTGCCACCGCCGCAGCCGCTGTTTGCGGGCGGCCTGGCCACGCTGGACGTCAAGCTCACCAACACCCGCCGCAGCCCGCGCTACGCCATTGGCCTGGCGCTGCTGGACACCGGGCACTGGGCCTTTGCCGACGTGCCCGCGCAGGGGCAGGCCATGGTGCAGGTCAGCTTCAAGCCCGCGCGGCGCGGCCTGCACCGCGTGCCCACGCTCACGGCGCAAACGCACTTTCCGCTGGGCACCTTCCGCGTCTGGGCCGTGTGGCGCCCGGCAGCGCAGGTGCTGGTGTGGCCCCAGCCCGAGGCACTGCCGCCCCCGCTGCCCCCAGGCGAGCCGCGCGCAGGCGCCGGCGTGGCTGGCGGCGCGCGCGCGGCGGGCGAGTTTGACGGCGTGCGCCAGTACCAGCGGGGCGACCCGATGAAGCTGGTGGTGTGGAAAAAATTCGCCAAGTCTGGCGAGCTGCTCACGCGCGACACCATGCAGATGCAGCAGCAGGAGCTGTGGCTGGACTTTGCCCGCGCGGGCCATCTGGATGTGGAGGCGCGCCTGTCGCGCCTGGCCGCCTGGGTGCTGGCCGCTGACGCGCAAGGGCTGGACTACGGCCTGCGCCTGCCGGGCGTGGAAATCCCCCCTGCCAGCGGCCACGCGCAAAAGCTGCGCTGCCTGCAGGCGCTGGCCACCTGCTGACCCGCGCGCCGCCACCATGAAGCTGCTTGACCGCCTGACACACCTGCCGCGCGATGCGCGCGACACGCTGTTTTTGCTGGCCGTGATCGGCTGGGTCGTGCTGCCGCTGGCTGCCCATCTGCCCCTGTGGTGCATCGCGCTGGCAGCCGGTATGCTGGCCTGGCGCGGCTGGCTCACGGTGCGGGGCAGCCCCCTGCCCTCGCGCTGGTGGCTGGCGGCGCTGCTGGCCGTCACACTGCTGGCCACCTGGGCCACGCACCGCACCTTGCTGGGGCGCGATGCGGGGGTCACGCTCATCGTGGTGCTGCTGGCACTCAAGACCCTGGAGATGCGTGCCCGGCGCGATGCGCTGGTGGTGTTCTTCCTGGGCTTTTTCGCCATGCTGACCAACTTTTTCTACTCACAGTCGCTGCTGGTGGCCGCCGCCATGCTGCTGGCGCTGCTGGGGCTTTTGACGGCGCTGGTCAACGCCCACCGCCCCGTCGGCCGCCCCGCCCTGCGCGAATCGGCCTGGATGGCGGGCAAGATGGCGCTGGCGGGCGCGCCCATCATGCTGGCGCTGTTCGTCTTCTTCCCCCGCTTCGCACCGCTGTGGGGCATGCCCAGCGATGCCATGCAGGGCAAGACGGGCCTGTCCTCGCAAATGGAAGTGGGCAGCGTGGCCGAGCTGGCCCTGGACGACGGCATTGCCCTGCGCGTGAAATTCGACGGCCAGCCGCCGCCACAGCGCGATCTGTACTTTCGCGGCCCCGTGCTCAGCCGCTTCGATGGCCGGCGCTGGATCGCCTGGGGCGGCAGCGACGGCTTTAACGCCACCCCGGCCCCCGGCCCGGCCGATCTGCAAGTCAGCGGCCCGGCCATCGGCTACGAAATCACGCTGGAGCCCAACCGCCTGCCCTGGCTGCTGACACTGGACGTGGCGGGCCAGCCGCCACAGTTTCCGCCCAGCGTGCGTGCCCGCATGACGGCGGACATGCAGTGGGTCAGCTACCGCCCCATCACCGACTTAGTGCGCTACCGCGCCCAAAGCCACCCGCAGTTCCGCTACGGCCTGGCTGACTGGGACGGCCGGCCGCGCCGCGACATGCGCGAATACCTGCGCCTGCCCGCAGGCTTTAACCCGCGCACGCTGGCACTGGCCGAAGACCTGAAAGCGCAGGTGCAGGCACAGGCGGGCAGCGACGCCCCCCGCGCCCTGGTGCAAGCCGCGCTGGAGCGCCTGCGCACGGGCGGCTACACCTACACGCTTGAGCCTGGCCTGACCGGGCAGCACAGTGCTGACGAATTCTGGTTCGACACCAAGGCCGGTTTTTGCGAGCACATCAGCTCCGCTTTCGTCGTCCTCCTGCGCGCTGCGGGTGTGCCCGCGCGCATCGTCACCGGCTTTCAGGGCGGCGAGCGCAACCCCGTGGACAGCTACTGGGTCGTGCGCAATGCCGACGCCCACGCCTGGGCCGAAGTCTGGTATGCCGATCAAGGCTGGGTGCGCGTGGATCCCACTGGCGCCGTTTTGCCCGGGCGCGTGGGCCAGTACCAGCGCCTGCGCGCGCCCGACGGCGCCCTGGCCGGCGCCTTGAACACCCTCAGCCCCGACACGCTGGCCTGGCTGCGCGCCAACTGGGAAGCCATCAACAACCGCTGGAACCAGTGGGTGCTCAACTACACCCAGACCCGCCAGTTCGACCTGATGCGCCAGCTCGGCTTTGAAGCGCCCAACTGGCAAGACCTGCTCAAGGTGCTGGCCATCCTGCTGGCCGCCGCCGCCCTGGGCGTGGCCCTTTGGGCGCGCTGGGAACGCAGCCAGCACGACCCCTGGCTGCGCCTGCTGGCCAACGCACGCCATCGCCTGGCTGCAGCGGGCATCCACGCGCCTGCCCAGGCGCCGCCGCGCGAGCTGATGCACCATGTCCGCCGCAGCGCGCTGCCTGAGTCCTTGCGCACACCCCTGGCCGACTGGCTGCTGGCGCTGGAGCGCCAACGCTACGCGCCTGGGAGCACCCCGCATGGCGCCAGCCTCGCTACACTGGCACGCCAGTTGCGCCGCCTGCCCTGGCCCCGCCAGAACTGACCTCTGCCGACACACCCCTCTTGCCGCCTTGCCCGCCTCCACTCCCGGGCGTGCCTACCCATCCGTATTACCTGTGCCCAACCTCCCCAACCCACCCAGCCAGCCCAGCCGCCGCCGCTTCGCTGCCCACCTGCCCGCCCTGGCCCTGCTGGGCACGGGGCTGCCCACGGCGGGCGCGCTGGCGCAAACCGCTGCCGAATTCACCTACGCCGAACACCCCGGCGCCATGCGCCTGGCCGACGACATCGCCGCACGGCGCGGCCTGGGCCGCGACTGGGTGCGCGCCATGCTGGGCCAGGCCGCCTACTTGCCGAACGTGCCGCGCCTGATGCTGCCCCCCGCACGCGGACGCACCGCGCGCAACTGGCGCAGCTACCGCAGCCGCTTCATCGACCCGGTGCGCATCCGCGCCGGCGTGCGCTTCTGGCGCGACAACAGCGCCACACTGGCACGCGCACAGGCCGAATTCGGCGTGCCCGCCCAAATCATCGTCGGCATCATCGGCGTGGAAACCATCTACGGCCGCCACATGGGCAACTTCCGCGTCATCGACGCGCTGGCCACCCTCACCTTCGACTTTCCCGCCCAGCACCCCCGAGCCAGCGCACGGCAGGCCTACTTCCAGGGCGAGCTGGAACAGTTCCTCGCCCTGGCCCAGCGCACTGGCATCGACCCGCTGACCCCCTTGGGCAGCTACGCCGGCGCCATGGGCATGCCCCAGTTCATGCCCTCCAGTTGGGCCAACTACGCCGTGGACTACGACCGCAACGGCCACATCGACCTCTGGCACAGCCAGGCCGACGCCATTGGCTCCGTCGCCAACTACTTCATCGGCCATGGCTGGCAACCCGGCCTGCCCACGCACTACCCCGTTCGCCTGCTGCCCGACGCGCACATGGCCGCCTTGCTGGCCCCTGACATCCTGCCCAGCTTCAGCCCTGCCGACTTCAGCGCCCAGGGCGCACTGCTGCTGGGCGGCGGCAGCGCCCATCCGGGCAAGCTGGCGCTGATCGAGCTGCAAAACGGCGACCCTGCCCAGCCCGGCAACGAACCCACCTACGTGGCCGGCACCGAAAATTTCTACGCCATCACCCGATACAACTGGAGCAGCTACTACGCCATGGCCGTGATCGAGCTGGGCCAGGAAGTGGCGGCGGCCATGCCCCCGGAAACGTGAACACGCTGCCCGCAGCCCCCTACCGCCCTAGCAGGCGCGCCAGCCAGCTCTTTTGGCGCTGCGCCTGCGCCAGCTCATGCCGCACCTCGGCCCTGACCCTGTCCTTGACCACGCCGCGTTCTTGCTCCACCAAGCGCTGGTAAGCGCGCACCGCCTCCACATAGCCGTGGTCTTCATTGCGGATATGGTTGAACAACCAGCGCGACAACATGCTGTGCAACTCCTCGGTCACATCTTCACCCGCATCAAAACGGGCCTGCAATTGCGCCACCTTGCGGGTAAATAAGTCATGCACTTTCTTGTGCGGCACGCTGAAGATATAGCCCGCGCTTTCCATCAAAGCCTCTTCAAAGGCAAAGTGCGAAATGGTGTAGTCCACCAGCTCGGCAATCACTTCCCCCAAGGCTGCCCGCTCGTGCGTCTGGCGCAACCCATGCAGTTTGTTGATGTAGTGGACGATGCGGCGGTGCTGGACATCCACCTCCGCAATGCCGGTATCCAGTTCCGGCACCCAGTGAAGAATCGCCATCTCGATTCACCTCTTGCACATGACAAGCCAATGACAAGTGGCGCAGTATGGAGAGCAAAATCTCCATGCATTTGATACATATCAAACTTAAAATTAATTCCTATTTATTACACGAAAATGCAATGCTATTGATAGCATTCAACGTATATTCAAAAAGCGTAAAACCACGATTTCATACCCATTCTTCACACTGCTCAACCCTCGCAGCCCTTGCCGCCACCTGTTACATGCCGTCCCGCAGCCGCTGACAACGCCATTTCCGTCACGCCGTTTGCCTTTCGCCCTTTTCGCCATGCCCTTGCCGCCGCTTCAGCTCAGCCTTCAGTTCGCCCGCTTCGACAGCGTGGCCGCACACCGCGCCGCCCTGCCGCGCCATCACGTCATGCGCTGGCTGCGCAACGCCCTGAGCCCTGCCGTGCACACCGCCGAAATCACCGTGCGCATCGTGGCTGCGGAAGAAGGGCGCGCCCTGAACCACGACTTTCGCGGCAAGGATTACGCCACCAACGTCCTGACCTTCGACTACAGCGGCGCCCCCGCACTCATGGCCGATCTGGTGCTGTGCGCCCCCGTCGTCGCCAGCGAAGCCGATGCGCTGGGCAAGCCGCTGGCCGCGCACTACGCCCACCTGCTCGTGCATGGTGCGCTGCATGCACAGGGCTGGGACCACGAAACCAGCGACGCCGACGCCGACGCCATGGAAGCCGAAGAAGCCCGCATCCTGGCCCGTCTGGGCTTTGACAACCCCTACGCCAGCCGCTGACACCCGTCCCAGCCCTTTAAAAACCCCAACAAAAAAAGCCTTTTGCGCGCTATCCATCAAGGTTTTAAGCTATACAAAAAAATAGCAAACCTAGTCTTTCTGCTGGTCTACCCATGCTCACCGGCCACCTGCGCAGGTGCCATGCGCAGCGGAATCGTCACCGGCCCGTCATTGACCAGTGCCACCTGCATGTCGGCGCCAAACATGCCCGTGGCCACCACCGGATGCGCCGCGCGCGCCTGGGCCACGAAATGCGCATACAGGCGTTGCCCCTCCTGCGGCGGCGCAGCTCCGGTAAAGCTGGGCCGGTTGCCGCCTGCAGTGTCTGCCGCCAGTGTGAACTGGCTGACGATGAGCAGCCCGCCGCCCACGTCCTGCACGCTGCGGTTCATCTTGCCCGCCTCGTCGCTGAAGATGCGCAGCTTCAGCAGCTTGGCCAGCAGCCGGTCGGCCGTGGCCGTGTCGTCGCCGCGCTCGGCGCACAGCAACACCAGCAGACCCGGCCCGATCTGGCCGGCGATTTGCCCGCCAATGCTGACGCTGGCCTGGCTGACACGTTGAATCAGTGCTTGCATGGGTTGGAAACGAATCACGGATGAATGCCCAAACGCCGGGCGCGGGCAGTGCCTTCAGCCCGTGATAATGCCAGCCATGCCTCTTGCCATGGACATGCTGGTGCTGCCGCTGCTGGCGGCGGCGCTGCTGGTGTTTCTCAGCCTGCTGGCCGGCGTGTTCTCGGCCCGGGCCGGGTTTTCGTTCCTGCTGGTGTTCTTGCTCGCCGGCATTCTGGCGGGCGAAAACGGGCCGGGCGGCATCGTCTTCAACGATGTCAACCTGAGCTTTTGGGTGGGCAACGTGGCGCTGGCCGTCATCTTGCTGGACGGTGGGCTGCGCACCGACTTGGCCACCTTCCGCACCGGCTTGCGGCCTGCCGTGGTGCTGGCCACGCTGGGCGTGGTGCTCAGCGCTGCCCTGACCGGCTTGGGCGCCTGGCTGCTGCTGCGGCTGGAATGGCCGCAGGCCATGCTGCTGGGGGCCATCGTTGGCTCCACCGATGCGGCGGCGGTGTTTGCCCTGCTCAAGTCCTCGGGGGTGCGGCTGAACGAGCGCGTGGCCGCCACGCTGGAGATCGAGTCGGGCATGAACGACCCCATGGCCGTGTACCTGACCATCGCCTTCATCGGCATTGCCCTGGCCCATGCGGGCGGGCAGGCAGGCGCGGGCGGGGCGGTGGCCGGGGTCATCAAAACCTTGTTGCAGCAATTCGGCCTGGGCGGCGCGGCGGGCCTGGCCGTCGGCTGGGCGCTGGCTGCGCTGCTGCGCAAGATCGAGCCGCGCTTTGCCCGGCAGGAAGTGGGCGGCGCCTCGGGCGATGGCATCTTGGCGCTGCTGTGCGTATCCCTGGGCCTGGCCGTGTTTGCCGCCACCACCTGGGCCGACGGCTCGGGGTTTTTGGCCGTGTACGTGATGGGCGTGACCGCCCGCGCCCGCGCCCCCCATGCCGTGGCCCTGGCGCTGGCCGCGCTCAACGGCTATGCCTGGCTCAGCCAGGCCTGCATGTTCTTGCTGCTGGGGCTGTTGCTGACGCCGCTGGAGCTGCTGCCCGGGCTGATGCCCAAGCTGGGCGTGGCCGCGTTCTTGATCCTGGTGGCGCGCCCGCTGGCGGTGTGGCTGTGTCTGCTGCCGTTTCGCTTCGGGCGGCGCGAGGTGCTTTACATCTCCTGGGTGGGGCTGCGCGGGGCCGTGCCCATTGTGCTGGCCATGTTTCCGCTGATGGCCGGCGTGCCCGGCGCGCGCACGCTGTTCAACGCGGCCTTTGTGGTGGTGCTGATATCGCTGGTGCTGCAAGGCTCCACCATCGCCTGGGCCGCGCGCCGCCTGGGGGTGAACCTGCCCGATGAGGGCGACGCTTCGGCCCAGCGCCAGGTGTTTGGCGACTTTGCGCTGGACGGCGCCACCCCCGTGGCCGACGTGTGCGCCTTTTACGGCCTGCCCGAGCCGCCCCACGCCGACTGGCCCCTGGGCCGCTGGATCGGCCATGCCCTGCACCGCCCGCCAGTGGTAGGCGACCACGTAGCCCTGGGTTCCGCGCGACTGAGTGTGCGCGCCATGGACGGCGCGCGCGTGCTGGTCGCCGGGCTGCGCCTGCCGGAAACTCCTGCGGCAGACAGCGAACCCGTATCCCCATCCCAGGCCTGAGGGTACGTACTGGCACGCGAGCCAGCAGCCCGCTCTTGCTGCCTTGGCCCTGGCGCGGTCTTAGGCGCAGGCTGGTTTTTGCAGCCAGCCTGGCACCGCAACGCATCCAAAAAGCGTCATATCCAGTCAAACATAGCGTTGCCAGAGTGCGCACGCATCGCCAGCTGCCGAATATTTGACCCACATCATGTGACAAGTCTTCACGCACCTTTAAGGTGCGCGCAAAGACAAAAATATTCCATCCCATGAGTGTTCTAGGTATCGTCGTTCGCACCCTGCCTGCTCAGCGTGCCGAACTGGCTGCCAGGCTGGCTGCCCTGCCCGGCTGTGAGCTGGGGCCCGACCCGGGCGATGGGCGCTTGGTGGCCGTGCTGGAAAGCCTGCCCGGCCAGCCCGCCGCCCTCAGCATGGAAGACATTGCCCAGTGGCCTCAGGTGCAAAGCCTGTCGCTGGTGTACGAACACTCCGACCCCGCCGAAGACACGGGCGACACCCCCCATCTCGACTTTCGCCACTGGCGCTCCAGCGTGCGTGAGCTGATGCGCCAGGCCGCTGCCGATGGCAGCGCCGTTTCCCTTTCCCCATCCGAACCCGATCGCCCTGCGCAGGGCGCAGGAGAGCCATGATGACGACCAGCACCGACCGCCGTGCCTTTCTCAAGACCCAGGCCATGACCGCCGCCGCAGCCACCGTGGGCATTCCCGTGGTGGCCCAGGGCCAGACGGCCCCTGCGGGCAACACCCCCGGCGCCGTGCGCTGGGACAAAGCGCCCTGCCGCTTTTGCGGCACCGGCTGCTCGGTGATGGTGGGCGTGCAAGACGGCCGCATCGTCGCCACCCAAGGCGACCCTGAAGCGCCCGTCAACCGTGGCCTGAACTGCATCAAGGGTTACTTCCTCTCCAAAATCCTGTACGGCAAAGACCGCCTGACCACGCCGCTGCTGCGCAAGAAAAACGGCAAGTACGACAAAAACGGCGACTTCACCCCCGTGAGCTGGGACGAAGCCTTTGACGTGATGGCGCAAAAGTGGAAAGAAGCCATCAAGCAAGACCCCAACCAGGTGGGCATGTTCGGCTCTGGCCAGTGGCCCATCTGGGAAGGCTACGCCGCCGCCAAGCTGTGGAAGGCGGGTTTCCGCTCCAACAACATCGACCCCAACGCGCGCCACTGCATGGCCAGCGCCGTGGTGGGCTTCATGCGCACCTTTGGCATGGACGAGCCCATGGGCTGCTACGACGACATTGAGCAGGCCGACGCCTTTGTGCTGTGGGGCAGCAACATGGCCGAGATGCACCCCATCCTGTGGAGCCGCATCACCGACCGACGCCTGTCGCACCCCAGCTGCAAGGTGGCCGTGCTCTCCACCTACGAGCACCGCAGCTACGACCTGGCCGACCTGCCCATGACCTTCATCCCGCAGAGCGACCTGGCGATCATGAACTACATCGCCAACTACATCATCACCAACAAGAAGGTCAACCAGGACTTCATCAAAAAGCACGTCAACTTCAAAAAAGGCGTGACCGACATTGGCTACGGCCTGCGCCCCGGCCATGCGCTGGAAAAAGACGCCACGCAAAACGGCTACCCCGGCGCCGACGGCAAGCCCAAGGGCAACCCCGGCGCGGCCGACCCCATCAGCTTTGAAGAATTTGCCAAGTTCGTTAGCGAATACACGCTGAAGAAAACCAGCGAAATCTCCGGCGTGCCCGAGCGCCAGCTGGAAGAGCTGGCCAAGCTCTACGCCGACCCCAAGATCAAGGTGGTGAGCTTCTGGACCATGGGCTTTAACCAGCACACGCGCGGCACCTGGGCCAACAACCTCGTCTACAACATCCACCTGCTCACCGGCAAGATCAGCACCCCCGGCTGCGGCCCCTTCAGCCTCACGGGCCAGCCCAGCGCCTGCGGCACTGCGCGCGAGGTGGGCACCTTCATCCACCGCCTGCCCGCCGACATGGTGGTGGCCAACCCCGAGCACCGCAAGATTGCCGAAAAAATCTGGCAACTGCCCGAAGGCACCATTCCTTCCGGCGGCGGCTACCACGCCGTGGCGCAAAGCCGCGCCCTCAAAGACGGCAAGATGACCTGCTACTGGACCAGCACCACCAACAACATGCAGGCCGGCCCCAACATCAACGAAGAGATCTACCCCGGCTGGCGCAACCCCAAGGCCTTTGTGGTGGTGAGCGACCCCTACCCCACCGTCAGCGCCATGGCTGCCGACCTGGTGCTGCCCACGGCCATGTGGGTGGAAAAAGAAGGCGCCTTTGGCAACGCCGAGCGCCGCACCCAGTTCTGGCGCCAGCAGGTCGCGCCCCCCGGCCAGGCCAAGAGCGATCTGTGGCAGTACATGGAGTTTTCCAAGCGCTTCAAGGTGGAAGAAGTCTGGCCCGCCGAGCTGATTGCCAAAAAGCCCGAGCTCAAGGGCAAAACGCTGTACGACGTGCTGTTCAAAAACGGCAAGGTAAACAAATACCCCCTGGCCGACACCAGCAAGCTCAACGGCAAGTACATCAAGGACTACGTCAGCGACGACTCGAAAGCCGCTGGCTACTACGTGCAAAAAGGCCTGTTCGAGGAATACGCCGAATTTGGCCGCGGCCACGCGCACGATCTGGCCCCGTTTGACGTCTATCACGAAGCGCGCGGCCTGCGCTGGCCCGTGGTGAACGGCAAAGAAACCCTGTGGCGCTACCGCGAGGGCTACGACCCCTACGTGAAAAAAGGCGAGGACTTCAAGTTCTACGGCCACAAAGACGGCAAGGCCGTCATCTTTGCCCTGCCCTACCAGCCCGCTGCCGAAGCGCCGGACAAGGAATACGACCTGTGGTTCTGCACCGGCCGCGTGCTGGAGCACTGGCACACCGGCTCCATGACCCGCCGCGTGGCCGAGCTGCACCGCGCCGTGCCCGAGGCCGTGCTGTACATGCACCCCGACGACGCGCGCGACCGCAAATTGCAGCGCGGCATGCAGGTCAAGATCGCCTCGCGCCGGGGCGACGTGCTGATGCAGCTGGAAACCCGGGGCCGCAACAAAGTGCCGCGCGGCCTGGTGTACGCCGCTTTCTTTGACGAAAGCCGCCTCATCAACAAACTCACGCTGGACGCCACCTGCCCGCTGTCGAAAGAAACCGACTTCAAAAAGTGTGCCGTCAAGGTCGTCAAAGCCTGATGCCTTGGCAGCGCCCGTCCATCAGGCGCTGCCAGCTACGTTATCAATAGCAAACAAACCCAGCCGCCGCCATGTCCATCAACCGCCGTTCCCTGTTGCAAGGCGCTGCCACCGCAGGCGCCGCCGCGCTGGCGGCCGGCGGCGTGGCCATGGTGGCGCAGCCCTCGCTGGCTTTGCCGGCGCAGGCCATCCGCCCGCCCGGCGCGCTGGATGAAAAAGACTTTCTGGGCGCCTGCATCCGCTGCGGCCTGTGCGTGCGCGACTGCCCGCCGCAAAACCTCAAGCTCAGCGCCTGGGGCCAGGGCCTGGCCGAGCAGGTGGCCATCGGCACGCCCTACTTCATCGCCCGCGACATCCCTTGCGAGATGTGCGAGGACATCCCCTGCGTCAAAGCCTGCCCCACCGGCGCGCTCGATCATGCGCTGACCGACATCACCCAGGCCAAGATGGGCACGGCCGTGCTCATTGACGAAGAAAACTGCCTGAACTTTCTGGGCCTGCGCTGCGACGTGTGCTACCGCGTGTGCCCCGTGATCGACAAGGCCATCACGCTGGAAAAGTTCAACAACCCCCGCTCTGATCGCCACGCCATGCTGCTGCCCACCGTGTGGGCCGAGCACTGCACCGGCTGCGGCAAGTGCGAAAAAAGCTGCGTGCTGGAAAAAGCCGCCATCAAAGTCGTGCCCCTGCACGTGGCGCGCGGCGAGCTGGGCCAGCATTACCGCAAAAACCTCACCCAGCGCAGCGACGTGGGCCACGTGGGCCAGACCCGCGCCGGCGATGTGGTCGAACCCACGCCCAACCTGCCCCAATTCACCCACCAGCCGGTGCAAAACCTGCCTGAGCAAGTGCCCCCGGGCGAAATCGCCCCCCTGCGCACGGGCGAGCAGCCCTACAAGCCGCAGTCACTCACCGGCGCGCCACCGGAGGGCCTGAAATGAGCGCACATGCCAGCACCAGCGCCACCGCCGTAACCGCCCCCGCCGCCAACGCCACCGCGCCCTTGCCCGTCGGCGCCGAAGCCGTGCGCGAAAAAGGCTGGTGGAAAGCGCACCGCTTTCTCATCCTGCGCCGCCTGAGCCAGCTGTCCATCCTGGGCCTGTTCCTGCTGGGCCCGCTGGCGGGGATGTGGATCGTCAAAGGCAACCTGTCATCCAGCCTCACGCTGGACACCCTGCCGCTGACCGACCCCTTTTTGCTGGCCCAGGTGCTGGCCACGCGCCACTGGCCCGAAGCCAGCGCCCTCATCGGCGCGGCCATCGTCATCGTGTTCTACGCCCTGGTGGGCGGGCGCGTGTTCTGCGCCTGGGTCTGCCCCGTCAACATGGTGACCGACAGCGCCAGCTGGCTGCGCCGGCGCCTGAACCTCAACGCAGGCCGCGCGCCCCGGCGCGAATTCCGCCTGTGGTTGCTGGGCGCCGTGCTGCTGGCCAGCGCCGCCAGCGGCATGATCGTGTGGGAATGGGTCAACCCCGTCAGCATGATGCACCGGGCCATCATCTTCGGCGGCGTGGCCGCCTGGGGCACCGTGGCCGCCGTGTTCCTGTTTGACCTGCTGGTCGCCCCGCGCGGCTGGTGCGGCCACGTCTGCCCCATGGGCGCGGCCTACCAGCTCATTGGCAGCAAGAGTGTGCTGCGCATCAGCGCCCAGCACTCCAGCCGCTGCAACGACTGCGCCGACTGCTTTGCCGTCTGCCCCGAGCCGCACATCATCCCCGTGCCGCTCAAAGGCAAGCAAGGCGCCTCACCCGTCATCGCCACGTCCGAATGCACCAACTGCGCCCGCTGCCTGGACGTGTGCGGCCAGAACGTCTTTGTGTTTACCCACCGTTTCGATACCCGGAGAGACTGATGAAAGCCCCGCTCCAACTGCTCAAGACCTGCCTGATCGCCGGCGTGCTGGCCCTGGCCACCGCCGCGCAGGCGCAAACCGCCCCCTCGGCCGCCGCCAACGCCGCGCCCAGCGGCCCGGTCAGCATGGACAGCCTGCGCGGCGGCGTGCCTCTGGACCAATCCATCCCCATCAACCCCGCCCGGCAAGAGCGCGACCGCGCCCCGCACGAGCGCGACTACGTGCAGCAGCCCCCGCTGATCCCGCACACCATCAACGGCTACCAGATCACCAAGAACTTCAACAAGTGCATGGACTGCCACGCCTTCAACCGCGCCCGCGCCAGCGGCGCCACCCGCGTGAGCGTGACCCACTTTCGCACCCGCGAAGGGCAGGAGCTGGACAACATCAGCCCGCGCCGCTACTTCTGCACCGCCTGCCACGTGCCACAAACTGACGCCCGCCCCCTGGTGGACAACACCTTCACCCGCGCCCGCGGCCTGCAATAACACCCGCGCCCACCTGCACGTTTTCACGTGACACCCCACGCGCTGAACCCTTGAGGCCGCCGCCATGACCGAAGCCGACAAGCCCACCCCCACCGCCAAGCCCGGCCTGATGGCCCGCCTGATGGCCATCGTGCGCACGCGGGCCTTTCTCATCGCCTCCTCCACCTTCGTGGCCGGCATCCTGTTCTGGGGCGCCTTCAACACCGCGCTGGAATGGACCAACCGCGAAGAGTTCTGCATCTCCTGCCACGAGATGTACGACAACGTGTACGTGGAATACCGCAACACCGTCCACTACCAAAACCGCACCGGCGTGCGCGCCACCTGCCCCGACTGCCACGTGCCCAAGGAATGGGTGCCCAAGATGATCCGCAAGGTGCAGGCCAGCAAGGAGCTGTGGCACAAGATGCTGGGCAGCATCGACACGCCCGAGAAATACAACGCCAAGCGCGGCCAGCTGGCAGCCAACGAGTGGGCGCGCATGAAGCGCAACAACAGCCAGGAATGCCGGAACTGCCACCACTTCGACTACATGGACTTCACCGAGCAAAACAGCCGCAGCGGCCAGCACCACCAAACGGCCATGGCCGCCGGCATGACCTGCATCGACTGCCACAAAGGCATCGCCCACACCCTGCCCGCCATCGAGCAGCACATCGGCGCGCCCAAGCCCGGTGCCGCCGAGCTGGGCAAGCCCGAGATCACGGAGCCGGCTGCGGCCAACTGACGTTCCTCAACAGACCGCTCCGCCAGCAGCGCACCCGGCGCGCCATGTGAAAAAGCCACCTTCCCGGTGGCTTTCTCGTCTTTGCTGGCACGCCGTGCCGCACAATCGGCGCCTGTTCTGCGTCACGGCGCGCCAGCCTCAGTCCCTTTGCCTGTGTTCTCTTCCGATTTCCGCCGCCGTGGCTGCACCCCATGCTGAACCGCTGGTTTCTTGCCCCAACCGGCTGGCAGCGCTGGCTGCTGTGGCTTTGCCTGCTCGCATTGGTGGCGCTCATGCTCGGCACCTTGGTGTGGCTGGCGCGCGAGCACGAAATCGACCAGATGCAGCGTGCGCTGGAGCGTGACAGCGCAGACGCGGCACAAGTGCTGCACCAGGCGCTGGCGCGCAACCTGCAAGACCTGCACGGCCTGGCAGCCACGCACCCGCAGCAAGGCTGGGCCGAGGCGGCCCAAGCCCTGCTGCACACACACCGCGAGTGGCTGCGTATCGAATCACGGTCCCCATCCCTGCGCCCCCTGGCCGCCGCTGACAGCCCCTACTACCCAGCCCTGACCGACGAAGAAGGCGCCGCCTTTGAGGCCGCCAATGCCGACGTGGCCCAGGCCTGTGCCCGCGCGGGCCAGCAAGGTGGGCCGGTGTATTCGCGCAGCCGCTACGTGCCGCGCGCAGGCGGCGTGGGCGAAGAAGTGATGGCGGTGTGCCTGCCCATTGGCCAGAGCCTGCGCCCAGGCACACGCCAGGCCGCGCGCAACACGGGCTATGTGCTGGCCATTTATTCGCTGGGCGGCATGCTGGCTCACCTGCTGGAGCCTGGGCACGCGCAAGGCCAGAGCGTGGCCTTTACCGAGCTGGACGGCACACGCCTGGCCGTGCATGGCGCGACACGGCGTGGTGCACGGCTGTTTACGGCACAGCAGGTGATCGACCTGCCCGGCAACACGCTCATGCTGCGCATGGACGGCGCGCGCGCGCTGCCCGACGTGTTTCCCAACGTGCTCACCGCCTTGGTCACGGGCTTGTCGGTGGCTCTCATCGCCGTGCTGGTGCTGCTGGCGCGCGATTTGCGCGCACGCCAGCAGGCAGAAAGCGAACTGGCCGAGGCATTGGCCTTTCGCAAGGCGATGGAAAACTCGCTCATCACTGGTCTGCGCGCGCGCGATCTGGACGGGCGCATCACCTACGTCAACCCCGCCTTCTGCGCCATGGTGGGCTACGACGCACACGAGCTGATCGGCCACGGCTCGCCCGCACCCTACTGGCCGCCCGAACATGCCCATGAATACGGCCAGCGCCAAGCCGTGCGCCTGGCGGGAGAAGCGCCGCCGCGCGAAGGCGTGGAATCGGTCTTCATGCGCAAGGACGGCACGCGCTTTCCCGTGCTCATCATCGAAGCGCCTCTGATCAACACCCTGGGCAAGCGCACGGGCTGGATGAGTGCCGTGCTCGACCAGACGGCTCAGCGCCGCGCCGAGGAGATTTCACGCGCCAGCCAGGAGCGCCTGCAGGCCAGCGCCCGCCTGGCCACGGTGGGCGAAATGGCATCGCTGATGAGCCACGAGCTGAACCAGCCCCTGGCCGCCATTTCCAGCTATGCCACCGGCTCGCTGAACCTGCTGCCCGATGCGCCGGCCCAAGCCGACGCCCGCGTGCTGCACGACGTGCGCACGGCACTGACCCGCATTGCCGAGCAAGCCAGCCGCGCGGGCAAGGTGATTCGCAGCGTGCATGACCTGGTGCGCCAGCGCGCCACCACACGCCAGGCGGCACTGCCACATGCACTGGCCAGTGCCGTGCTGCCCCTGGTGCAGTTGCAGGCGCGCAAGCTGGACATCAGCGTGGTGCTGGATGTGCCGCCCACGTTGCCAGCGGTGTGGTGCGCGCCCGGCATGATCGAGCAAGTGCTGCTGAACCTGGCACGCAATGGCATGCAGGCCATGGAAGAAAGCGGCGCCAGCGGGCGCGAGCTGACCCTGTCGGCGCACCTGCGTCCGGCCAGCGGCAACGGTGCGCGTGCAGCGGTGGTTTTCAGCGTAGCCGATCAGGGCCCAGGCATCAGCGCCGAAGTGGCTGCGCAGTTGTTTACCCCGTTTTTCACTACCAAGCCTGAGGGCATGGGCCTGGGACTGTCGCTGTGCCGCACCATCATCGAGCAGCACGGCAGTGCGCTGACCTATGCCAGCCACGCGCCGCAAGGCACGGTGTTTCGCTTTGAGCTGCCCGTGGCCCAGGCACTTGCACCTGCAGCAACCGCGACGGTGGCCAGCCACTGAGCACACGCGGCCAGCTCTGCGCCAAGCAGGGCGCGCTGGCGGAAAAAGCCAGGCTCCCGGCCTTCAAAACGGCATCACAGCGACATCAGCGCGGCCAGCTGACGCCGGTCGCGGCGAACCTTGAAATGCCAGACTTCGCGCCCTTCCAGCCCCAGCGGTCCCCATGCCGCAATGGCATGGCCGCTGCCGCAGCCCACCACGCGCAAACGCCTGGCCTGTAGCGGCGCCTGCTTGAAGCTGCCGCCATCGAGCGCGGTGCGCAGGTTGGTTTCCAGCACGGGGCCGACTTCGGCAGGGGCATCAGCGGGCACGATGAACACCTGCCGGTGGCTGTCGCTTTGCAGGCGCTCGTTGACGACGGGCATGCCCATGTCGTCTGTTTGCAGCCCGCCGCTGACCAGCCAGGGCGCCGTGGCCGCACTCAGGGCCAGCAGCGGCGCGTCGCACTGCAAGCTGGCGCCGCTGGCCAGTTGCACCGCGCGTGCGTCCATGCCGGTGCAACGGTCTTGCAGCAAGGTGATGTTCATGGCTTTCAGCCGCGCCAGCACACGGCGCTGCAAGGCAGAGGGCTGCTCGTGCAGGAAAGGCTCCTCTCCCGCAACCAGGGTCACGCGGCTGCCGTGCGGGGCCGCCAGCGCCTGCGCCAGCGCCATGGCCAGCTCAGCACCGGCCAGATCGTCCACCACCACGGCCACGTGCAGCGCGCGCTCACGCGCCAGCGCCTGCAACTGCGGCCATAGCTGCAAAAAGGCCATGTGCGGGTGGATGAAAAGCGCGTTGCGGCGTGCGCCGGGGATGTATTGCTCGACCAGCTCACGCTCGGGCGTGGGCTCCTGGTCGATGGACAGCACGTCATAGGACAAGGCGTCGCCGCTGGACAGCTGCACGCGCCGTGCGGCGGCGTCCAGCGTGAGCACATGGGCTGGCAAAAAGGCGGCGCCGCTGGCTTCGATCAGCGCATCCAGCGGTATGCGCACATCGTCTAGGCCGTAGTCGCCCGCGACGTAGCCGGGCAGCATGCCGGGCTCGATGTAAAAGGGATGCGGTGCCACCAGCGTCACGCTCAGGTTGGCCGCGCCATGGCGGGCCAGTCCCTTGAGCACCTGGATGTGGGCACGCCCCGCGCCGATCAGCACCAGATGCTTGCGGGATGGGTTGGCGGTCATGGCCGCAAGTGTATCGGCTATCCGCCAGCGCGCTGTGAGGCGAAGCACTCTGCTACACATTTGATGGCATCCCATGCCTGCACCGGTGCCTGCTGGCACGCGAACGCCCTTAATGGCAGCCCGGCACGGTGCTGCGGGCAGGTTTTGCCAAAGCTACTATTTACATAGCTAAAAACCCTTATGTATTGCGCGAAAATGGCCTTTTCTTATTCACAACCCAAAACCTGTGTGACAAGGCCGCCCCTTTCAGGGTTGGCTGGCTGGCCCGCCCACGATCACGTTGACCATGCGCTCGGGTTGCAGCACGCGGGCGAAGGCGCGGCGCACGTCGGCGGCGCTGACCTGTTCCACGTGCCGCGTCCAGGTGTCCAGGTAGTCCAGCGGCAGGCCGTTCCAGGCGATGTTGGCCACGTTGCCCAGCAGCTTGGCGTTGCTGTCCAGGCGCAGGGCAAAGCCGCCGATGAGGTTGTCCTTGGCCGCTTGCAGCTCGTCGGCGCTGGGGCCGTCACGCACGAAGTCGGCCAGCACCTGCTGAGCCACTTGCACGGCTTGCGCGGCCTGGTCGGGCTTGGTTTGCAGGCCGATGGTGAAGGCGCCGGCGTGCAGGCCGGGCTGGAAGTGGCTGTATACGCTGTAGCTCAGGCCGCGCTGCTCGCGCACTTGCTGCATCAGGCGCGAGGTAAAGCCCCCGCCGCCCAGGATGTGGTTGCCCACCAGCAGGGCGAAGAAATCAGGATCACTGCGCTTGTAGCCGGGCTGGCCGATGAGTACGTGCGATTGCGCGGTGGGCATGGCGATGCGCTCGGTCACGGGGGCCGCGAGTGCGGGCACTTCGGCCACGGCGGGCAGCGCGGCGCAGGGGCCGCTGGCGGGCAGGCGCGAGAGCAGTTCGGTGACGATGCGGTCGGCCTGCTCGCGGGTGACGGCGCCGACGACGCTGGCTTTGGCCCGGCAGGCTTGCACGTGCTGGCCGTAAAAGCGCCGCAGTGCGGCCGCGTCGATGCGCGCCAGGCTTTGTGGCGTAGCGTGGGCGCCGTAGGGGTGGCTGCCGTACACGGCGCTGTCAAAGGCGCGGGCGGCCACGGTGGCGGGGCGGGTGAGGGATTCTTGAATGCTGGCGGACCAGCGCGCGCGTTCACGCTGCCACACGGCGGGGGTGAAGCTGGGGGTGCCCAGCTGGCGGCTGGCCAGTTGCACGCTTTGGGGCAGCAAGGCGGGGTCGGTCAGGGTGCGCAGCTTGCAGCTGAGGCGGTCGTTGCTGGCGCCGCAGCCAAAGCTGGCGCCCAGGTCGGCCCAGGCCTGGCCGAGCTGGTTTTCGTCCAGCGCGGGCAGCGGGCCTTGGGGCGCTACGCCTTTGCTGGTCATGGCGGCGGCGGCGTTGGCCAGGCCGCTTTGGCCGGGCGGGTCGCGCCGCTCGCCAGCGTCAAAGTCCAGTTGCACATCCAGCATGGGGATGGCCGGGCTTTGCACCAGCCACACTTGCGCGCCGCTGGGCTGTACCCAGTGTTCAATGGGCATGGCGGCGTGGGCGGGCTGGGCATGAAAAATGGCGTTTGCGCACACCAGCAGCGTGGTAGCAGCTATGGTTTTGATAGTCATGAGCCTGTACAGGAAATGCGGTGGGGCCAAGGCGGCGGGCGCTGTCAGTGCCGGGTGGCGGGCGCGCGGCGGGTGCGGTCGGCACGGGCAGCGGCGGCGGTATCGCGCGGCTGGGGCACGAGGGTGGCGATGGTCAGGGCGTCGTCGCCAAAGTATTTTTGCGCCACGGCCTGCACCTGGGCGGCGGTGACTTGCCTTAAGCGGGCGATGAGCTGCTCGTCCGCATCCAGCGGCAGCCCTTGCACCCACAGGCTGCCCAGCTCTTGCGCCTGGCCCATGACGGAGTCGCGTTTGTAGACCTGGCTGGCGATCCACTGGGTTTTGACGCGGGCCAGCTCGGCTTCGCTCACGCCTTCTTTGGCCACGCGCTCGATTTGCTGGCGCAAGGCGGCTTGCACCTGGGCGGCGGTTTTGCCAGCGGCGGGCACGCCGATGAGGTGAAACAGCTGCGGGCCGCGGCCTATCAGACCGTTGCTGGCGCTGGCGGAGTCGGCCACGCGGCCCGGCCCCTGGGTGAGGGCGCGGTCCAGCCGCGCGCCGGCGTAGCCGTCCAGCACGGCGGCCAGCACCGTGAGGGCCAGGGCGTCGTCGTTGGCGGGGGTGGGGGCCAGCCCGGTAAGGCCCGGCACCTTGAAGGCGAGCGAAACCACGGCCTGCTCGGCGGGGGCTTTCACCTCAATGCGGCGCAGGCCGTGCTGGGCGGGCTCGGGGCGGGGTTTGCGATCGGGCGCGGGGCGGGCCTGGGCGCTGCCGTAGTGCTTTTGCGCCAGGGCCAGCACAGCGGCGGGCTCGACATCGCCCACGACGACGACGGCGGCGTTGGCGGGGGTGTACCAGCGGCGGTGAAAGTCGCGCACGTCCTGGGCGGTGAGGCTGTCCAGGTCGCCCATCCAGCCGATGATGGGGCGGCGGTAGGGCGAGGCCACAAAGGTGGCGGCCATTTGCTGCTCGAACATGCGCGCGCGCGGGTTGTCCTCGGTGCGCAGGCGGCGCTCTTCCTTGACCACGGCCAGTTCCTTGGCAAAGGCTTCGTCGCTGAAGCTGACGTGGGAGAAGCGGTCGGCCTCCAGCGCCATGACTTCGCCCAGGCGGCTGGCGGGCACTTGCTGGTAGTAGCCGGTGTAGTCCAGGCTGGTGAAGGCGTTTTCCTGCCCGCCCAGCGCGGCCACGCGGCGCGAGAACTCGCCTTCGGCAAGCTTTTGCGTGCCTTTGAACATCATGTGCTCCAGCACGTGGGCCACGCCGCTGAGGCCATCGACCTCGTCCATGGCGCCTGCGCGCACCCACAGCATGTGCACGGCGGTGGGGGCGCGCCGGTCGGGCTTGACGATCAGGGTCAGGCCGTTGTCAAGCTGGTACTGGTGCACGCCAGTGGCGGCAGGTGTGGCCGTAAAGGGGGCCGCCCGCGCCGTGGCCGTTGCGGCAGGCGCTGCGGCGGCGGCGTCCCCGGCAAACGGCTGCGCGCAGCCCGTCAAAAACACAGCCCCCAGGCCCAGCGCCAGCCAGGCGGCCGCAGGGCGGCGAAACAGAAATGAAGTCATGGGATCAGCACCTGAAATTCCAAAAAAGCGCGCCAGCCGCTTGGCCAGCGCCCATGCGGGCCAAGTGTGCCTGAAGCGGGCCGCACGCAGCCGCTGCTTTGGCACATCCGCCAAAGCGCACAATCGGCACCCTTTCGCACGGGTTTTGCCTGCCACACCCGGCCAGGCCAAGCCTTTACCCATTGTTTTTTTCATGTCTGGTTCTGCCATGCCCCATTTCTCCCGCCTCTCCCGCCGCCAGTGCCTTGGCTGGCTGGCCGCTGCGGCGGCCCCCGCTGCCCTGAACGCCCATGCCCAGGGCACCAGCGGCAAGCCTATTCGCCTCATCGTCTCTTACCCGCCCGGCGGTGTGGCCGATGCCACGGCCCGCCTGCTGGCCGACAAGCTCTCGCCCATGCTGGGCGCAACCGTGGTAGTGGAAAACAAGGGCGGCGCCAGCGGCGCCATTGGTATGGACGCGGTGGCCAAGGCTGCCCCCGATGGGCTGACCTTTGGCTTTTCCGCCATCAGCCCGCTGGTGCTGATGCCGCACCTGGGCGGCAAGCCCATGTTCGACCCGGTCAAGGACATCGTGCCCGTGGCCAGCGTGATGGCCTCGCCCGTGCTGCTGCTGGGCACGCCCGCTCTCAAGGCCAGGGATTTCAAGAGCCTGCTGGCCCAGGCCAAGGCGCAGCCCGGCGCGGTGCGCTGGGCCACCGCAGGCGCGGCGTCGCTGGGACACATCGTGCTGGAAATGGTCAAGACCGGTGCGGGGGTGGACATCACCCACATTCCCTACAAGGGCGGCGCGCAGCAGGTCACGGATGCGCTGACGGGCCAGTACGAAGTGCTTTCCAGCAACCCCGGCGCGGCCATCATGGCGCATATCCAGGCGGGCAAGCTGCAACCGCTGGCTGCGGGTGCGCCCGCACGCCTGCCCCGGCTGCCTGAGCTGCCCACGCTGGCCGAGCTGGGCCTGCCGGGGGCCAATCTGGCATCGGTGTTTGGCGTGTTCGCCCCAGGCGGCACGCCGCCTGCCGTGGTCGAGCGCATGAATGCGGCCCTCAACACCTTGCTCAAAGACCCTGCCGTGCGCGCCAAGATCGAGGCGGCTGACAACCAGCCCACCGGCGGCAGCGCGGCAGACTTTGCCAAGTTCATCGCCGCCGAATCGGCCAGCAACGCCCGCATCATCCGGGCAGCGGGTATTACCGCCGGGTAACACGCGCCGGCCCGCCCGTTGCCATCACGGGCGGCAGGGCATTAGCTATATTAAATATAGCTTAAAACCCTTACCAGAAGCGCGCAATTGCCGTTTTTTTATAAAAACCGGTCCAGCAGCTTGCGGCTGTGGCGGTCCATGGCGTGCAGGTCTTGAATGAGGTATTGCACGCCGTGCGCGTCGTTGACGATCAGCAGGCCGGGGCCCAGGCGGCGGATGTCTTCTTCACCCTTGAGCACGAACTGCGCCGGGCCGCGGTCGGTCTGCACCTGCCAGGTGCTGGGGGTAACGAAGCTGCTGACGGCATGCACGCGCAGCAGGCGGGGCATGAATTCGCGCTGTTGCAGCGCCTCGGCCAGCAGCTCGCGCAGCGGCCCAGGCAGCGCGGGCAGGCTGGGCACCCAGGCCAGTTCGTGGCCGTCGGCATCGACCAGGCTGATGCCCTCATCCGGCGCGGCAATAGGAAAGGCGCGCACGGCCACCACGCCCACGTGTTCGCGCCCTTGCGCGTCGGTCAGCACCAGGCGGCCAAACGTGTCGCGGCGCAGCCCGAAGCCGGGGGCGCTGGCGGTGGACAAGGGGGTGTTGTCGGCGGTGTTGTCGCTCATGCCTGCTCCTGCGAAGGCGGCGCCTGCACCGCGCCAGGGGCGGGCTCGGCCAGATCGGCCTCGTCCACGGCCAGCATGCGCTCGCGCTCGGCTTTTTCCTGCCGGGCCTGAGCCTGGTACAGCCGCCAGTAGGCGCCGCGCTGGGCCATCAGCGCCTCGTGCGTGCCCTCTTCCACTTTCTGGCCCTTGTCCATCACCACCAGGCGGTCGGCCTTGCGCAGGGTGGACAGGCGGTGGGCAATGGCAATGGTGGTGCGCCCGCGCACTAGGTTGTCCAGGGCTTTTTGGATTTCGCGCTCGGTTTCGGTATCGACCGAGGCCGTGGCTTCGTCCAGGATGAGGATGCGCGGGTTGATGAGCAGCGCCCGCGCAATGCTGATGCGCTGGCGCTCGCCGCCGGACAGACCCTGCCCACGCTCGCCCACCAGCGAGTCGTAGCCC
Source organism: Pseudomonadota bacterium (assembly GCA_030535425.1). GTDB lineage: Bacteria > Pseudomonadota > Gammaproteobacteria > Burkholderiales > Burkholderiaceae_C > Ottowia. The sequence goes on along the minus strand of JAUNHQ010000013.1, from coordinate 18,793 downwards.
TGCGGCAAGCGCAAGATGAACTCATGCGCGTGCGCGGCGCGCGCGGCGGCCACGATTTCTTCGCGCGTGGCGTCGGGCTTGCCGTAGGCAATGTTTTCGGCAATGGTGCCGAAGAACAAAAACGGCTCTTGCAGCACCAGGCCCACGTGGCGGCGGTAGTCGGCCACGCGCACTTGGCGCAGGTCAATGTCATCGACCAAGATGGCGCCGCCCGACACGTCGTAAAAGCGGCAGATCAGGTTGACCAGCGTGCTTTTGCCCGAGCCGCTGTGGCCCACCAGGCCCACCATTTCGCCAGGCTCAATGCGCAGGTTCAAGCCCCGGATGACGGAGCGGTTGCCGTAGCGCAGCGCGGCATCCTTGACCTCGATGCGGCCTTGCACCTGGGGCAGCGGCACGGGGTTCTTGGGCTCGGGCACGCTGGACTCGTGGTCCAGGATTTCAAAAATGCGCTTGGTGGCCGAAGCGGCTTTTTGCGTGACGGAGACGATGCGGCTCATGGAATCAAGCCGCGTGTAAAAGCGCCCGATGTAGGCCAAAAACGCCGTCAGCACCCCCACGGTGATCTGCCCACGGCTGACCAGCCAGATGCCCGCTGCCCACACCACCAACAGGCCGATTTCGGTCAGCAGCGTGACGGTGGGCGAAAACAGCGACCACAGGCGGTTGAGCTTGTCGTTGACTTGCAAGTTGTGCTCATTGGCCTGCTTGAAGCGCCTGGCCTCGCGCTCTTCCTGCGCAAAGGCCTTCACCACCCGAATGCCGGGAATGGTGTCGGCCAGCACGTTGGTCACCTCTGACCACACGCGGTCGATCTTCTCGAAGCCCGTGCGCAGCCGATCGCGCACCACATGGATCAGCCAGCCGATGACGGGCAGCGGCACCAGTGTGACCAGCGCCAGCGTGGGATCGATGGAAAACAGGATGGCCGCCGTCATCACGATCATCAGCACATCGGTGGCAAAGTCCAGCAGGTGCAGCGACAAGAACAGGTTGATGCGGTCGGTCTCGGAACCGATGCGTGCCATCAAATCGCCTGTGCGGCGCCCGCCAAAATATTCCAGCGACAAATGCAGCAGGTGCTCATAGGTGGTGGTGCGCAAATCCGCGCCAATGCGCTCGGATACCAGCGCCAGGATGTAGGTCTTGGCCCAGCCCAGCACCCAGGCCAGCAGGGCCGAGCCCAGTAGCCCCCCCAGCAGTAGCGCCACATAGCCAGCGTCGATCTGCTGGCCGCTTTGGAACGGGATCAGCACCTTGTCCATCAGCGGCATGGTCAGGTAAGGCGGCACCAGCGTGGCCGCCGTGGCCGCCAGCGTCAGTAAGAAACCCGCCAGTAGCTGCCACTGGTAAGGCCGGGCAAAGCGCCACAGACGCAGCAGCGTCCAGGTAGAGGGCGGACGCTCGTCCTCAGGCGCAGCCTCAGTCGGCGCATCCTGCGCAGCCTCAGCCATGGGCGCGCCCTGCACCGCCTGCTCAAAACAGGCCAGCAGGCGCAGCGCCGCCGGGTTGTAGCCCAGAGTAAAGCGCCAACTGGCCAAGCGCCCGTCGGGGCTGATCAGCTCCAGTGTGCCCACACCCGCGTGATCGTGGTGCGCCATGCGCAAGCCAGGCGTGTGCAGCGGCCAGGCCTGCCAGTGTGTTTCATTCGGAAACCGCGCAAGCAACCGTTGGTTTGTAATGACCATCACCCCGCGGCCAAAGCGCAGGCTGGCATCCAAGTCAACTTCCAGCGCACCCAGCACGTTTTCCGTGGGATGCAACGGCGCTTGCCCGGCCAGGCCGGCCAGATCGGATGGGGGGGGTATTTCAAGCGACATGCAAAACGGACGCGATGGGCCGGGAAGACGCAAAAGGGCTCAGCGAACCACTTTTCCAGACACTAGCAGCTTCCCCAAACAGCGAGCGCACTTGCCTTTTATGCCGTCAATCGACCAAACACAGTGCAACCCGCCCAGCGGTGGCGGATTGTATGCACAGCCTTCTGCCGCCGCCCCTGCCCCCGAAGACGCCACGCCTGCCGCTGCCGTGCCGCCCCGCCCTTTTCCCGACATCGTGATCCGGCGCATGACCTACCTGCGCGGCCCCAGCATCTGGACCTATCGCCCGGTCATTGAAGCCGTGGTGGACATCGGCGCGCTGGAGGACTACCCCTCCAACACCCTGCCCGGCTTTTACGAACGCCTGGCCGCCTGGCTGCCTGGCCTGATCGAACACCGTTGCAGCGTGGGGCGCCGTGGCGGCTTTTTGATGCGCCTGCGCGATGGCACCTGGCCCGGCCACATTCTGGAACACGTGGCGCTGGAGCTGCAGACCCAGGCCGGCATGAAAACCGGCTTTGGCAAGGCACGCATGACACACGAGCGCGGCGTGTACAAGGTGGTGATTCGCACACGCGAAGAAGCCGTTGGCCGCCTAGCCCTGGAATCGGCGCGTGAGGTGGTCATGGCCGCCATCAACGACCGCCCCTGCGACGTGCGCGCCATCATCGAGCGCCTGACCGAAATGGCGGACCGGCGCTGCCTGGGCCCCAGCACCGCCTGCATCGTGGATGCAGCCAGCGATCGCGGCATTCCCGCCATCCGCCTGAACGAAGGCAACCTGGTGCAGCTGGGCCACGGCGCAGCCATGCGCCGCATCTGGACTGCCGAAACCGATCGCACCAGCGCCATTGCCGAAGGCATCTCGCGCGACAAAGACCTGACCAAGCAATTGCTGACGGCCTCCGGCATTCCCGTGCCCGAGGGGCGTACCGTAGGCAGCGCTGAACAGGCCTGGGAAGCGGCTGAAGACATTGGCTTGCCCGTGGTCGTCAAGCCCTCGGACGGCAACCACGCGCGCGGTGTCTCGCTCAATCTGAACAATCAGCGTGAAGTTGAAGATGCCTACGCCGCTGCCGAAAAAGAAGGTTCCGACGTCATCGTCGAACGCTACATCCCCGGTGTGGAGCACCGCCTGCTGATCGTCGGCGGCCGCTTGGTGGCCGCCGCGTGCGGCGAAATCACCCGCATCAGCGGCGATGGCCGCTCGACCGTGGCCCAGCTCATCGAGACGCAAGTCAACACCGACCCCCGTCGTGGCGAGGAAGAGCAGTTTCCGCTGGACATCGTTCGCATCAGCGATGCCGTCGTCACACTTGAGCTGGCACGCCAGGGGCTGACGGCAGACAGCGTGCTGCCGATCGGGCAAAGCGCCGTGGTGCAGCGCACTGGCAACATGGCCCACGATGTCACCGCCCAGGTACACCCCGACACCGCCGAGCTGGCCGCCATGGCAGCGCGCGTGGTGGGCCTGGACATCGCCGGCATCGACCTGGTCGTGCCAGACATCAGTCAGCCCCTGGCACCCCAGGGCGGTGCCATTGTCGAAGTCAACGCCGGCCCCGGGCTGCTGATGCACCTCAAGCCCGCCACAGGCAAGCCCCAACCCGTGGGTGAAGCCATCGTGGCGCATTTGTTTCCCGATGGCGCCCGCGGGCGCGTGCCCATCATTGGCCTGCTGGGCGACGGACAGCATTCGCTGACCGCCCGCCTGCTGGCTTCGCTGCTTGACCTGCATGGGCTGCAAACCGGCCTGGCTTGCCAGGATGGGCTGTTCCTGGGCGCTCGGAAGCTGTCACCCCATGACGCTCGCCACTACCAGGCTGGCGAGCAACTGCTCATCAATCGCAATGTACAGGCCGCCGTGATCGAAACCACCCCGCGCCAGATCCTGGCCGAGGGACTGCCGTATGACCGCTGCCAGGTCGGCGTCGTCATGGCCATGCCCGGCCCGCAGGGCCTGAAAGACCTGTACATCACCGAAGCCGACCAGATGCCCGGCATCGTGCGCACGCAGGTGGATGTGGTTCTACCCAAAGGCGCAGCCGTGCTCAACGCCGACGACCCCCAGGTGCTGGCACTGGCTGGCTACAGCGACGGCGAAGTGCTGCTTTACAGCCTTACACCCGATCCCCCTGCCCTGCAAGCGCACCGCGAACGCAAGGGGCGTTGCGTTTTTGCCCGCGGGACAGACATCCTGCTGGACACCGGCACGCAGGAAATCCCCCTGGTCAACCTCAATACCTCCAGCCTATGCGGTATCACGCGCGAGTCTCCCGACGATGTGCGTCCCCATGTGCTGGCTGCCGTAGCGGCAGCGTGGTCGCTGGGGATTTCCGTTGACCTGATTCGTGCAGGTTTGTTGCGTTTTAGTGGAAACCGACACGCAGGCGCTGTCCACTGATTGCCGACGCCAGCCGTTGTATCGCCACAGTTGTCTCATTGACAGGATTGTTCATGGAAGTCACTCGCATTCGCGCACTGCGCGGCCCCAACTTGTGGAGCCGTCACACAGCCATTGAGGCCGTGGTCACCTGCGACGCCACTGAGTTGGATCTGCGCGTCACCCCCTCGTTTGAAAAAAGACTGCGCGAGTTGTTTCCATCTGTAGGCGCGTTGCATGCCAACAAGCCCAGCACCCCCATTTCCATGGCCCATGCGCTGGAGCTGACGGCGCTGGCTTTGCAGGCCGAGGCCGGCTGCCCCGTCACATTCAGCCGCACCACACCCACAGAAGTGCCCGGCACTTTCCAGGTGGCCGTGCAGTACAGCGAAGAAGCCGTGGGGCGCTTGGCTTTTGAAAGAGCCCAGCAGTTGTGCATCGCCGCCGCCACAGGCACAGACTTTGACCTGGGCGCCACACTGGCCGATCTGCGCGAGCTGGACGAAGACGAGCGCCTGGGCCCCTCCACAGGTGCCATCGTCGAGGCAGCGATCAAGCGCGGCATCCCCTACCGGCGCCTGACCAGCGGCAGCCTGGTGCAACTGGGCTGGGGCAGCCAGCAGCGCCGCATCCAGGCCGCAGAGGTCGATGGCACCAGCGCCATTGCCGAATCCATCGCCCAGGACAAGGACCTGACCAAGAAGCTGCTGCATGCCGCAGGCGTGCCCGTGCCGCTGGGCAGGCCCGTGACCAGCCTGGAAGATGGCTGGTCCGTGGCGCAGGACATTGGCCTGCCCGTGGTGGTCAAACCACAGGATGGCAACCAGGGCAAGGGCGTGACCGTCGGCATCTATGACCGTGCGCATTTCGACATCGCCTATCAAGCAGCTTCAGCCTACGGCCAGGTCATGGTGGAAAGCTACCTGCCCGGCCACGACTTTCGTCTGCTGGTGGTGGGCAACAAGCTGGTAGCGGCCGCCCGGCGCGACCCGCCGCTGGTCATTGGCGATGGTCAGCACACCGTGCGCGAGCTGGTAGCCCAGGTCAATCGCGACCCGCGCCGGGGCGAAGGCCACGGCACCTCACTGACCAAGATCCGCATCGACACCATTGCCCAGGCGCGCTTGCAAGCCCAGGGGCTCACGCCCGACGCCGTGCCCACCAAGGGCCAGCGCGTGGTGTTGCGTAACAACGCCAACCTATCCACTGGCGGCACCGCCACTGACGTGACCGACAGCGTGCATCCCGACGTGGCCGCACGCGCCATTGAGGCGGCTCAAACCGTGGGGCTGGATATTTGTGGCGTGGACGTGGTGTGCGAAACCGTCATGAAACCGCTGGAAGCACAAAACGGCGGCATTGTCGAAGTCAATGCCGCCCCCGGCCTGCGCATGCACATCAGCCCATCCTTTGGCAAGGGCCGCGACGTGGGCGCTGCTGTGATGGGCCTCATGTACCCGCACGGCGGTAACGGGCGTATCCCCGTGGTAGCCGTGACCGGCACCAATGGCAAAACCACCACCGTGCGGCTGACCGCCCACCTGCTGCGTACCCAGGGGCTGCGCGTAGGCATGACCAACACCGATGGCGTGTACGTCAATGGCCGTCAGATCGACTCTGGCGACTGCTCCGGCCCACGCAGTGCCCGCAACGTGCTGGCCCATCCCGACGTGGACGCCGCCGTTCTGGAAACCGCGCGCGGCGGCCTGCTGCGCGAAGGCCTGGCCTTTGACCAGTGCGACGTGGCCATCGTCACCAACCTGGGCCAGGGCGACCACCTGGGCCTGAACTACATCACCACGCTCGAAGACCTGAAGGTGCTCAAGCGCGTGATCGTGCTCAACGTGGCGCCCACAGGCACCGCCGTGCTCAATGCGACCGATCCAGCCGTGGTTGCCATGGCGCCGCATTGCCCAGGCAGCGTCACCTTCTTTGCCACGGACGGGCACCACCCCGTCATCGCCACCCACCGCGCCCAGGGCAAGCGCGTGGTCTTCGTCGAAGACGGCCACATCGTCTGTGCCGAAGGCAGCTTCATCAAGCGCCTGCCACTGGCACACATTCCCTTCACCCGCCAGGGCCAGATTGGTTTCCAGGTAGAAAACTGCATGGCATCGGTGGCGGCTGCCTGGGCCGTCAACACGGGCTGGGACGCCATCCAAAAGGGGCTGAGCAGCTTCATCAGCGATCTGCACGGCGTGCCTGGGCGATTCAACCTGTTTGACTACGCAGGCGCTACCGTGATTGCCGACTACGGCCATAACCCCGACGCCATCGCCGCGCTGATCAAGAGCATCGACAACATGCCTGCCAAGCGCCGCACTGTCGTCATCAGCGGCGCCGGCGACCGGCGCGATGAGGACATTCGCGACCAGACCCGCCTGCTTGGCGCCGCGTTTGACAACGTCATCCTCTACCAAGATGCCTGCCAGCGCGGGCGCGCCGATGGTGAAGTGCTGGCCCTGCTGCGGCAAGGGCTGGAAGGCGCGACGCGCACGCGCCAAGTGGAGGAAATTCACGGCGAGTTCACCGCCATTGACCGCGCCCTGGGAACATTGAACCCAGGTGATTTGTGCCTGATCCTGATCGATCAAGTGGAACAGGCTCTAGCCCATATCCAGCAGCGCGTCACACAAACGCAGGCCCGGCAGCTCCCCCCCGCTGCCAGCAAGAACCGGCGCCAACCCCGCCCCATAGCCCAGCGCAAAACGGCTCAGGCAATCGCCTCGCTGGAAGCACAGGCAGCGCGCATCTGAGCGCCATCTCTGCGCGCCGGACGCCTCAAGCCTTGGTCTGCCAGGCACACAGGTGATTGAATACGGCGATTGCTATATTTTGTATAGCTTAAAACCCTTATCAATCGCGCGCAAAAAGCCTTTTCACTAAAGCGACATCACGCGCAGAGCCATACGCCATGCAAGCGCGCGCGGCGCTTTCACAGCGCCAGCCGCTGGCGTGCGGCAGCGTATTCGCGCGCCAGGCGGGCCACCAGTTCGGCGGCGGGCACCACGGCCTTGACCGCGCCAATGCCCTGGCCGCTGCCCCAGATGTCTTTCCAGGCTTTTTTGCTGCCGCCGCCGCCAAAGTTCATTTGGCTGGGGTCGCTTTCGGGCAGGTGGTCGGGATCCAGCCCGGCGGCGCGGATGGACGGGGCCAGGTAGTTGCCGTGCACGCCGGTAAAGAGGTTGCTGTAGACGATGTCGTCCGAGGTGCCGTCCACGATGGCTTGCTTGTAGGCATCGGCGGCGCGGGCTTCGTCGGTGGCGATGAAGGCCGAGCCGATGTAGGCAAAGTCTGCCCCGCACGCCTGCGCGGCCAGCACGGCGGCGCCGTTGGCAATGCTGCCGGACAGGGCCAGAGGGCCGTCAAACCATTCGCGGATTTCCTGGATGAGCGCGAACGGGCTTTTGATGCCGGCGTGGCCACCCGCACCAGCGGCCACGGCAATCAGGCCGTCGGCGCCTTTTTCCACGGCTTTGCGGGCAAAGCGGTTGTTGATCACGTCGTGCAGCACCAGCCCACCCCAGGCGTGCACGGCCTGGTTGACGTCTTCGCGCGCGCCCAGGCTGGTGATGATGAGAGGCACCTTGTATTTGGCGCAGACCTGCATGTCGTGCTCCAGACGGTCATTGCTTTTGTGCACGATCTGGTTGATGGCAAAAGGAGCGGCGGGCTGATCGGGGTGGGCCTTGTCCCAGGCGGCCAGGCCCTCGGTGATTTCGTGCAGCCATTCGTCCAGCTGGCTGGCCGGGCGGGCGTTGAGCGCGGGCATGCTGCCCACGATGCCTGCGGTGCACTGGGCTATGACGAGCTTGGGGTTGCTGATGATGAACAGGGGCGAGCCGATGATGGGCAGGTGCAGCTTGCTGAAGACAGAAGGCAATGAACGCATGGGATAGGAAATAAGAGAAAACAGCAGAGGATGTCTGTGGCAGACCGAAGCCTGACAAACACACTTGAAAGACCACTTCCGGGTTCGGCAAAACTGCCCAGCCCAGGCCGACACACCTGACGCTGTGGCTGGCCAGTTGCCCCGGTAGTTTGCCTCAGCTTGTGCTGCGGGGATGTCCCCCATCTGTCCGTGCATACTGGCTTGCAGCGGACAGCAGATCCTCTTGCAGATCGCACCTGGCGACGAGCGGGCGCCGCTGCCTGCCCTTGCGTGATGAGATGCAGCCGTGCCGGCCCGCCCACCGCCGCCTTCGGCCTTCTTGTCCTATTTGTTCAGAATCAGTGCTGTGCGATCAGTCTGGCAATGGCTTCCCCCACCTGCGTGGTGGAGGCACTGCCGCCCAGGTCAGGCGTGCGCGGGCCATCCTTGATGACCTGCTCGATGGCGGCCACGATGGCGTCATGCGCCTGCCGCCCGGCGCCTTGGCCGTGGGTGAGAAAGTCCAGCATGAGCGCGCCAGACCAGACCATGGCAATGGGGTTGGCGATGTTCTGGCCATAAATGTCAGGCGCAGAGCCATGCACCGGCTCGAACAGGCTGGGAAAGGTGCGGTCCGGGTTCAGATTGGCCGAAGGAGCCAGGCCAATGGTGCCCGTGGTGGCCGGGCCCAGGTCAGACAGGATGTCGCCAAACAGGTTGGTGGCGGCCACCACGTCAAAGCGGTCCGGCTGCAGCACGAAGCGCGCGGTGAGGATGTCGATATGCTGCTTGTCCAGCGTGACACCAGGGTACTGCCGGGCCATGGCATCGGCGCGCTGATCCCACCAGGGCATGCTGATGGCGATGCCGTTGCTCTTGGTGGCCAGCGTGACGTGCTTGCGCGGGCGGCTTTGGGCCAGCTCAAACGCAAATTTCAGCAAGCGGTCGGCCCCCTTGCGGGAATAGACGGATTCCTGGATGACGATCTCGCGGTCAGTGCCCTCGTACATGATGCCGCCCAGCGACGTGTATTCGCCCTCGGTGTTCTCGCGCACCACGTAGTAGTCAATATCGCCTGGCTTGCGGCCTGCCAGCGGGCAGGGAACACCTTCAAACAGGCGCACCGGGCGCAGGTTGATGTACTGGTCAAACTCGCGGCGGAACTTCAGCAGCGACCCCCACAGGGAGATGTGGTCAGGCACCGTGGCGGGCCAGCCCACGGCGCCAAAAAAGATGGCGTCCATGCCTTCAAGCTGGGCGCGCCAGTCGTCGGGCATCATCTTGCCGTGCTGTGCGTAGTAGTCGCAGTGCGCCCAGTCAAAGTGCTGGCAGTCCAGCACCAGGCCAAAGCGGTTTGCCGCCGCCTGCACCGCGCGCAGCCCCTCGGGCATCACCTCCTTGCCTATGCCGTCACCGGCGATCACGGCAATCTTGTAGCTTTGCTTTTGCATGCGTGTTCTCTTTCACTCAAGTAGATGGTGATGTCATTGTTCATTGAATACGTAATTCATACAATCCTATTCCTCGTAATGATTCTATTCACTGATCGTGAATAAATTTCCACCCACCGATGACCTGCGCGTGTTTTGCACCGTGGTGCGCAAGGCCAGCTTTGCCGCAGCAGCGCAAGAACTGGGGGCCTCACCCGCCTATGTGAGCAAGCGTTTGCGCCTGCTGGAGCAAGATCTCGGCGTTCCCCTGCTGCACCGCACCACGCGTCGCCTGGCCATCACCGACCACGGTGAGCGCGTGTTCCACTGGGCACAGCGCATTCTGGACGACATGGATCAGCTCCTGCAGGAAGTAGCGGTGACCCGCAGCGCCCCTCGGGGCCTGCTGCGAGTGAGCAGCAGCCTGGGCTTTGGCCGCCGCGTGCTTGCCCCCGCGCTATCACAGCTGGTGCAGCAGTACCCGGGCCTGCAGGTGCGCCTGGAAGTATTTGACCGCCTGGTGGACGTGGCGGGCGAAGGGCTTGACCTGGATGTGCGCATTGGGGACGACATTGCGCCGCATCTGATTGCACGCCGCCTGGCCCACAACCACCGCGTGCTGTGCGCAGCCCCCGACTACGTGCGCCGCAGGGGGGCGCCGCGCACCCCCGCAGAACTGGCCGCCCACGATTGCCTGGTGATCAAGGAGCGTGACCACCCGTTCGGCGTATGGCGCCTGCGTGCGGGGATGGCCGAACACACAGCCAAAGTCACAGGGCCGCTATCCGCTAACAATGGCGAGATGGTGGTGCAATGGGCGCTGGACGGGCTGGGCATCGCCCTTCGCTCACTGTGGGACGTAGGCACCCATCTGCGCACCGGGCGGCTGGTGCAGCTATTGCCCGAATGGGGACAAGAGGCCAATGTCTGGGCCGTCTACCCCTCGCGTCTGCAACTGTCGGCCAAGGTACGGGTGAGCGTGGAGTTTCTGCAAGCGTATTTCACCCGGCAGGGCGTGGGCACACACGCGCCGCTGACACCCGCCTCTTGACCCCCGATGAGCTGCATAGCGTCGCGCCTACCTCGCGCAGACATTGCACCAACGACTCCGTCACCGGCGTGGGCTGTTGCCCGCGCAGGGTGATCAACCCCACGGGCGGCAACGCCACGGGCACAGGCAGGCGCAACAACGCCACCATGCCCCGCTGGCTGAAATGCTCGGCCACCGTGCGCGCCATGAAAGCCACCGCACCGCGCTGCTGCAAGAACATGATTTGCGACAGAAAAGAAGCCGACTCCACGATGTCCGCAGGCGGGTGCAAGCCGTGGGCGAAAAACTGCTGCTCCAGCTTGACCCGCAACGACGCCCAAGGCGGCGGCATCACACAGGCACCGTCTGCCAGTTGGTCCCATCGCACCGTCTTTCGGCCCACCAGGGGATGTCCGGGCGCGGCCACTGCCACCATGGGGTCATCGTACAGTGGCTCTGTTTCCAGATCAGGTGCGGCATAGCCTGGCTCCAGCCGGCCCACAAACACATCCAGCTCCCCCAGGCGCAAACGCGGCAGCAGTCGGGTCAGGTCGCCCTCTTCCACCAATACCGTGGCGCGTGCCGAACGTTCTTTCAAGCGCTGAACCGCCTGCGTCAGCAGCACGGGCATGGCCGCCACCATGGCGCCTACGCTGGTGCGGCCGCTGGCGCCGCTGGCCTCAGCCGCGATTTCATCTCTCGTGCGCGCATAGCTGGCCAGCACCGACCGTGCAAAACGCACCACGCTGGCGCCCGCTTGCGTGGGTTCGGTGCCGCGCGTAGAACGGGTGAAAAGCGGCATGCCAAACATGCTCTCCACCTCCACCAGCGTCTTGGACACAGCCGGTTGCGTGACGGACAGAAACTCTGCCGCCCGCCCCAGATGCCTGAACTGGTCCAGCGCCACCAGCATCTGCAAATGCCGCAGCTTCAGGTTGCTGCGCAACACACGGTCAATCTTGGTCATGGCCAGTTCCCCTAAACCCTTTTCATAACGTGTAGTTTATGAAGATAGTCCATGTTCTCATTGGATTGCTATGAATAGGTCACCAACAATACGGCGCCACCCACTTTGTTAACAAAAACGGAGACATCACATGAAAAAAGCAACCCACGGTGTGCAACGGCGTTCGGTGTTGGGCGCACTAGGTGCTGCCCCGCTGGCCATGGTCAGCGCGCCGCTTTGGGCGCAGAACTGGCCTGAGCGTGCCATCACCTTCATCTGCCCCTGGCCTGCAGGCGGCACGGCAGACCAGTCCATGCGCGCCCTGTGTACCGTTGCCAGCCGGGTGCTGGGCCAGAGCATTGCAGTGGAAAACCGCGTGGGGGCTTCCGGCATGATCGGTGCCAAGGCGTTGGCATCGGCCAAGCCCGATGGCTACACCATTGGCCAGATCCCCATCTCCGTCACACGCTTTTCCCAGCTGGGCACGCTGCAGGCGGATCCGCGCAAGGACTACAGCTTTATTGCCCGCACCTCGGGGCAAACCTTCGGCATTGCCGTACCCGCCAGTTCCTCTTTCAAGACGCTGAAAGACCTGGTGGACTACGCCAAGGCCAACCCCGGCAAAGTGACCTACGCGCACGCTGGCGTGGGCGGCGCCACGCATGTGGGCATGGAAGAGTTCGCGCTGGCGGCCGGCATCCAGTTCAACCATGTGCCTTACAAGGGCGGCGCCGAAGCCCTGCAAGCCGTGCTGGGCGGGCATGTGGATGCGCTGGCCGACTCCAGCTCTTGGGCGCCCCATGTTGAAGCGGGCAAGCTGCGCCTGCTGGCCACCTGGGGGGAGCAGCGTACCCAGCGATTCAAGAACACCCCCACGCTGAAGGAACTGGGCTACGACGTCGTGGTCGACGCTCCCAACGGCATTGGCGCGCCGCGCGGCGTCGATCCGACTATCCTGGCCAAGCTGCGCGAAGCCTTCAAGCAGGCCGTGGCCAGCCCCGAATTCAAGGCAGTCACCGACAAACTGGATGCTCCCCAGCTCTACCTGGACGGCCCCGAGTACGAAAAGTACGTGCAAGCCGTCTACCAGAAAGAAACCACGCTGATTGAAAAACTCAAGCTGCGTGAGCTGATGCGCAAATAAGCTGCCAGCCCCCTGCCTTCGATCCACCCTTTTCCCCTCCTGTCGCATGAACCACACCGACAGCCCTCTGCTGCACCTGCACCCCCAAGACAACGTGCTGGTTGCCAAGACCGCACTGGCGCTGGGCCAGGACATCCCGTCCCTCGGCCTGCGTGTGCGCGCACAAGTGCCAGCAGGGCACAAAATCGCCGCACGACGCATTGCGCAGGGCGAGCAGGTCAAGAAGTACAACACCGTGATCGGCGTAGCCACGCGCGACCTGGAGCCAGGCGACTATGTCCACAGCCACAACCTGAAGCTGGTGGACTACTACCGCGATCCCGCTTTTGGCGCCGACGTTCGCCCAGTGAGCTATGTCCCCGAAAGCGAACGCGCCACGTTCGAAGGCTTTGTCCGCCCCCATGGCACTGTCGGCACGCGCAACTTCATCGGCATCCTGTCCTCCGTCAACTGCTCGGCCACGGTCATCAAGCAAATGGCGGCGCATTTCACCCCTGAAGTGCTGGCTGCCTTTCCCCATGTGGATGGCGTGGCCGCGTTTGCCCAGACCAGCGGCTGCGGCATGTCATCGCCCAGCGAACACTTCGACGTTCTGCGCCGCACGCTGGCCGGCTATGCGCGCCACCCCAACCTGGCGGGAGTGCTCATCGTCGGCTTGGGTTGCGAACGCAACCAGGTGGACGCACTGGTGCAGTCCCAGGGGCTGCACCCCGGCCCCCTGATGCGCACCCTGGTCATGCAGGACGTGGGCGGCACGCGTGCCACCATTGCGGCGGGCATCGAAGCCATTCAGGACATGCTGCCCCTGGCCAACCAGGCGCGCCGCAGTACCGTCAGCGCCAGCCATTTGAAAATCGGGTTGGAATGCGGCGGCTCAGACGGTTTTTCGGGCATCACCGCCAACCCCGCGCTGGGCGCAGCCATGGACATTCTGGTGCGCCACGGCGGCACGGCCATCTTGTCGGAAACGCCTGAAATCCACGGCGTGGAATTCATGCTCACGCGCCGCGCGGTCAGCCGCGAGGTAGGGCAAAAGCTGCTGGATCGCCTGGCCTGGTGGGAGCGGTACGCCGCTGGACAAAACGCCCAGTTCAACGGTGTCGTGGGCCACGGCAACCAAGCCGGCGGACTGGCCAACATCTTTGAAAAATCCCTGGGCAGCGCCATGAAGGGCGGCACCACGCCGCTGCGCGCCGTCTATGAATACGCCGAGCCCATCACGGAAAGCGGCTTCGTGTTCATGGACTCGCCCGGCTACGACCCCGTGGCCTGCACCGGCCAAATCGCCAGCGGTGCCAACCTGATCTGCTTTACCACCGGGCGCGGCTCCATGTTTGGCAGCAAGCCGGCCCCCACCATCAAGCTGGCCAGCAACACACCCATGTTCACCCGCCTGGAAGAAGACATGGACATCAACTGCGGCGTGGTGCTGGATGGCGAGTGCGACATCCCCCAGCTAGGCCAGCACATCTTCGAATGCATTCTGCGCCATGCCAGCGGCGAGCCCACCAAGAGCGAACGCCTGGGCCTGGGCGACCATGAATTCGTTCCCTGGCACCTGGGCATTGTCAGTTGACGCGTGGCCTGCCCTGTCTGATGGAGCCTGATTTGCAATGAGCACCCTTGACCTGTCCTTGCAATGCGCCGATTTGCAGCGCAGCGCCAACTTCATCCACGGCATGTGGACTCCGGCTGCCAGCGGCGACACCCTGACCGTGCAAGACCCAGCCACCGGCCAGACCTTTGCCGCCGTCCCCGACTCTGGCGCTGCCGAAGCACGCGCGGCGGTAGACGCTGCCCATGCAGCCTTTGCCGCCTGGCGCTGCGTACCGGCCAAGCAGCGCGCCGCCATCATCAAGCGCTGGAACGACCTGGTACTGCAACACCAGGACGACCTGGGCAAACTCATCTCGCGCGAGCAAGGCAAGCCCCTGGCCGAAGGCAAGGGCGAAGTGGCCTACGCCGCCAGCTACATCGAATGGTTTGGCGAGCAAGCCACGCGCATGATGGGCGACGTCATTCCCGCGCCTGTGCCTGGCCGGCGCATGCTCGGCTTGCGCGAACCCATGGGCGTGGTCGCCGCCATCACGCCCTGGAACTTTCCAGCCGCCATGATCGCCCGCAAGATCGCCCCAGCCCTGGCCGCTGGCTGCACCGTGGTCTGCAAGCCCGCAGAGGACACGCCCCTCACATCGCTGGCCCTGGTATGGCTGGCGCAGGAGGCAGGCGTTCCCCCCGGGGTGCTCAACATCGTCACCGCCTCGCGCGAGCGCACACCCGAAGTGGTCGATGTATGGCTGGACGACAGCCGCGTGCGCAAAATCACCTTCACCGGCTCCACCCCCGTAGGCAAGCACCTGGCCCGCCGCAGCGCCGACACGCTCAAGAAACTCTCGTTGGAGCTGGGCGGCAACGCCCCCTTCATCGTGTTTGACGATGCCGACATCGACGCCGCAGTGGACGGCTTCATGGCCGCCAAATTCCGCAACGGCGGCCAAACCTGCGTCTGCCCCAACCGCGTGTTCGTGCAGCGCAGCGTATTCGACGCCTTTGCCACCAAGCTCACCGCCCGCGTGGCCGCACTGCACGTCGGCCCGGCCAGTGACCCGCGCGCGCAAATCGGCCCCATGATCAATGCGCGCGCCATCGAAAAAATCGCCCGCCACGTCAATGACGCCGTGGCCAAGGGTGCCCGCGTGCTCACCGGCGGCCAGCCCCTGACCGCACTGGGCCCCCACTACTTTGCCCCCACCGTGCTGGCGGGCGCCGATGCGCGCATGGCCTGCGCCTGCGAAGAAACCTTTGGCCCCGTGGCCCCCTTGAGCGTGTTCGACGACGAGGCCGAAGTCATCCAAGCCGCCAACGACACCCCTTTTGGCCTGGCTGCCTACTTCTACAGCCAGAACGTGCGCCGCATCTGGCGCGTGGCCGATGCATTGGAAACCGGCATTGTCGGCATCAACGAAGGCGCCCTCGCCGCCGAGGCCGCCCCCTTTGGCGGTGTCAAGGAATCGGGCTATGGCCGCGAAGGCTCCATCCATGGGCTGGACGATTACCTGCACATCAAGTACGTCTGCCAGGGGCAATTGGACTGAGCCCGCTTCCCTTCCCGGCCCATCCGCACACCAGCTTCCCTCACTGCCAGCTAAGCTACCTGTCTCCTCCCGTACCCGCCAAATACCCAGGCATTTGCTTACCTGAGACTTCCTCATTCCTTCCCCATGCCCGCACACAACCCCTTCAAGCAAGCGCTGGCCGAGCAGCGCCCCCAGATCGGCCTGTGGCTTTCCATGGCCGATCCTTACCTGGCCGAAGCTGCGGCCACCTGTGGCTATGACTGGCTGCTGATCGATGGCGAGCACGCCCCCAACGACCTGCGCAGCACCCTAGGCGCCTTGCAGTCAGTGGCTGCACACAGGTCACATCCCATCGTGCGGGTTGTCGAAGGGCAAACCGCGCTCATCAAGCAAGTGCTGGACATTGGCGCCAAGACCCTGCTTGTGCCCATGGTAGACACGCCCGAGCAGGCCCAAGCCGTGGCAGCCGCCACCCAATACCCGCCCCGTGGCACGCGAGGCGTAGGCAGTGCCGTGGCGCGCTCTTCATGGTGGAGCCAGCGCAGCGACTACCTGAGCGTGGCCGATGACGAGGTCTGCCTGCTGGTGCAGGCCGAAACCACAACCGCCATGCGCAACCTGCCGGCCATCTGCGCGGTTGACGGGGTGCATGGCGTGTTCATCGGGCCGGCCGACCTGGCCGCTTCCATGGGCCACCGGGGCAACCCGGGCCACCCCGAGGTGCAGGCAGCCATTGAATCGGCCATGAAAACCATCATCGCCAGTGGCAAGGCGGCCGGCACGCTCACGTCCGACCCGGCCCTGGCGCAGCACTATCTGGACATGGGCTGCACCTTCGTGGCCGTGGGGGTGGACGTGCTGGTGTTCACCCAGGCGGCACGCAGGCTGCGGGCGCAGTTTGCCGGTCAGGCGGCCGCTGCACCTGCGGCAGCGCCCAGTGCCGCCTATTGAAATCAGATACCCATGCTTTTAGGCTTTTCGCGCTTGCCTATCAAGCGCAAAAAGCTATGAATAGTATAGCACCCTCAAGGTGCTTCATCACATCAGCAGGTGCTCGCCCGCGTTGTCCCCGCCGAGGATCACGTAGTTCACGCGGCGGATGTCCATCAGCTGCTTGCCGCCGGCGTAGCTGATGGAGCTTTGCACGTCCTGCTCCATCTCGGTCAGGGTGTCGGCCAGCTTGCCTTTGATGGGCTCCAGAATGCGCTTGCCTTCCACGTGGCGGTACTCGCCTTTGTTGAAGTCGCTGGCCGAGCCGTAGTACTCCTTGAACAGCTCGCCGTTGACTTCCACCGTACGGCCGGGCGATTCCTCATGACCCGCAAACAGCGAGCCGATCATCACCATCGTGGCGCCAAAGCGGATGCTCTTGGCAATGTCGCCGTGGCTGCGGATGCCGCCATCGGCAATGATGGGTTTGGTGGCCACGCGCGCGCACCACTTCAGCGCGCTCAGCTGCCAGCCGCCGGTGCCAAAGCCGGTTTTGAGCTTGGTGATGCACACCTTGCCCGGGCCCACGCCCACCTTGGTCGCGTCGGCGCCCCAGTTTTCCAGGTCGATCACCGCCTCGGGCGTGGCCACGTTGCCGGCAATGACGAAGCTGCCGGGCAGCTTGGCCTTGATGTGGGCCATCATGTCGCGCACGGTGTCGGCATGGCCGTGGGCGATGTCGATGGTGATGTACTCGGGCACCAGCCCCTCAGCGGCCAGGGTGTCCACGGTGGCGTAATCGGGGGCTTTGACGCCCAGCGAGATGGAGGCAAACAGCCCCTTGGCCCGCATCTGGCGCACAAAGGCCACGTTGTCCAGGTCAAAGCGGTGCATGACGTAGAAGTAGCCGTTGGCTGCCAGCCAGGCGCACAGCGCCTCGTCCACCACGGTTTTCATGTTGGCGGGCACCACCGGCAGCTTGAAGCGGCGCGGGCCAAAGGCCACGCTGGCGTCGCATTCGGCGCGGCTTTGCACGCGGCACTTGCGCGGCAGCAGCAGCACGTGGTCGTAGTCAAAAATTTCCATGGCGCAAACACTCTCCAGGCAAGCTCATGGCCGCAGCGGGCAGCCTGGGCGGCGCCTGGCAAAGCCTGCGGGCACAAAAAACCGGGCCAGAAAAAGCCCTGGCCCGGCACCTGATTTTAGCCCGTCAGGGCATGGGTTCAGCCTTTGCCCAGGCTGCGCTCAGCGCAGCGCCGGCCCCTGGGGCGTGTATTCCAGCGTGACGGTGTAGCCGCTGGCGGTCACGCCTTGCTGCATGCCTTCGGTGGGCACTTGCTCGGGGTCAAACGGTTTGATGGTGTGCACGGTTTGCAGCGTGCGCACCGTCAGCCCATCCACACCCGGCGCCGTCAGGCTGTAACTGTGGCTGAGGGCGCCGTTGCGGTACTGGCCCTGCCAGTTGGCGTAGCGGTCATCACGCCCCGGCTCGCGGATGCGGATGGACGAGCCGGCGGCCACTTCCACATCGCTCGGGCTTGCGCCCATGCGCCCGCTGACATGCCCGTCCAGGCGCAGGACATGACTGCCGCCCCGCTCTTGCGCCTGGTAGTCCGTGTATTCGGCGCGGAAGTACACGTCGGGCGACGGATCGACAGGCGGCCCGTAGCTGCCGCGCAGCTCGCGCGTGAACACGGTGCGCAACGTGCCGTTGAGCATCACGTCGTCGTCGGTCACGGGAATGCAGTTTTCATAGCGCACCTGCACATAGTCGCCCACGGCGGCATAAGGCACGCCGGGCGTTTGCACCGTGAAGCGATGCTCCAGCCAGGCCTTGCCGCGTGTGCCGTCGCTGGCCGCGCGGCAGTGTGTGCTGCCTTGATCTGTTTCTGGCGTGGTGTGCGTGCCAGGGGGGCGGTTGGTGGTCAGGGCAATCACGTCGTGCAGCACCAGGTTCAGGCTGCGCATTTGCACCGCGCCGCTGTAGGCCACAAAGGGCAAAGTGGCCTCGATGGCGCTGCCCGCCGGTTTGTGGTTGGCGCGCTGCATGGCATGGCCCACGGTTTGCACCGGCACTCCGGGCGCCGGAGCTGGTGAAGGCGCTGGGGCTGGGGCGGGAGCCGGCGAGGGCGAAGGCGCTGGAGCGGGCGTTCCGCAAGCGC
>JAUNHQ010000085.1 GCA_030535425.1 Pseudomonadota bacterium | reverse complement strand
TTTGAATTGGTCTCGGCTGATGTACAACATGCCTGGACATCTGGGGGCAAAGGACGGGGAATAAAGAGTAGTGTGAACAGGCCCTAGGGCGTGTTCTCCCCGTTCGCACTGGCAAAAACAGTGTGAACACGCCTTAGAGTGCCCGGCCCTGCGGCGGCAAATCAGCCCACCCGCCCGTCAGGCCAGCTACTCAGGCCAGCACACCTGCACGCGCGCGCCGCCCAGCTCTGGCGAGCTGTCTATGCGCAGGTGCGCGCCATGCGCATCGGCCACCGCGCGAACAATGGACAAACCCAGGCCGCTGCCGTGGCCGGGAGTGCCGGGGGCGCGGTAAAAGCGGTCGAGCACGCGCGTGCGCTCTGGCGGCGCAATGCCGGGGCCGCTGTCTTCCACGCACAGCACGGCGCCCTTGCCGGCCTCATCGGCCTGCCCACCCATTTCTGCCTCATCGCCAGCCGCGCCAGCCCCGCCAGGGCGCACGCGCACACGCACCTGCCCGCCTGCCGGGGTGTGGCGCAAGGCGTTGTCCAGCAGGTTGCGCAGCAGCACGGCCAAGGCATCGGGCTGGCCGGGGCGCCGCACGGGCGCCGGGGCATCAGCCGTCAGCGCAATGCGGCTGGCCTGTGCCTGCGGCTGCATATCCTGCACGGCGGTGCGCGCCAGCGCGGCCACATCCACCGCCACGGGCGCGGCGCGCGCGGCGCCTTCTTGCCGGGCCAGGGCCAGCAGCTGCTCCACCAGGCGCGTGGCGCGGTCGATGCCGGCGCCCAGGCGCTCGGCGGCAATCTGCCGGGCTTCGGGCGTGGCCGCGCGTTGCAGGCTTTGCGCTTGCAGGCGCAAGGCGGCCAGGGGGGTGCGCAGCTCGTGCGCGGCATCGGCGGTGAAGTGGGTCAGCGCGTCCCACGCAGCGGCCAGGCGCGCCAGCAAGGCGTTGAACTCGTCGATCAGCGGGCGCAGCTCGGCCGGCAGGCCATCGGCAGACAAAGGGGCCAGGTCGTCTGCCCGGCGTGCGGCCACCTGCTGGCGCACGCGTGCCAGCGGGGCCAGCGCGCGCGTGACCACACCCCAGACGATGAGCATGAGCAACGGCGCCAGCAGCGCAACAGGCGCTACCGCGCGCAGCGCCAGCTGCCCGGCAGCCTGGCGGCGCGCGGCCACATCTTGCGCCACCTGAATGCGCTGCGTGGCGGTGCGCAGGACATAGACGCGAAAGGGCACGCCGTCCGCACTGACGTTGGAAAACCCAGGCGCGCCTTGCGGCGGCAGCAGCCGCTCAGACGGCGAGCGGTACAGCATCACGCCGTCGGCACGCCAGATTTGGATGATGAGATCCTGCGCCCCTTGCGTGCGCGCCAGCGGCTCGGGCCCCAGCACGCTGGCCGCCAGGCCGCCCGTGAGCGACAGGGCAATGCGCTGCATTTGCGCGTCAAACACGGCCTGCATCTCGTCATTGGCCGTGCGCCAGGTCACGGCCATCTGCACGGCAGCGATCGCCCCCACGGCCAGCAGCAGCGCGCCAACCAGCCGCGCGCGCAAGGACGACGCCGTTTTTTCAAAGCCTTTTAGGGCATTTGCGCTTGCTGGACGCGCGCGAGGCGCTATGTTTTTTGATGTTTCCACCACTAGCAGCCTGGCCATCGCGGGCACGGGCCAAGCGCCTGCAGATGGCCGATCAACGAAAAGCGCAAGTGTGCACGGGTGGGCCATGCCCCCGTTTCCTGCACCGCGTCAGCCCCTTGGCGGCAGCAGGCACCGGCAGCTTGACTGTCCCGCCATGGCCCCTGCCTGCCACTCTACGCTCTATTTACTTGCGGCTCAGCAGGCTGCCGCCTGCTTTCAGCAAATCGCTCATGTCCAGCTTGCCATCGCCGTTTTGGTCCAGCACGGCACCCAGCAGGCCGCCGGCCAGCCCCCCCTGGCTTTGCACGCGGCTGCGCTCCTGGCCCAGCAGACTGCCCAGGCCGCCCGCATCCATGTTGCCGGCGCTGACCTGCCGCGCCAGAAACGCCATGACGATGGGGGCCAGCAGCTTCAGCAATTGCGATGCCTGGCTGCTGCTCAGCCCCGTGGCCTGGCCCAGCCCTGCCTCGGCACGCGGCTGGGCGCCGCCAAAGATGTGGCCCAGAATGCCGCCCGCATCCAGCTGACGGCTGGCAGGCTGGCCACCCAGCACGCTGCCCAGCAAGCTGCCCAAGCCGCCCAGCCCCCCCGCCGTGCCGCCCTGGCCGGCAGCGGCTGCGCCGCCGCCCACCAGCGCCCCCAGCAGGCCACCCAGATCCATGGCGCCTGCGCCCGCATGGTCGCGCTGCAAGGCATTCAGCAGGTTGCCCGCGCCGCCGGGCTGCTGCGCATTGGCGCCCAGCGCACCCACGATCATGGGCAGCGCCGCCTCGATGGCGCTGTGCGCGGTTGCGCGGTCGGTGCCCAGCTGGGCGGCAATCTGCCCTTCGGGCGCGCCTTGCAGCTGGCCCAGCAATTGGTCAATCAAAGAGGCGCTCATGACGTGTGTTTCCTTAGCGGTTGAAAAATGAATGGCGCATGTTAGTGCAGCCGCTCCAAGCCTCGGCAGCCCGCTTGCGCCCCATCGTGACGCGCATCACGCCACCGTCTGCGGCACGACGCAGCCACGGCCCTGCCCCAGCGCCCCACAGGCTTTGCTAGCATGGCCCGCATGTCTGCCCTCAGCCCATCCGGCCCATCCGCCTCAGACGCCGACACCATCTTCCGCGCCCAGGGCCTGACCAAAACCTACGGCAGTGGCGAGGTGGCCGTGCACGCCTTGCGCGGGGTGGATCTGGCGCTCAACCAGGGCGAGTTCATCGTCATCCTCGGCCCTTCGGGCTGCGGCAAATCCACGCTGCTGAACATTCTGGGCGGGCTGGACACGCCCACTGGCGGCCACGTGTGGTACCACGGGCAAGAGCTCACCCGCGCCAGCGATGCCGAGCTGACCCAGTTCCGCCGCGAGCACGTGGGCTTTGTCTTTCAGTTCTACAACCTCATCCCCAGCCTGACGGCGCGCGAAAACGTGGCCATCGTCACCGACATTGCGCGCCACCCCCTGCCGCCTGAAGAAGCCCTGGCCCTGGTGGGCCTGGGCGAGCGGCTGGACCACTTTCCCGCGCAAATGTCCGGCGGCGAGCAGCAGCGCGTGGCCATTGCCCGCGCCATTGCCAAGCGCCCCGTGGTGCTGCTGTGCGACGAACCCACCGGCGCGCTGGACTCGGCCACCGGCGTGCGCGTGCTGCAAGCGCTGGCGCACGTCAACACCAGCTTAGGCACCACCACCGTCATCATCACGCACAACGCCGACATTGCCCGCATGGCCGATCGCGTGCTGACCATGGGCGACGGCCGCGTGGTGGGCGAGCAGCGCAACGCCCAGCGCATCAGCGCGCAAGAGTTGCGCTGGTAGATCACTCTTTCTTCTTCATGCCGCACACCGCTTTATGAAACGCACCGTGGGTTCCCTGTCTTTGCTGGCCGCCGCGCTCACCAGCGCCTGCGCCGCCTCTGCCCCCCAGCCGCCCGCCGTGGGCAGCCAGACCGATGCACACGGCTGCCTGCCCGCCGCCGGGCAAAGCTGGTCGCAGCTCAAGCAGCAATGCGTGCAAACCTTTGCCGTGGCCGACATCCGCCTGCAAGAAACCCGGGGCAGCGCCACCTTCAGCGTGGACGTGATCCTGTCGGGCGACAAGCAGCAGGCCGAAGTCTTTGCCCTGGACTTGCCCCGCCCCACCGTGCTGCAAGCCGTCAAAGGCGGCTACGCCTCGGCCGACGGGCGCATTCGGCTGCTGAACGACAAGGGCCAGTGGCGCTTGCTGCGCCCTTGAAGGCGCCGCCAAAGCGGCGGCCAGCTCATGCCGCCTGCCCGGCCCGCAGCTTGTCGGCCACAAAGTCCACAAACACCTGCGCCTTGGCGGGCAGCAAGCGCGTGGTGCTGATGGCGTACACCGGCACCGGCTCGGTGCGCCACTGGGGCAGCACCTGTTGCAGCGCGCCGGCGGCCACCTGCTCGCGCGCCACCACGTGCGGCAACACGGCAATGCCCAGGCCTGCGGCGGCCAGGCGGGCGTTCATGCCGGGGCTGTTGCTCAGCAGCTTGCCGGCAATGGGCACGTTCACGCGCTCATCGCCGCTCAACAGCCGCCATTCGTCACGAAAACCGGCGTGAAAGCGCAGACACTGGTGCTGCGCCAAATCGGCCAGATGCTGCGGCGCGCCGTGCCGGGCCAGGTACGCGGGCGCGGCGTACAGGCCGCCGTCCAGCCGCGCCAGCAGGCGGCTGACCAGGCCCGAATCGGGCTGCGCCCCCGTGCGCACCGCCACGTCAAAAGGCTTATCCACCAGGTCTTCCCGCTGCGGTGACAGGTAAAACTCCAGCGCAATTTGCGGGTAGCGCGCGCAAAAGGCCGGCAGCATGGGGGCCATGACGGTCTGCGCAAACTCATTGGGCATGGTCACGCTCAGCACACCTGCGGGCTGGCGCAGCATGTCGTCCAGCTGCTGGTGGGCCAGCCGCGCCTCCTCCACGATGCGCGCGGCCTTTTCGTAGTACAGCCGCCCGGCCTCGGTGGGCTCTACCTTGCGCGTGGTGCGGTTGAGCAGCTGCAAGCCAATGTGCTGCTCCAGCCGCGCAATGCGCACCGACAGCGTGGACTTGGCCAGGCCCAGCTTGTCCGCCGCTTTGGCAAAGCCCTTGGCCTGCACCACTTCCACAAACAAGGCCATGTCATCCAGCAGCATGATTGTTTTGACTATTGAACAGTGGTTTCAAAAATACCTTATTAATTTTATTGGTCAAACAATCTAAGCTCCACGGCACTGATGACCCGCACCGGAGAACGCTTCATGAAACTGCTCGAACCCTTCCAATCCCGCGCCCTGAACCTGAAAAACCGCATGGTCATGGCCGCCATGACGCGCAGCCGCGCCGACGCCCAGGGCGTGGTTGGCGCGCTGACCGCCACCTACTACGCCCAGCGCGCCAGCGCCGGGCTGATCCTGTCTGAAGCCATCAACATCAGCGCCGACGCGCTGGGCAGCCCCTTCACCCCCGGCTTGTTTACCGGCGCGCAAATTCAGGGCTGGCCAACAGTCACCCAGGCCGTGCACGCCGCCGGCGGGCGGATATTTGCCCAGCTCTGGCACACCGGGCGCGTGGCGCATTCGGCCGACCGTGGCGGCGTGCTGCCCGGCGCACCATCGGCCGTGCGCATTGAAGGCGCGCAGCACTTCACCGCCCAAGGGCCGAAAGACTACGAAACCCCGCGCGAACTCACGCTGGCAGAAATCCGCCAGATTCAGGCCGACTACGCGCAGGCCGCGCAAAACGCCATGGCCGCCGGCTTTGACGGCGTACAGCTGCACGCCGCCAACGGCTACCTGCCGCAGCAGTTTCTGTCCGACAGCGCCAACCTGCGCCAAGACGCCTACGGCGGCAGCCTCGACAACAAAGCCCGCTTCACGCTGGAAACCATGCAGCGGCTGATCGATGCCGTGGGCGGCGACAAAGTGGGCATCAAAATCAGCCCGCTGCACCCCTATGCCGGCATCGCCTTCAACGACCCGGTGGCCACCTACCGCCACCTGATTGCCGAGCTGAACCGGCTGGACTTTGCCTTTGTCGAGCTGATGCGGCGCAGCCCCATGTTCCCCCTGCTGCCGCACTACCCGCAGGACGATGAAATCGCGCTGTTCGGCCCGCACATCCGCCAGACCCTGATCGCCGGCACCGCCTACACCCGCGACAGCGGCGAAGCCGAGCTGGACAAAGGCATTGCCAAGCTGATCGCCTACGGCACCGCCTTTCTGGCCAACCCCGACCTGCCCCAGCGCTTTGCGCAAAACGACCCGCTCAACCCGGCCGACCGGGCGCCACCATGTTCGGCGGCGGCGAAAAAGGCTATACCGACTACCCGGCGCTGGCAGGCTAAGCGCCGCCCCGCGCGCAGCGGCCTGCGCCGCAGCAGGCCGCTGCCATAACTATCTAATCAATAGCAAAAAAAGACCTACACACTAGCGCAAGAAGCCATTTTTGCCTGAATAACTTCCAAGCAATGCCCCCCTGCAAGCCACGGCGCGGCCATTCGGCCAAGGGGCCGGGCGCTAGGCGCCAAACGAAGCTGGGCTGGTGGCCCCAGCGAGGCTTGGCAACGACGCGATTGGCCCCTTGGCAGGGCAACCCGAAGGAAGGGCCAGCCCTGCAAGCGGCCACCCGCGTGGGCGATGAAAGCGCCAGCCAGTTCTCGCGCGAATACCACCGCCTGTTTGGCATGCCGCCCGGCAAAGACAACGGCCCGAATCTGCGCTGATTCATGCCGCCTACCCCGCCAGGCGGGCCACCAGCGCATCCACCGCCGCTTCGGCGTCCCGCAATGACTGCGCCAGCCGCTCGTCGGCGTATTCGTCGTATTCCACCGCCACGCAGTGGTGTTCGGTAATGCCCAGGTAATCCAGCGCGGTAAACAGGCTGGCTTCGACATGATTTTTGCCTTGCATCTTGCCGCCGTCGTAGCCGTAATCGCCGCGCGAGGTGAGCACCACCGCGCGCTTGCCCTGCCCCGCCAGCAGCGGCCAGTACGGATCGCCCGCGCGGCTGCGGTCAAAGCCGAAGGTGCGGCCCACGCGCACGATGTTGTCCACCCACGCCTTGCACTGCGCGGGCGGGCCAAAGTTGTACATGGGCACGCCGGCCACGATCACGTCGGCGGCGATCAGCTCGTCAATCAAGCTGTCGCTCTCGCGCAGCACCTCATGCATCCAGCCTTCGCGCTGCGCTTCGGGGGTGAAGGCGGCGTGTATCCACGCGCCCGTCACCGGCGCAGGCGGGTGCTGGCCCACATCGCGGTAGATCACGCGCGCATCGGGCTGGCGCGCTTGCCACTGCGCGACAAAGCGGGCCGACAAGCGCCGGGTGTGCGAGCCATAGGCGTCTTGGCCGGAAAGGCCGGGGCGGGCGCTGGCGTCCAGGTGCAGCAAGGTGGTGGTCATGGGCAAATCCTTTGAGATGAGATAAGTTCTTGCAAGCGGGCATTGTCAAAAGCCCTTGCCTGCCTGACAAACGATGGTTTTTCAGCCCATGAATCAATACAGCTCATCCATGCCGGCGGCCCCTGCGCCCACCGCCCTGCCCTCGCTCGATGCCCTGCAAGTGTTTGAAGCCGCCGCCCGCCTGGGCAGCTTCAAAGCGGCGGCGGCGCAGTTGTGCGTGACCCCCACCGCCGTCAGCCACCGCATTCGCGCGCTGGAGGCGGCGTTGGGCTGCCCGCTGTTCGTGCGGCAGGTGCGCGCCGTCACGCTGACGGCTGAGGGCCAGCAACTGCTGGCCACCGTGTCGCACAGCCTGCACGCCATTGCCGACACGCTGGCGCGCATCCGCCAGCCCGCCCGCCACGGCGTGACCGTATCGGTCACACCTGAATTTGCCGCCCAATGGCTGGTGCCCCGGCTGGCCGCGCTGCCTGCCGCCTGCCCGGGGATCGACCTGCACGTGCATGCCAGCTACGACACGGCCGACCTGAACGCAGGCATGGCCGATGTGGCCGTGCGCTACGGCGGCGGCAACTGGCCCGGCGTGCAGGCCGAGCCACTGTTTCAAGAGTGTTTTGCCCCCGTGGCCGCCCCCGCGCTGCAAGCGCGCTTGCCTGCCGATGCGCGGCAATGGCCGCTGATTCACATGAACTGGCGCCTGCCCACGCACCAGGCGTTTGACTGGGCCGCCTGGGCGCGCGCGGCCCACCTGCCGCCGCAGGCCATGCAGACCGGCGCGCGCTATTCCGACGGCACCCACGCCCTGCAAGCCGCCCTGGCCGGGCAAGGCGTGGCCCTGCTGGGGCTGCCGCTGCTGCGGCAAGAGCTGCGCCTGGGCCTGCTGTGCGTGCTGCCCGGGCCGCAACTGCCGGGGCAGCACTACCACCTGTGCCTGCCCGCGCGCCGCCCGGTCAGCGCCGCCACGCAAGCCGTGCGGCAGTGGCTGCTGGGGCAAGCGGGTGACGACACGCCCGCGTGATGCGCCAGCGCGCACGCCAGGCCATGGAAAAGCCATCGGCTGACGCCAAGACCAGCGCGCATCGCGCCCTGCCAATGAGCGCAAAGTGCGGTGCAAACCCGTGTTGACGTGGCGGCTCGGCGTCGCACTACGCGCCGCGCGGCATCAACGGCCCGATCGACGACATCCTGTTTCCCATCCAGCACGGCATCCTGTTCTACCCCGGCTTCGACGTGCTGCCGCCGCACGTCATCTACCGCACCGGCAAGGTGGACGAGGCCGGGTTCAGGCAAACCAGCGAGGCACTGGGCCAGCGGCTGGATGCCTTCTGGACAACCGCCCCCATCGCCTTTCGCCGGCAGAACGCAGGCGACTACGACATCCCCGCCCTGACCCTGCGGCCCGACATCGCGCCAGGCCAGCACGGGTTTGCCATTCACCTGGCGCAAGCGTAATCGCGCGCCGGCAGCGCTTCAATTTGCTGAGAAAGCATCGGCATTTTTCAGCAAATTGAAGATAAAAATATTATTTCAGCCCCATCCTGCGCTGTTCGCGCACGGTCAAAACCAGGGCCGCGACACTCATCAGGCAAGAAATGATGAAGTTGGGATGAATGACGGTCAATATTTCCGGAAAACCATCAGGCACAACAAACCCATCCGGCATGGTGCTGGTGCCAGGCATCAGCAGCGCCGGAATGAACATCCCCCAAAAAAGCAAAGGACTCAATCCCGCCACCCATACGGACAGGCGGCTGCCTTTGTCAGCATAGCGCCCCCACAAGGCAAACAGCGTGGCCGCACAGGCCGCCAAAGTCGCGAAATACTGCGCAGCCCAATGAAAGCGCGCGTGGGGCGGCCACATCGGGTTGGTCATATGGCTGCTGTTTACATCCATGAAAGTCGTGATGAAAATGGTGAATACAGCCACAAAACTCATGCCATACAAAAACGGCTTGCTGAACATGCGCATGGCATTTTCTTCGGAATGCAGTGGTAAATGTGAAAAAGAAAAACGCGGTTTAACCATTCCAATGACGCTGGCCATCAGCAGCAACAGCATGGCCGTCACGGCCAACTGGCCGCGCGGGTTGTCCATAAAACCCTCGCCCATGAAATGATCGATCACGATGATTGCGGGCACTGCGCCCAAAACCGCTACCAGCAAATGCACTTGCAACCACCGCTGACGAAGCAATGCGCCTTTGCTGCGCGCAACAATGGCTATGCCGGAAAGCGTCAGTCCCCAGAACCCCGCCAATAACACCACCTTGGCCTTTCCGACAGGCGCGCCCAGCAACTGGGCGAACAAACCGCTGATAAGCAACGCAAAGCCCAGCAAATGAATAGTCTTCAAATACTTGTGTCCCATATTCCTGTTATCCTTTTTCATGCTTGTCCAACACGGCAGAAAAAACCCAGTCCATCCATTGCTGCTGCGCGGCGGCATCACTGCTGCGCTTCATTTGCCCCTCTGTCAGCGGCAAAATGCCCATGGATGAAAAACGCTGTCCCAGCAGAATCGGCGCCAGCGTCGTCAAAATCAGGAACTTGCGCCTGAGGTGATAATCCGCCTCCGTGCCTTCCGGCAGGCTCTGGCGCAACAAAAACTCAATGCAGTCAAAATACCCTTGCAGTACCGCCTTCACATGATCGCGCACCACATCCACCTGATCCGCACAATCATCCATCATGCGCAAAAACCAGGGCAAATCTGCGCGCAAACTTGCGGCGAATGCCAGCATGAACTGCCTTAAGGCCTCATCGGGCGGTGTGGCCGCATCAGACTCTTGCTGAAAGACCTGCGCTGACTGGTGCGTTTGTAACAGCGCCTGAAAGTAAACGTCTTTATTGGCAAACAGCTGATGGAACAAGCCCGGACTCAAGTCCGCTTCTGCCGCCAGAATGCGGACAGACAGCTTGCGATAACCCATTTGGGGATAAAGGGTTAAACCTGCCTGAATAAACTTTTCCTTGGCATGGAAAGACATTTCCAAAGCACTCACAAAAGACTGGACATTCGTCTAGTCTACAAGACGCCTAGACAGCTGTCCAGTCCGGGGCGGCCGCCTTGGCGTTGCGCTGCAGCGGCTCCCGCAGCTTATCGGTGCGCACATCAGGCCGCTGCGCGCCTCTTGGGTCAGGCGGCAGCAGCGGATTGCCAGAAAAGTGCCGCCGCTGAATCAGCGGGGTTTGCTGTTGACTTGGCGCAGGAGCGATTCCATGCGCGCCAGCTGCACCACCGCCAGCGCCTGAGGCCCCCAGCCCACAGGCCACTCAAAAAAAGAACAGTCAAAAAGGCCGTTTGCGCCTGCCCAGAGCGTGGTAGCAGCTATCAAAAAAAAAGCAAATATCTGGCAGTGTCTTCAAGCTGGCCTGCTTGGCCGCCCACCTTAGTCGGCGGCAAAGCGGATGCTCACCGCGCTGGCGCCCACCGCCGCCTTCAGGCTTGCAGCCTCACGCACCTTGCCCAGCCGCGTGTAGCTGTAGGGCGAGTCAAAGCTTTCATAAAACACCACGATGGTCTGGCCCTGCCACAGCATCACGTCGCCCGCCTCAATGCGGCCGGGGCGGTGGTCATTGCGCGGCAGGCTGTGCGGCAGCGGGGCGTGTTTTTCATTGCCCATGTGGTCTTGCATGCGCAGCGTCAGGGGCAGCAGGCGGCGCAGTGCTTGCGCGGCGGGGGTGTCGGCCAGATCGGCGGTGAAGCTGCGGTGGTTGATGGTGAGCTGCATGGCAGCGCCTTGGGTTTGGCTGGCTTGGGTGAACGCAGCGGGCGCTTCGGCGCGGCTGGCCAAAGGCGCGCAGGCGCTGCACAGCACAGCGGCCCCCAGCAGCAGGCGGGCGGCGTTCATGGGCAGGCTCCTTTATTGATGGCAATGGGTTGGAGCACGCATGCGGGCACACCCTTTGCCGCCTGAAAGCGGCAAAGGCTTTAAAACTCCTGCCGCGTCGGGCGCAGGGTGATTTCGTTAATCGCCACATCAGCCGGCTGCTCAAGGGCATAGGCCACGGCGCGGGCCACCGAATCGGCGGGGATCTCGTAGTCCTTGTAAAACGCCTGAATGGCGGCGCTGGCTGCTTCGTCGCTGCTGCCAAATTTCAGCTCGCTTTGCACCGCGCCGGGGTACAGCGTGGTCACGCGGATGCCATCGCCCGCCACTTCCACGCGCAGCCCTTCGCTGATGGCTTTCACGGCGAATTTGGTGGCGCTGTACACGGTGCCCAGCCCGGCGGCCACGCGCAAGCCGGCCACGGAAGACAAGTTGATGATGTGGCCGCTTTTTTGCGCCTTCATCGTGGGCAGCACGGCGGCAATGCCGTAGAGCACGCCTTTGATGTTGACGTCGATCATCTGGTCCCACTCGCTTACTTTCAGCGCGGCCAGCGGCGCTTGCGGCATGACGCCGGCGTTGTTGACCAGCACGTCAATGCGGCCAAAGGTTTTCAAAGCGGTTTGCGCCAGTTGTTCCACGTCTTGGCGGCGGGCCACGTCGCAGGCCACGGCCAGGGCTTGGCCGCCGCTTTGTTTAATTTCCTCGGCCTGCTTTTGCAGGCGGTCAAGGCGGCGCGCGCCCAGTACCAGTTTCGCGCCTTGGGCCGCCAGGTGGCGGGCCGTGGCTTCGCCCAGGCCGCTGGAGGCGCCGGTGATGAGGACGATTTGGTTGGCAATGGTCATGGTTGACT
>JAUNHQ010000084.1:5396-11762 GCA_030535425.1 Pseudomonadota bacterium | reverse complement strand
GCAGCACCCCCATGCCCTGAATCCCGACGACATTGCGCAAAGCTTTTGGGATTTGCACAGCGCGCGGCAGGCGCATTCGCTCATTTTTGGCGCAGCAAACCGCTCTGCATGAGCGGGTACGCGGCAGGGGTGAGCAACCCGCCGCTGCCCGCGGGGGCAGGCCGCTTCTGGCTTGGCTGCTGCATTGGGCTTTTGGGACTGCGCACCGCGCCGCAGCGAAGCTCTTGCTCGTTTACCAGGCACAAGGCTTGACTGGCAATCCAGCCTCTCTATAATGACTAACCAGTCATTCATTAAAAAGGCTCAATATGGCCAGACCACTGAGCGAAGAAAAGCGCCAAACCCTGATCCACACCGCCATCGCGCTGATTGCCGAGCAAGGCCTGTCGGCCAGCACCGCCAACATTGCCAAGCAGGCGGGGGTGGCCGCTGGCACGCTGTTTACCTATTTCGACAGTAAGGAAAGCCTGTTCAACCAAGCCTATTGGCACATCAAGGCCGCTGTTGCAGCCGCCGTGCTGGGCGGCGAGGCGGGCGGCGATTGGCAGGCGCAGATGCGGCAGTGGTGGAACGCCTACATCGCCTGGGGCGTGCGCCATCCGCGCGAGCGGGCGGCGCTGCGGCAATTGGAATCCTCGCCCATGCTGACACCGCAAACGCGGCAGCAAGTGCGCGAGGCCTTTGCGCCCATGTGGCAAATGCTGGCTGAAGCCGAACGCGCGGGGCGGTTTTATCTGCCCCTGGATTTCACCGTGCTGGTGATGGAAGGGCTGGCGGAAACCACCATTCAATATGTGACCGACAACACACAGCCGCCCGCGCAGGCACAGCAGGCCGGTTTTGAAACGATGTGGCGGGCGCTGGTGAAACCCTGAGCACCGCTGCACACATCACCATTCACTTTTTCAACAGGAACAAATACATGAAACAAACCGCATTGATTACCGGCGCCTCCAACGGCATCGGTTTGGAACTGGCCAAAATCCACGCCCAACGCGGCGGCGATTTGGTCTTGGTGGCGCGCTCGCAAGACAAGCTCGAACAACTGGCGCAGACTTTGCGCACGCAATATGGCGTCAACATTACCGTGATTGCGCAGGATTTGGCCGCGCCGCAGGCCGCACAGACCGTTTTTGCCGAAACGGAACGCCTGGGTATTCAAGTGGATATTTTGATGAACAACGCCGGCTTTGGCGGCCATGGCCGGTTTTTTGAGCGGGAGCTGGCCAAAGAACAGCAAATGATCCAGCTCAACATCACCGCGCTGACCGAGCTGACCTACCTTTATCTGCAAGGCATGGTGGCGCGGCGGCGCGGCAAGGTGTTGAATGTTTCCTCCACCGCCTCGTTCATGCCCGGCCCCTTGCAGGCGGTGTATTACGCCAGCAAGGCCTATGTCACCTCGTTCAGCCAGGCGGTGGCTGAAGAAGTGCGCGAATTCGGCATTACCGTGACCGCGCTGTGCCCCGGCGCGGTGGCTACCGGTTTTGTGGATGCGGGCGGTTTGCAGGATGTGGATGCGTGGAAAAACGCCAAATCGGCGCAATCGGTGGCCGAATACGGCTATCAGGCCATGGAAAAAGGCGAGCTGGTGGCGTTTAACGAAGGCAAACTGAAATTCGCCCTGGAATGGGTGATTCCGCTGCTGCCGCGCAAAACCGTGCTGAAAATGTCGCGCGCGGCGATGGAAAAATCACGCTAAGGAGCCGCCCCATGCACGCCCTCATCATCGGCGCCACCGGCGCAACAGGCCGCGCACTGCTGGATGTGGTGCTGCATGATGCCGCTTTCACGCAAGTCAGCATTTTCGTGCGCCGCCCGGTGGCGCTGGAGCACCCCAAGCTCGCCGTTCACGTGATTGATTTTGAACAGCCACACACTTGGCAGGACAAAGTGCGCGGCGATGCGCTGTTTTCCTGCCTGGGCACCACCTTGAAAGACGCAGGCAGCCAACAGGCACAATGGCGCATCGACTACGACTACCAATACCAGTTTGCACAAGCCGCCCGCGCCAATGGCGTGCCGCAGTTGCTGCTGGTATCGTCCGCCTACGCCAGCACCACATCCAAAGGCTTTTACACCCGCATGAAAGGCCAGCTGGAGCAAGCCATTACCGCGCTGGGCTTTGCCTCGCTCAGCATCTTCCGCCCGCCGAGCCTGATACGCCCGGGCACCGACCGCACGGGCGAAAAAGTCGCGCTGCGGCTGTTGAATGGCCTGAACCGCCTGGGCCTTTTGCGCGCCATGCAGCCCATGCCGGTGGCCGAGCTGGCGCAAGCCCTGACCGCCGCCGCCAAAGAGGCCAAAGCCGGCACGCGCGTGCTGGAGGCCGCAGCGATTCGGCAGCTGGCGCGAGGGTGACCAGCGCTCCCACGTTTGCCGCACCCGCATGGCGCCAGCCCGTGCCCGGCACAATGCCGCCATGACAAGCACCGCACCCCATGACCGTCCGGCCCTGCTGCTGGTGGACGGCAGCAGCTACCTCTACCGCGCCTTTCACGCCATGCCCGATTTGCGGGCCGACCCGGCAGACCCGGCCAGCCAGCCCACGGGGGCCATTCGCGGCATGGTCAACATGCTCACGGCCTTGCGCAAGGATTACCCGGACACGCCTTACCTGGCCTGCGTGTTCGATGCGTCCGGCCCCACTTTTCGCGACGCGATTTACCCCGACTACAAGGCCCAGCGCGCGCCCATGCCCGATGACTTGCGCAGCCAGATTGCGCCCATTCACGAAGTGGTGCGCCTGCTGGGCTGGCCGGTGCTGGCCGTGCCGGGGGTGGAAGCCGATGATGTGATTGGCACCCTGGCCGCCACCGCCGCCGCGCAGGGCTTGCAGGTGCTGATTTCCAGCGGCGACAAGGACCTGGCCCAGCTCGTCACCCCGCAGGTGACCATCATCGACACCATGAGCGGCAAGCGCCGCGACGAGGCCGGGGTGCTGGCCGAGTTTGGCGTGCGGCCCGATCAGATGATCGACTACCAGACCCTGGTGGGCGATGCGGTGGACAACGTGCCCGGCGTGGACAAGGTTGGCCCCAAAACTGCGGCCAAGTGGCTGGGCGAATACGGCTCGCTCGATGCCCTGCTGGCGCGCGCCGATGAAGTCAAAGGCGCAGCGGGCAACCACCTGCGCGCGGCGCTTGACTGGCTGCCCACGGGGCGGCAGCTGCTCACCATCCGCACCGACTGCGATTTGAGCGGCCATGTGGATGGCCTGCCTGCTCTTGATTCGATAGCTGCTGCCACGCCCCAGACGGGCGCTCTGGCCGATTTTTATGCCCAATACGGCTTTCGCACCCTGGCCCGCGCCCTGCAAGAAGGCGGCGCGCCCGCCAAGGCGGGGCCAGGCAGGGCCAGCGCCGCGCCTGTGGGCGACTTGTTCAGCGACCCGCCCCCCGCATCGCAAGCCACGGCGCAGCACTACACCACCGTGCTGGACTGGCCCACTTTCGATGCATGGCTGCGCAAGATCAGCGCGGCCAAGCTGACGGCCATCGACACCGAAACCACCTCGCTTGACGAGATGACGGCGCGCATCGTCGGCATCTCGCTCAGCGTGCAGCCGGGCGAGGCCGCCTACATCCCCCTGGCGCATGAGGGGCCAGACGCCCCCGCGCAACTGCCGCCGGGCGAAGTGCTGCAAAAGCTCAAGCCCTGGCTGCAAAACCCTGCGCACCCCAAGCTGGGCCAGCACACCAAATACGACCGCCACGTGTTTGCCAACCACGGCATCCAGGTGGCCGGCTACGCGCACGACACCCTGCTGCAAAGCTACGTGTTGGAGCCGCACCGCCCCCACGGCCTGCAAAGCCTGGCCGAGCGCCACCTGGGCCGCAGCGGTTTGAGCTACGAAGACCTGTGCGGCAAAGGCGCGCACCAAATCCCCTTTGCCCAGGTGCCCGTGGACAAAGCCGCCCACTACGCCTGCGAAGACGCCGACCAGACCCTGGACGTGCACCTGGCCCTGTGGCCCCGCGTGCAGCAAGACGCCGGGCTGGCCCACATCTACGCGCTGGAAATGCACACCAGCGAAGTGCTGTTTCACATCGAACGCCACGGCGTGCTCATCGACAGCGCCGCCCTGGCCGCCCAAAGCCACGCCCTGGGCCAGCGCATTCTGCAACTGGAGCAAGAAGCGCACGATCTGGCCGGCCAGCCCTTCAACCTGGGCAGCCCCAAGCAGATTGGCGAAATCTTCTTCGACAAACTGGGCCTGCCCGTCATCAAAAAAACCGCCACCGGCAAACCCAGCACCGACGAAGAAGTGCTGGAAAAACTGGCCGAGGACTACCCCCTTCCCGCCCGCATCCTGGAGCACCGGGGCCTGGCCAAGCTCAAAAGCACCTACACCGACAAACTGCCGCAAATGCTCAACCCCGCCACCGGCCGCGTGCACACCCACTACGCGCAGGCCGTGGCCGTCACCGGCCGGCTGGCCAGCAACGACCCCAATTTGCAGAACATCCCCATCCGCACCCCCGAAGGCCGCCGCATCCGCGAAGCCTTCATCGCCCCGCCAGGTCACGTGATCGTGAGCGCCGACTACAGCCAGATCGAGCTGCGCATCATGGCCCACCTCTCGGGCGACGAAGCCCTGCTGCGCGCCTTCAGCGAAGGGCAAGACGTGCACCGCGCCACCGCCGCCGAAGTCTTTGGCGTGGACCTGGCCCAGGTCAGCCCCGAACAGCGCCGCTACGCCAAGGTCATCAACTTCGGCCTCATCTACGGCATGAGCAGCTTTGGCCTGGCGCGCAATCTGGGCATCGACAACACCGCCGCGCGCAACTACATCGACCGCTACTTCGAGCGCTACCCCGGCGTCAAACGCTACATGGACGACACCCGCGCCCAGGCCAAGGCCCAGGGCTGGGTGCAAACCGTGTTTGGCCGCCGCCTGATCCTGCCCGAAATCAACAGCCCCAACGGCCCGCGCCGCGCCGCCGCCGAGCGCGCCGCCATCAACGCCCCCATGCAAGGCACCGCCGCCGACATCATCAAAAAAGCCATGCTGGCCGTGCAGGCCGCCATAGAAAACCAGCAGCGCGCCAGCCGCATCATCATGCAGGTGCACGACGAGCTGGTGCTGGAAGTGCCCGACGCCGAAGTGGACTGGGCCCGCACCGAACTGCCCCGCCTGATGGCCAGCGTGGCCCAGCTCAAAGTGCCCCTGCTGGCCGAAGTGGGTGTGGGGCCGAACTGGGAGCAGGCGCATTAATTGAACGGAACCTTGCGGTGTGGGGCGAAATCCGGCCGTTTTTCGCTTTTCTGCATGACTACCATTGGTTACGATTTGGGTGGAATTTCAGGAGGTGTCATGTATATCCGCAATCGCCGCACGCTTTTGCTTCAAGGAACTGCCGTTGTCATGGCCAGTGCCGGCTTGAGCTGGGGCCCCACCGTGTTGAGCCAGGCCAAGGCTTTGCTCAAGGGTGCTGGGGCCAGCTTTCCGGCACTGATTTACCAGCAGTGGGCCAGCGCCTACGCCCGCGAAACCGGCGTGCACATGCAATACCAGGCCAGCGGTTCGGGCGATGGCGTGCGCCAGGCCGTGGCCCGCAGCGTGGACTTTGGAGCCACCGACACGCCGCTGTCGCCCCAGGCGCTGGCCCAGGCCAAGCTGGTGCAGTTTCCCACGGTGGCCGGCGCCATCGTGCCGGTGGTGCACTTGCCGGGTGTGGCCAGCGGCGCGCTGCGGCTGGATGGCCCGGCCCTGGCCGATGTGTTCGCAGGCCGCATCACCCATTGGAACGACCCGCGCATTGCCGCCCTCAACCCCGCCCTGCGCTTGCCTGCCCTGCCTGTGGTGCGCGTGGTGCGCGCCGATGCATCGGGCTCCACCCACACCTTCAGCCGCTACCTGGGCGAGTTTTCTGAAGACTGGCGCGCCAAAGCGGGCAGCACGGTGAAATGGCTCGGCGCCGTGACCGCTGCCAACGGCACCAGCGGCGTGGTCAAGGCCGTGCAGGCGCAGCCCGGCGCCGTGGGCTATGTTTCCTTCGACCGTGTGGCCAAGGATGAGCTGGCCGCCGTGGCGCTGAAAAACGCCGCCGGCCATTTCGTGCAGCCTTCGGAGCTGAGCATCCAGGAAGCCCTGCGCGCCGCTGATCTGCAAAACGACTTGTCCGCCTCGCTCATCAACACGCGCGGCACCCAGGCCTGGCCCGTGACCGAGCTGACCTACATCCTCGTGCCCGCCAACCCGGCCAAGGCCGCCGACCTGGCGCCCACGCTGCGGTTTTTTGCCTGGGCCTTGCAAAAGGGCGATGCCATCGTGCGCCAGACAGGCTTTGTGGCGCTGCCCGCCCGCGTGCAGGCCGCCGCGTTCAAGACCCTGATGGGCATTCAAGATACGCAGGGCAAGCT
>JAUNHQ010000084.1:0-5386 GCA_030535425.1 Pseudomonadota bacterium | reverse complement strand
GGGTCAGCGGTGTGTTGCCTGGTCACTGCGGCTCTGCCATGACCCACTCTACACATCTCCCCGCCTCGCCTAAGCACCAGACGCTGGCGGGGCGCTGCTGCTATGGAAAGCGCACGTCGCGCAAGCGCTGTTATCGCCACTGAGTCAAGCAGGAGGGGCTCATGTGAATACAAAAGCAAGTAAGCGAAACCACCTGAAGCGGTCATCGCTGTGCATCATGGCGGTCAGTGCTTCGTTCCATCAGGGCTGGCTGCACATGGCGTGTCATAAACACTTGATGCGAATTGATTACAAATGAATCTCTAAAAAACGGATATCACTATCGTTTTCAGATTTAGGCCCCATCCGTTCATAAGCTAGACATTCTTACTGTGGATGGAGTGCACGGATGACGGGATCGACCTTTCGGCTTTCAGCCAAACTCAAAACGCGTTCGGCGATTCTTCTGACCCTTTCAGGCTTCTGGCTGGCCTCCTGCGGTGGCGGAGACGGGGATACCGGTGGCACTGGCTTTGATGGCAAAGACCCGGAGCTCATCAGTGGCACCGTCATTGGCAGCCCAATGGCCGGGATACAGGTCTGCGTGGACAGCGATCGGAACTTGCACTGTGACCCGCATGAAGTGCGCACGCAGACGGACGCGCAAGGTGCCTTCGCCCTGGCGTTGCAGGCAGATACGCCCACTGCCCAATCTCTCGTGCTGGTTCTGGTGCCCGCCAGCACCGCGATGCCCGCACACACCCTGGCCGCGCCTTTGGCTGCACCGGGTGTTGTTTCACCCCTGACCACGCTGTGGAGCCTGAGCATGTTGGCGCAGGGGAGCAGTGCCGAAGCAGCCGCCCAGAGCCTGCGCGAGCGCGGCTTGCTGGCGCCTGGCAGCGAGCCTGGCGAGCACTACGTGGCCACTGGCAACCACGCCATGATGGCGCTGGCTGATGCTTTTGCCCCGGCCTACGCCAGTGCTGCTGCCCGGCCGGAAGGGGGCAGTGCGCTGCAGGCCGCGCAAGACGCCGTTGCTGCAGCCAGCGACATCCTGGTCCGCTACATGGGCAGCGCGGGGGTGCTGCTGCCCACGGTGAGCGCCAAGACCGTTCTCAGCGAGATGCCTCTGCGCCTGGGCTACGACACGCTTTGCTATGAAAAGGCTCCGTCTGTGCTGCGCATTGTCACGGAAGGCTTCGCGCCCGTGGTGAGCAAGGAGCAATACCTTCGCGCCAGCTTGGCCTTGTGGGAGCAGGGTGGCGCAACGCCGCTGATGGAGACTGGCACCCGCATCCGTGGCCGGGGCAACAGCACATGGGAGATGGCCAAGAAACCGTATCGCCTCAACTTTGACAGTGCGTCCTCCGTGCTGGGCATGCCCAGCGAGCGCGACTGGAACCTGCTGGCCGATTACGCCGATAAGAGCCTGCTGCGCAACGCCATGGCCTTGTGCCTGGGGCAGCGCATGGACATGCCCCATACGCCGCAATACCGTCCGGTGGAGCTGACGCTGAATGACACGTACCTCGGGGTGTACCTGATCACCGAGCGCATTGAGGTGGGCGAAAACCGTGTGCCGGTCACCGAGCTGGGTGCCGGTGACGATGATCCCGAGGCCATCACCGGTGGCTACCTGCTGGAGATTGATGGGCGTCTGGGTGAAGACCACTGGTTCAGGAGCTGGGTATACGACATTCCTATCACCATTCAGTCCCCCAATGCGCCTACCGAGGCTCAGCTGGCTTACATCAGCGGCTATTTCAACGCCATGGAAGAGGCCATGCTGACGCCCGAGATGAACTACGCCGACTATCTGGATGTGGAGTCGCTGGTGGACTATTACCTGGTCAACGAACTGCTGCGCAATGTGGATGCCTTCCGCTACAGCGGCTTTATGTACAAAGAAAGGGGAGGCAAGCTCACGTTTGGCCCGATATGGGACTTTGACCTGGCTGCTGACAACGCGCTGGAGTACGTGGGCGCGCGGATTGAAGGCTGGTATCTGAAGGACTCCCACCCATGGTTGGCACGCTTTTTCGAGGATCCGCGATTCGTGCGGCACGTGCAGGCGCGCTGGGCTTTTCTGAAGGCGCAGCTGCCCTACCTGCAGAGCTACATTGATGCCATGGCCGGGCACTACAGCAGCAGTGGCGCGCAACAGCGCAACTTTGCCGCCTGGCCGGTGCTGCACACCGTGGTGCCGCCCGCGCGCTTGGCACTGGGCAGCCATGAGGCAGAAGTGGGTTACCTGAAAACATGGCTTGCCAACCGCGCGGCCTGGATGGACGAAGCGATCCACACCCTCACCCCTGCCGCCGCCACCGCCGAGCCCAGCCTGGCCCAAACGGGCCGCCAATAAAAGCAGGCTCAGGGCACGGCGCAAAGGGCTTATCCCCCCGCCCACAGCGCCGGCTTGTTCACCATCAGCCAGTACACCGCCACCATGGCGATGAAGGCGGGGTAGCCCAGGGCTTCCCACCAGCGGGCCATGCGCGTGTAGCGGGCAGGCAAGGCGCTGCCGCTGGCGTGGGCTTGTGCGGCCAGGCGGGCCATGCGCACTTGCAGCCACACCACGGGCAGCCAGCAGGCGCCCGCCAGCGCGTACAGCGCCAGCGATGTGGCCAGCCAGGGCGTGCTCAGGGGCCAGCCGGCCCAGTGCGCCAGCAGCACACCGGTGACGGGCTGCACGATGACGGCGGGGGTGGTGAACCAGGTGTCGGCCCGCACCACCAGTCGGCTGACCACGGCCTGTGCGGCCACGCTGCCCGAGCGGTTGGCAAAGAACATGTAAAAGGCCGAGCCAAAGCCCGTGCCCACCATCAGCACGCTGCTGAGGATGTGCAGCCATTTGACGATCAGGTAGGTGTTCATGTGGTGTGTCCTTCTTGCCGTGGGGCGGGGTCTGCGCAGGCCAGCAGCCACAGGGCGGCGGCCAGGGGCAGGTTTTTCAGCAGCGGCCCCAGCGGGTGCAGCCACAGCGCGGGCTGCAAGGCGGTGGCCACCAGGGTGAACAGCGCCATCAGCGCCAGCGCGGCCAGGGCGCTGGCGCGGCCTGGGCGGCGCCACAGCCACAGGCCCA
The DNA here is from genome assembly GCA_030535425.1 of Pseudomonadota bacterium. Classification (GTDB taxonomy): domain Bacteria; phylum Pseudomonadota; class Gammaproteobacteria; order Burkholderiales; family Burkholderiaceae_C; genus Ottowia. Next base: position 2,325 of record JAUNHQ010000084.1, on the reverse strand, counting down.
CGGCAGCGTCCAGCGCGGCGCCACCGGCGATGAGCGCGCTCATCCAGACAGGGCTGTGCAGGCCCGCTGCGCGCAGCAGGGCAAAGCTTTGCCCTTCGGGGGTGCGCGCTTCCCACAGGCTGATGAGCGCCGTCAGCAGCCACACGGCGCAAACGCTGGCGTGCAGCGGGCGCAGAGAGGCGGGAACAGTACGAGGGGTGCGCTTGTTTTTTGATAGCGCCTCGCGCGCGTTGGGTGTCGTTTTTTGAATAAACATGGCTGAAAGGCTTGTGCAAAGCGCGGTAGAAGCTATGTTTTTGATAGAGCTTTTGCAGGCCTGGGCATGGCGGCCTGTGCGTGGGCCAGCAGCTGCTGCGGCGGCACGGGCGCACGCCCGATGAGTGCGCCCAGCGTGTGCGGGTCGGTCACGTTGTCGGCCGACAGCAGGGCCAGGGTTTGGCGGCCCCAGGGGGTCAGGGGCAGTGCGTCGCCCAGACGGGCGCTGGCGCGGGTCAACCCGCCGGGCATGGGCCACACGCGGGCGGGTGCGTGCCCGGCCTGTGCGCGCAGGCTGGCGATGAACTGCGCCAGCGTGAGCGCACTGGGGCCGCCCAGGGGCAGCAGCGTGGGCAACTGCGAGGGCAACTGCGCCGATGTGGGCAGCGGCCCAAGCAGCGCGGCCACGGCATCGGCCAGATCGCCCACGGCCAGCGGCTGCACCCGCGTGCGCAGCGCGGCTTGCGGCAGTGCCAGCCAGGGCAGGCGCGCCAGCGCCATGAACAGCCGGCTGCTGGCGCTGCCTGGCCCCACCACCAAGCTGGGGCGCAGCACCGTGGCGCGCAGCGCGCCGGCCTGGTGCAAGGCCAGCAGGTGCGCATCGGCCACGCGCTTGGTGCGGGCGTAAGGCGTGTCGCTGCCGTCAATGCCCAGGGCCGAGAGGTGCAGCACGCGGCGCACACCCGCTTGCACGCAGGCGGTGAACAGGGCGCAGGGCGCATCGGCATGAATGGCCTGCATGGGCTGGCGCGCGCTGTCGCGCAGCACGCCCACGGTGTTGATGACTGCATCCACCTCGCCCAGCAGCGGCAGCCAGTGCGCGGCCTGGGTGGCGCGGGCAAAGTCCACGCGCTGCGCGGGCTGGGGCGCGGTGCGGCCTGCCACGCGCACGGTGTGCCCGGCCGCCAGCAGCGCCTGGTGTACATGGCGCCCAATGAAGCCGCTGGCGCCCAGCAGCAGCACGCGGGCGCGCGGGGTGGGGGCTGAGTCGGCGTTCATGGCGGCGTTCATGACGGCACCTGCACGGCAGCGGGGGGATTGGGGGCCGAAGGTGCGGCAGGTGCGGCGGGTGCAGCGGAAATAGGGCTTGCGCGTGCGTCATCCAGCCAGGTGGCCTGCCGCGCATCCGCCTGCTGGCGCCGCACTTGCGACCACACGCTGCGCGCGATGAAGCCCACGCTGAGAAAGACACCGCCCGCCGCCAGCAGCAGGCTGCGGTGCAACACCTCGGCCAGCGGCTGGCCGGCGCCGAAGTGGCCCAGCAGCAGGGTCAGCACCAGGCTGCCGCACAAGGCCAGCAGCTGGCAGCAGCGCAGCCAGAAGTCGGCCACGCCTTCGTCTGGGCACAGGTGTTGCAGCACGCGCCGCAGGATGGGGCGCAGGTAGCTCACCGCCAGCAGCGGGGCGGCAGTGGCCACCGCCATGGCGGTGAGCAGCAGGCTCAGCTCAAGTGCAGGGTTGGGCATGTGAAAAGCTCCTTGTTGAAAGCAAAAAGAAGGGGCAGCCGTGCGATGGGCTTACTTGGCGCCTGGCAAGGTGCAACTGCCCGCTGCCGCGCAGCGCGCCGTGCGCCCCCACAGCAGGGGCGCCAGCGCACGCGGCAGGCGCTGGCGGTGGCGCGCCAGGTGCGGGTACAGCCACTGGGCCAGAGCGCGCAACCCGGGCAGGCGCAGCGCAGCCACCACGGTGCGCTGGCCCACGGCGGCGTAGGCGGCCTCGAACGCGGGCACGCCCACCAGCACGCGCCCGTCGGCGGTTTGCGCGTGCAGCAGGCGCATCAGATCGGCAGGGGCGCAGCCTGCGGGCGCGCCGTCAAAGCCGGGGGCCGAGCAATCGACCAGGCGCAGCAGGTCTTGCGCATCGCGCTGCTTGAGTGCGCCCATCTCCGCCGCGCACAGCGGGCACGAGGCGTCGTAAAACAGCGTAAGTGGGTAGGTGGCGGGGCGGTCAGCGGGCATGGGCATCTCCTGTGCTGGAAAAAATGGATATTTCAGAAAAAAATGAAATCAAGAGCCAAAAAAAAGGTTCTTCGCGGAAGTCCGGGGTTTGGCAAAAAGAAAAGCGGTGCTG
>JAUNHQ010000144.1 GCA_030535425.1 Pseudomonadota bacterium | reverse complement strand
ATTAGGCTATTCTGGCGGTGCGGGTGGGGCGGCTGTTGCGGGTGGGGCAGGCGGTGCCTGCACGATCACGCGGGTGGTGACGGCACCCAGCGCGCTGCCCGCGCGCACGGTCTGATCCAGCGCGGGCCAGCCCAGCAGCAGTGCGGCGTGCAGCGCCAGTGCGGCCAGCGTAGCCAGCACCAGCGCACGCCGGGGGGCAGGCGGCTGTATCGGCGGCAAAGCGGCCAGGGCCGGGGCGGCAAGGGTCATGGGCGTGGCAGGCAACGGGGCGAAGGCGGCGTTTAAGCAGTCCGCTTGGCAGGGGCGCGCTTGGCGGCAGCCTGGGTTTTGCGGGGGATGCTGGCTGGTGCGGCCTGCGCGGCGGCCAGGGCTTGTTCCAGCGCGGCAATACGCGCCTCCAGCCGGGCCACGGTGTCGGCACCGGGCAGGCCCAGGCGCTCGGCGGCGCGCGCCACGCGCTGCTCGAAGATGCCTTCCAGCGCGTTCCAGCGCCCTGCGCCTACAGGGCTGGCGGCCATGGCTTCCATGCGCTGGGCGGCCTCGGCCAGCTGCTCCTGGGCCATCGCCTGCGTCTGGTTTTGCAGTGCCAGGCCCTGCTTGACCAAGGCGTCAAATGCCTTGCTGCCCTCGGCCTGCGCGCGCGCCAGTGCGCCTAGGCCGGCCAGCCAGATGTTGTGCGAATGTTCGGCGCCGGGGGCGCTGGCCGGTGCCTCGCAAGAGGATTGGGAGGAGGATGTGGACATGGACAAAAAACGGAATAAATCGTGTGCAGAACAAACGCGCTGGCCAAACCAGGCAAGACGCCGCATTGTCGCCGCTTGCGCCTGGCCGATGTGCCCCCGGGGCACTTCAGCCCGGCAGGCTTGAAACGCTTTTGTATCAGCTGCAAGCAGCTATTGAGCCATGGGCCTGATCACGGGCCGACAGGCACAAGGGGCGTGAAATAATGCCCGCCTTCCAACCCGCCGGCCATGCCCTGCGCGGGCGTTTGCTCATCACGTATCCCCACCATGATTCTCGTCACCGGCGGCGCCGGCTTCATTGGCAGCAACTTCGTTCTGGACTGGCTGGCGCAAAGCGATGAGCCGGTGCTCAATCTGGACAAGCTCACCTACGCCGGCAACCTGGTCAACTTGGCCAGCCTGCAAGGCAACCCGCACCACCACTTTGTGCAAGGCGACATTGGCGATGCGGCGCTGATCGCCCGCCTGCTGGCCGAGCACCGCCCGCGCGCCATCGTCAACTTTGCTGCCGAAAGCCACGTGGACCGCTCCATCCACGGCGCGCAAGACTTCATTGACACCAACATCGTCGGCACCTTCCGCCTGCTGGAATGCGCGCGCGCCCATTGGCTGACGCTGCCTGAAGGGGAAAAAGCGCTTTTTCGCTTTCTGCACGTGTCCACCGACGAGGTGTACGGCACGCTCGCGCCCGATGCGCCGGCCTTTACCGAAGACCACGTGTACGAACCCAACAGCCCCTACAGCGCCAGCAAGGCCGCCAGCGACCACCTGGTGCGCGCCTGGCACCACAC
>JAUNHQ010000083.1 GCA_030535425.1 Pseudomonadota bacterium | reverse complement strand
ATAGGCATCATCAATCTCCACGCGCCCGACAAGCGGGCGCGCTTGATCGCGCAGGTACATCGCCTGCAGCAGCTTTTGCTTGAGCAGCCAGGCGCTGTTGTAGCCAATGCCCAGTTGGCGCTTGAGCGCCAAAGCGCTGATGCCGTTTTTGTGCTGGGTGAGCAAATACAGCGCCAGAAACCACTTGGTCAAAGGCAGGCGGGTGTGCTCCAAGACGGTGCCGGCGGTGGCCGAGCATTGATAGTCGCAGCCGGAGCATTGCCACAACCGGCGGGCGTGGCTGTCTTGAGTAGGCCAAAACTGTGTGCCATCGCAGCGCGGGCAGCGCCAGCCCTGGGGCCAGCGGGCAGCAATCAATGCCTGCTCGCACTGTTGCTCACTGCCATAGCGCTGCATGAACTCTGGCAAGGACAGGCCGGCTTGAAATTGGATGGGATTGATGGGCATGACAGCCTCCAAGACTGGATGAAATACCAGCTGGAGGCGCTTGCGGTGCTGTTCAAGGGGTGTGCCTGTGATAGGGGGCTAATCAAGCGTTTTCATGCTGAAATCGTCCAACAAAAGGTGGCAAAAGCTATTAAAAACAGAGCGCCAGATCAACGCTCAAGCAACTGGCCTTGAGCATCCTCAACAGGAAGCCCAGCATGCCCATGCTGATCCACACCATTGATCGCATTGCCCGGCAAAAGCAGCGCGATGTCTTGTTCATCACGTTTCATGCCCCTTTGCGCAAGGACGCTGAGGGTCAAGCCCTGCCTTCATCCGCAGACATGCAGGCGCGTGAGATGTGGGCTTTGCTCCACGACCACGCCAGCGACTGGAAAAACATGCCCGAGCGGCAGCAGGTGCTGGACTGGCTCGATGCCAAAGGCATTGGCTGGCAGCCTTGCGGGCCGTTTTGCCCGGATGAGGGGCTTTTGCTGTGCGGTTATTTCGGCGACGTGTATGTGGACGTGCCCTACGACCCGGCCCACCCCGTGTACCAAGAGCTGGAGGCTTATCTGGAACACCCCGATGGCCGCATGCGCAGCAGCCAGGTCACCTTCTGCTGCCTGCCTCTGAACGCAGCCATGCGCAACCAGCACCACGATGCGCCGGACTATGGCGAAGACCTGTGAGAAGTGAGAAAAACCATGGACACAGGTATGGAGACCGATTCGCCAGACGCCACACCGCTGGCTGAGCAGCTTGGGCGCGCCGCTGCCCTGGTGGCGCAGGCCCAGGCGCTGCTGGTGTGCGCGGGCGCAGGCATGGGGGTGGATTCGGGGCTGCCGGATTTTCGGGGCGACCAGGGGTTCTGGGCCGCTTACCCGGCCCTGGGGCGGGCGCGCCTGTCGTTTACCGACGCCGCCAATGCCCAGCACTTTCAGCGCGATCCGGCGCTGGCCTGGGGTTTTTACGGCCACCGGCTGGCGCTGTACCGCCGCACGCAGCTGCACCCGGGTTTTGCGCTGCTGCGCCAATGGGGGCAAAGTATGCCGGGGGGCTGTTTCGTGTTCACCAGCAATGTGGATGGGCAGTTTCAAAAAGCGGGGTTTGACGAGCAGGCCATTGAAGAGTGCCACGGCTCCATTCACCACCTGCAATGCAGCCAGCCCTGTTCAGAAAGCATTTGGCCAGCCAATGCCGTGCAGCCCCGCGTGGACGAGGCCGCTTGCCGCTGGCTGGGTGTGCTGCCGCGCTGCCCGCAGTGCGGCGCGGTGCTGCGGCCCAATGTGCTGATGTTTGACGACTGGCAGTGGAGCAGCCAGCGCCGCGACGCGCAGCACGCGCGCTTGCAGGCCTGGCTGGCGCGCCAGCAGCAGGCAGGCCACCGGTTGCTAGTGATTGAGCTGGGCGCGGGCACGGCCATTGCCACGGTGCGCCGCTTGGCCGCGCAGGCGCGGCACAAGCTGGCGGCGCAGCACGCGCGCCTGCTCCGCATCAACCCGCGCGCGCCCAACGTTAGTGGCCCGTATGACATAGGCCTGCCGCTGGGCGCGCTGCACGCCTTGCAGCAGATTGACCAGCGCCTGAAGGGCTGAACGCCGCCAACGCCTTGGGCAACAATTTCGGCCTGCCCACTTTTTTTGCCAGCCGCTGCCATGCCCAACGCCACCACCCGCCGCACACTGGCGCGCCAGTGGGAAATTCTCAAAGCCCTGCCCCGGCGCGGGCCGGGCATCAGCGTGGCCGAGCTGGAAAACCTGCTGCGCGCCCAGGGCTTTGAAGTAACCCCGCGCACCCTGCAACGCGACCTGGTGGAGCTGGCAGGGGTTTTCCGCATGGAGTGCAACGACAAAAGCAAGCCCTTTGGCTGGCGCTGGGCAGAAGGCACCGCGCTGGACTTGTCGGGCCTGACCGTGGCCGAAGCGGTGTCGCTGCAACTGATCGAGCAAGCCATCCGCCCCCTGCTGCCCGACGCCATCGTGCAAAGCATGGCCCAGCGCTTTGAACAAGCGCGGCAAAAACTGGCCGCGCTGGACGGACGCAAGCCGGCATGGGAGGCGCATTGCCGCTTTGTCTCAGACGGCGCGCCCTTGCAGCCGCCCCGCATCGACGAGGACGTGCTCGCCACCGTGCAAGACGCGCTGGGCGCGGCCGAGCAGCTGCTGGTGCGCTACACCAGCGCCGCGCATCTTTTAAGCGCTGAAACAGGCCAGGCGCAAGGCGAGCGCCCGGCCATGCAGCTGCACCCGCTGGCCCTGATCAACCGGGGGCCGGTCATCTACCTGCTGGCCACCAGTTGGGACTATGACGACCCGCGCCTGTTTGCCCTGCACCGCATGCACAGTGCCGAGCGCACCTACGCGCCCGCGCGCCGCCCCGCCGGCTTTTCGCTGGACGACTGGCTGCGCCAAAACGGCGGGCAATTTGGCCAGGGCGAACACTGGGCATTGCGCGCCAAGGTGGCCCCCGATCTGGCCGTCATCCTGCGGGAAACGCCTTTGTCCCCCGACCAGCAGCTGGACACCGCCAGCGGCCTGCTCACAGCCACCGTGGCAGACACCTGGCAGCTGCACTGGTGGCTGATGAGCCAGGGCGACGCCATTGAAGTGCTGGCCCCCACGGCACTGCGCCAGCGCATGGGCCAAGCCCTGCGGCGGGCGGCTGCCCGCTATGACGGCTGAGGCCCAAGCCCACGCGACCCAATCCGTCGCATGAAGATGAATACTGCGCTGCACATGCTGTCACACCCCAGTCCCCAAAAGTGGCTTGAGCCCCTTTCGGGGGCTTTGATCTTCATGCGTCGCACAGATGAACACCCCACAAAAACGGCTTTACCGCGCCCGGCCACGCTGGCAAAGAGCATTTGCCGCGTGGCTGGGCCAACACGAAGCGTCCGTCCTTTTAAAACCGCGCCTCATCCAGCGCACTGACCAGCAGCTTGTTTTTGCCTTTGGCGCACTGTCACGCCGCGCACAAGGCCGCCTGCTGTTGCAAGTCAGCAAGAACAACGTCCACGTCAGCGTCAGCCACCAAGGCACTTGCGTGGACCGGCTGATGGATCTGGACGTGTTTCCACACCCCATGGGGCATGGGCGCTATGCCGACCCTTACCTGCAAGAGCCCGCACGGCAGACCCTCTTTGCCTCGGCCTTTGCGCTGCGCCGCACGCACCTGTACGAGCCGCTGGCTCGCTGGATCGCGCACGAGCTGGCCACGGCACCGTGGGTCTTCGTGCACCAGGACCAGGGCTTTGACCATGCCCGCCTGGTGCACCACCCCTGGCAATGGCTTGGCTGCTGCGCCCCCAACCCCCGGCCCCACACCGGCGCCCCAGGCGCAGCTCCGCCTTTGCGGCACCTGTTCGCCCTGCGGGACATGGCCAACCCTGCGCACAACCTGGGCTATGAACAGGCGCTCGCGCACATCGCCACCCACATCGGCCGGGGCAGCTGGCCAGCCGTCACGCCCAGCATCAGCTACTGGCAGCGGCATTTGCACCTGGGCTACCACACCGCCGTTGCCGTGCACGCGCAGCTGGTCAAGGATGGGCTGATTCACCGCGCCTCAGACGATGCCCCCTGGCGGTTCGGCCTGGAAAAGCCTGGGCACTGAACCGCTTGCCCTGCCATGCGCCGGCTATGGCGCATCGGCTTTGCGGCCCGGCCGCTGCAAAGGCAAGCGCGCCAAGAATGCGACACTTCAGCGTTTGCGTTGATCCGCTTTCCAGCCCTGCTTTTTGTCGCATGACCACCACCCGCCTGCTCACCCCTGAAGAAATCGCCCTGCGCGCGGGGCAGAACTTTGCCCGCCTGCGTACACCTGAGGCCGATGTGTTTGCCCAGCGCGCCCTGCGTCTGCGCCAATTGGCTGCGGGCCACGCCATGCGCGACTACCTGATGTTCATTGCCCAGCTGGCCGAGGCGCAGGACCGGGCCTTGCAAAGCTTTCCCGCCGTGCCCCTGCCCAGCGCCCAGCAGTTGCAGGCCGCCGCCCAAAGCGGCCAGCCGGCCCTGGCCGTCAGCGCCTGGCCGCGCGATGTGGCCTGGCAAAGCAGCCTGCGCACGCTGCTGGAGCAGCTGGCCGATGCGCTGCCTGCCGACAGCCCCGCCCGCGCCAGCGTGCAAGCCGTGCGCGCCCTGCCCGCAGACAAGCTCAACCAGCAGGCCGACCGCCTGCTCACCGGCGTGATGCTGGGGCTGGACTTTGCCGCCGCCCCGCTGATTGCGGCGGGCCTTCAGGTGTACTTCACCCACCTGGTGCGCGCCACCCAGGCCGCCCATGCCCAAAACCGCCCGGCTGGCGCCGATGCCAGCGCCCACGCTGAAAGCGCCTGGGGCTATGCCCAGGACGCCACCCGCTGCCCCTGCTGCGGCAGCCTGCCCACGGCCAGCATCACCCGCATTGGCGGCGACGCCGACGGCTACCGCTACCTGCATTGCAGCGTGTGCAACGCCCAGTGGCACATGGTGCGCGTCAAATGCACCCACTGCGAAAGCACCCAGGGCATTCACTACCAAAGCCTGCAAGCCGCCGACACTCCCAGCACGCCCGAGGGCAAGCCCACCGCCGTGCAAGACACCGTGCAGGCCGAAACCTGCGACAGCTGCGGCCACTACCTGAAAATCGTGCGCCTGAACAAAGACCCCCACGCCGAGCCCGCCGCGGACGATCTGGCCACCCTCACGCTGGATTTGCTGGTGTCTGAAGCGGGCTTTGCCCGCCACGGCGTGAACCTGATGCTGCTGTTTGGCGAGGGAGACACGCCCGAGTCAGGCTCTGCCCGCGCCTGAAGAAAGCCTGTCTCAGCATCTTGACGTCATGACTACTGCCTGCCCTACCCGCCTGGCCGCCTGGGCCGCCCCGTTGCTGGCCAGCCTGCTCATCGGCTGCGCAGCACCCGCGCCCCGCTGAACGACAGCATCACCCAAATCCAACCCGATCAAGGCTACCGCGTGGCGCTGGCTTACCGTGCCCACAGCCGCCAGGGGTTGACGGTGTCCATGAGCTTTTCAGGCGGCGGCACCCGTGCGGCCGCCCTGGCCTACGGCGTGCTGCAAGAGCTGAAGCTCACCCGCGTGCCCGTGCCCGAAGGCGGCAGCGTGCGCCTGCTGGACGTGGTGGAGCGCATCACCGGCGTGTCGGGCGGCAGCTACCCTGCGGCCTACTACGGCCTGTTTGGCGACCGCCTGTTCACCGACTTTGAATCGCGTTTTTTAAAGCGCGACGTGCAGGGCGACATCATCCGCGCCCTTTTCTCGCCGCCCAATCTGGCGCGCATCACCTCCCCCTACTTTGGCCGCAGCAACGTGGTGGCCGAGTATCTGGACGGCCTTTTGTTCGAGAGCCGCACCTTCGGCGACATGGCCCGCGCCGCGCAAGACGGCTCGCGCCCCTTCATCATCATCAACGCCAGCGACATGGCGCGCACCAACCGCTTCGAGTTCACGCAAGACATGTTCGACGTGCTGTGCGCCGACCTCAGCAGCTACCCCGTCTCCAATGCCGTGGCCGCCTCCAGCGCCGTGCCCGTGGCCTTTTCGCCTATTACCCTGGCCAACCGCTCGGGCAGCTGCGGCTACACCATGCCCTCCTGGATCCGGAAAGCCGCGCAACGCAGCGAATCGTCCCAGCGGCGCTACACCCTGGCCAATGACCTGATGTCCTACACCAACCCCTTGCGCCGCTACGTGCACCTGCTCGACGGCGGCCTGTCCGACAACCTGGGGGTGCGGGCCATGCTGGACCGCATGGACCTGGCCGGCGGCGACAGCAATGCCATGCCCGAAAACGAAAACATTGGCGATCTGCGGCGCATCGTCCACATCCTCGTCAACGCCCAAACCCGCCCCGAAATGCCCGAGCTGGACGCCAGCTCTGAAGTCCCCACCCTCAGCGCCATGGCCTTTGCCATCAGCAACGTCACCGACCGCTTCACCACCGAAACGCTGGAACACCTGGACCGGGCGGTCGAACACGGCGCGGGCCTGATGCGTCAGCGCCTGCGCGAACGCGGCCGCCCCAACCCCGACGACGTGCAAGCCTGGCTCATCACCGTGGATTTCGACACCATCGAGGACGAAAAAGAGCGCACCTATTTCCAGCGCCTGCCCACCAGCTTTCGCCTGCCTGCCGAAGACGTGGACCGCCTGCGCGAAATCGGCGCGCGCCTGCTGCGCCAATCCCCCGGCTTTGAACGCCTGAAGCGGGAAGTTGCCCAGCGCCTGCGCGCGACTGCGGCGCCCTCGACAACCCCGGCCGTAACGAAGCCACCACCGCCTGCAACGCACTGACCGCGCGGCAGGCCCGTGCACTTTGACCGCCTGATCCAAAGCGAGATCAAGCGCTGGCGCGAAGTCATTGAAAAAGACCGCGTGAGCCTGTAGCGGCCAACGCAGGCGGGTGCATGGCTAGCCCACTTGGCGCCACTTGGCGGCGGCACAATCGCCGCCAACACCTGTGCCCACCCGCCCCTGCCCCTTGCCGCCATGACCGCCACCGCCCGCCCCCAAGACCTGCCCGCGCTCGACAAACTCTTGCACCACCCCCAGGCCGCCGCCTTGCTGGCCCAGCATGGGCACAGCCTGGTGGCCGATCAAGCCCGCGCCCTGCTGGCCGATGTGCGCGCCCAGGCGCTGGCTGGGCAGCTACCCCTGGCCGACGTGCAGCCCGACGCCCTGGCCGCCGCCTTGCACACCCGCGTGGCCCAGCGGCTGGCTGCCCGCATGCGGCCCGTGCTCAACCTCACCGGCACCGTCATCCACACCAACCTGGGCCGCGCCCTGCTGGCCGACAGCGCCTTGCAGCACCTGCTGGCCGTCATGCAAGGCCCCAACAACCTCGAATACGACCTGGCCAGCGGCCAGCGGGGCGACCGCGACAGCATCGTGGAAGAGCTGCTGTGCCAGCTCACCGGCGCCGAAGCGGCCACCGTGGTCAACAACAACGCCGCCGCCGTGCTGCTGAGCATTGCCGCGCTGGCGCGGGGGCGCGAGGTCATCGTCTCGCGCGGCGAGCTGGTGGAAATTGGCGGGGCTTTTCGCATGCCCGACGTGATGGAAAGCGCCGGCGCCAAGCTGGTGGAGGTGGGCACCACCAACCGCACCCACCCGCACGACTACGAGCGCGCCATCACCGAGCGCACCGCCTTGCTGATGAAAGTGCACACCAGCAACTACGCCGTGCAGGGCTTTACCCGCGCGGTGGATGAGGCCACGCTGGCGCAAATCGCCCACGCCCGCGGCCTGCCCGTGGCCACCGATCTGGGCAGCGGCGCCCTGATCGACATGGCCGCCTACGGCCTGCCGCGCGAGCCCACGCCGCAAGAGATGCTGCGCGCCGGCTGCGACGTGGTCACCTTCAGCGGCGACAAGCTGCTGGGCGGCCCGCAGGCCGGCCTGATCGTGGGCACGCGCCAGGCCGTGGCCCGCATTCGCAAATTCCCCATGAAGCGCGCCCTGCGCATGAGCAAGCTGCCCCTGGCCGCGCTGGAGGCCACCCTCATGCTCTACCTGCGCCCCGAAAAGCTGGCGCAAGACCTGCCCACGCTGCGCCTGCTCACCCGCCCGCTGGCCGACATTGAAGCCACCGCCCGCGCCGTGCAGCCCGCCTTGCAAGCGGCGCTGTCCGTGGCCTTTGGCGATGCGTTCAGCGTGCAATGCGTGCCGCTGCAAGGGCAAATCGGCTCCGGCTCGCTGCCCATCGAGCGCCTGCCCTCGGCCGGCCTGGCCGTGGCCCCCACGGCCAAAACCGGCAAGGGCCGCGCGCTGGAGCAACTGGCCACCGCCTTGCGCCAATTGCCCCTGCCCGTCATCGGCCGCGTGGCCCAAGACCAGCTGCTGCTGGACATGCGCTGCCTGGAAGATGCGGCGCAGCTTATCGGTCAAATTGGCCTTTTGCGCACGCCAGAAGCGCGCGAGCAGCTATCAAAATAAAAGCAACATGAACCCGCCGCCTTTCAGGCTTTGGCGGTGTGCGCCCTGGCTGCTGCTGTACGCGGCCTTGCTGTACGCGCAGGCGGCCACGGCATCGCTGACCGATGCGTACCTGCCCGGTATCGAACGGCTGCGCTGGCTGGCCGGGCCCGGCTGGGTGTTGCTGGGCGTGCTGGGGCTGGCCTGGCTCAGCCCGCGGGCGCGCCTGGCTTCGCTTGCGGTCTGGGTCTGCGCGGGTGCGGCCCTGCTGTGCGCGGCTTTGGCGGCCTGGCTGATCTGGTGGGATGCACCGGGCCGCGCCGCAAACACCTGGCTGCCGCCGCAGGCACGCAGCTGGGGCAGCGTGCTGCACGTGGCCTTGGCGCAGCCTTCGTTTTCCAACCGCTCCTTGGGCGCCATCCTGGGCAGCGGCCTGTGGGCCTTGGCCGCCTGCGCGCTGGCCGCGTGGCTGGCGCGGCGCCCTTGCCCATTGCCAAGCAGCAGGGATTGCCAGCCAAAAAGGCCTTTTGCGCTTTATTTAAAAGGGTTTTAAGCTACACAAAACGTAGCTTTCATGACTGACTGCGCGCCAAAGGCGGCACACGCGTGCAGTCACTGCCGGTCAAGGCGCATTCGCCCTCCTGGCTGCGCCAGGGGTGGGCATGGCCGGCACAGCCGGTCTGGCAAATGACATCCGTGGCGCTGTTTAGCGTGGGCGCTTTTTCTTCGGGTGCGGGCCGTGCGCCCTGCGCCGCCCGTGCCGGCCCCGCGCGTGCTGGCAGGCCGGGCCAGCCCAGCCCCCAGGCCATGTGCGTGGTGGCCAGCATCCAGCGTGCTCGCCAGTGCAGCACCTCGGCTTCCAGCGCCTCGCATCGGCGCGCCTGAGCACACAGCTGCTGGCTCACCCTCTCCTGCACGCGCCCCCAGTGGCGCAGCACTGCCCCATGCTCTTGCGCCAGCGCGCACGGCAGCAGCGGAGGCCAGGGTTCGCTCATTGCAAAGCAGCCGGGCTGGGCAGCCACAGCGCGCGCTCGGGCAGGCGGGTATCGGCGGGCACGCCCATTTCGGCCTGCCAGCGGCTGTGCAGGCGCAGCAGCATCTGGCGCATGGGTGCGCTCAGGCCCGGGTGATCGGCCAGGGCATGCAGGTTGCTCACGACCTTGGCACGCATGGCCTCGGCATGGGCCGCAGCAGGCATGTCACGCGCGCCGGCCTGGGCCAGCCCCGTCAGCAAGGCCAGGGTGCCCGCCAGCAGCGCCTCGGCAGCGGGCATCTGGTATTCCTCCTCGGCAGGTGGGCAGGTAGGGACAGGCATGGGCAGCAACCTCTTGCGATCAGGTGGATGGTCAGATGCTCAGTATATGAGAACAATTCTTATTTGCAAGCCAAAACGCTGTCGATAATGCGCAGACTGCACCAGCACATCAACGAAAGGAGCACAGCACATATGCAGATCAAAGACAAGGTTTTCATCGTCACCGGCGGCGCCTCGGGCCTGGGTGAAGGCACGGCGCGCATGCTGGCGGCCGAAGGGGCCAAGGTGGTCATCGCCGACATGCAGACCGAAAAAGGCGAGGCCGTGGCCAAGGACATTGGCGGCGCTTTCGTCAAATGCGACGTGAGCAGCCAAGCCGATGGCCAGGCCGTGGTGGCCCAGGCCGTGTCCATGGGCAAGCTGATGGGCCTGGTCAACTGCGCGGGCATTGCCCCGGCGGAAAAAACCGTGGGCAAGGGCGGCGCGCACAAGCTGGAGGTGTTCACCAAGACGATCATGGTCAACCTGGTGGGCACGTTCAACATGATCCGCCTGGCCGCTGAGGCCATGAGCAAGAACGAGCCTGAATCCACCGGCGAGCGCGGCGTGCTCATTTCCACCGCCAGCGTGGCCGCGTACGACGGGCAGATCGGCCAAGCCGCGTATTCGGCCAGCAAGGGCGGCGTGGTAGGCATGACGCTGCCCATCGCGCGCGATCTGGCGCGCAACGGCATCCGCAACATGACGATTGCCCCCGGCATCTTTGGCACGCCCATGCTGTTTGGCATGCCCCAGGAAGTGCAGGACGCGCTGGCCGCTGGCGTGCCCTTCCCCAGCCGCCTGGGCACCCCGGCGGACTACGCCAAGCTGGTCAAGCAGATCATTGAAAACGACATGCTCAACGGCGAGGTGATTCGCCTGGACGGCGCCATCCGCCTGGCACCGAAGTAAGCACCCCGGCCGGGGTTGCCCTCTCACCCCCGCCCGGCCGCCTAGGGCCGCCGGGCGGTTTTTTTATGTGCGCCATGGCGGGCCTGGCGCTCTGATTCGGCTACCAGAACATTAATCAAAAAGGCCAATTGAGCTTGAATATAAAGGGCTTTTAGCTATCGAAATAAAAGCGCCTTTTGGCCGCATAGCGTCACATGGCCTGGGTGTTAAGCCCATGCCCCTGCCAGATCAGGGGCCCGCCTGCCGCAGCGCGGCGCGCAGGCTCTGGCCCACTTCGGGGCGCTCGGCAAAGGGGTCGGGGGGCTGCTGCATGTCCACAATGGCCTGCATGCGCGCGGCCACGTTGCCCAGCGCGTGCGGGTGGCTGAAGACGTAGAACTGGTCTTGCTCGATGGCGGCAAACACTTTTTGCGCCACCTGCTCGGCGGTGACTTTGCCGCTGCCCACGGCCTTATCGATCATGGCGCGGCCCACGCGCTGACTGTTGGTCATCGCCTCGGCGGCCAGGCTGGCGGGGCGGTTGCGCTCGCTCTGGGTGATGCCGGTGGGCACGAAGTAAGGGCACAGCACGCTGGCGCTGATCTGGTCGGTGACCAGGCGCAAGTCCTGGTACAGCGTTTCGGTCAGGGCCACCACGGCGTGTTTGCTGACGTTGTACACGCCCATGTTGGGCGGGGTCAGCAGCCCGGCCATGCTGGCGGTGTTGACGATGTGGCCGCGCCAGGCCGGGTCTTGGCGGGCGGCTTGCAGCATCAGCGGGGTGAAGCAGCGCACGCCGTGCACCACGCCCCACAGGTTCACGCCCAGCACCCATTGCCAGTCTTTCACGCTGTTTTCCCACACCAGGCCGCCTGCGCCCACGCCAGCGTTGTTGAACACGAAGTGCGGCGCGCCAAAGCGGTCATGCACCTGCTGTGCCAAGCGGTCCATGGCCTCGGCCTGGCTCACGTCCACCTGGCAGGCCAGGGTGCGCGCGCCCAGGGCTTGGATTTGCGCGTCGGCAGCGGCCAGCGGCTCGGCCTGCACGTCCACCAGCACCACGTTCATGCCACGCTGGGCGGCAATGCGCGCGCATTCCAGCCCAAAGCCGGAAGCCGCGCCGGTGAGCACGGCGGTTTTGCCTTGAAAGTCTTGCATCATGCTGAAAGCCTCCTACGAAAAAAGGGGTGTACCCAGAACCTGCCAGCGCAGCGGGTGGGTTGAAAACATCCTGTGTGGCACCCGCTAAGGCTGTGCTCAAAAAGAGGCGGCGCTGGCGGGCGGATCAGCGGGATCAGCGGGATC
>JAUNHQ010000012.1:26678-56725 GCA_030535425.1 Pseudomonadota bacterium | reverse complement strand
GTCAGCACCGCTTTTCTTTTTGCCAAACCCCGGACTTCCGCGAAGAACCAAAAAATAGCCCCTGCTTATGCAGGGGCCACCGCCCAACCAAAGCCGTTTGCCATGCAATGCCGCGCAAATTCAAGGCAGAGGCAGGAACAAGGACAGGGACACTCAAAAAAGCAAGCCAAAAAGGCCGTTTGCGCGCGCCCAGAGCGCGGCAGAAGCTATTTAATTGATAGCAAATTAACCCTGCTATCAGATGCCAGCTATCACGCCATCACTTGCCCCAGCACTCGCTCAACAGCGTATGGCTGGGGTTGTTGTCAATGAGGCGTTCGCCAGTATGCCTCAGCCCAAAACGGCCACAGCGGTCTCCCGCCTGCGCACCTTGCGGTGTTGCCGTCAGGGTGTAGCCCGTCACCACACCGCCAGTGCTGGTCACACCGTAGCTGATGGCGTAGCGCCCATTGGGCACCGATGTCAGCGACGTGGCCAAAACCCCCGGGTAAGTGCCCGTGGCCGTCATGCTGCGCTCCAGCCACAACTGGGCTTGCAGCAGGGCGGTGCGGGCCTCGGCACGATGACCGCGGCGCACGTATTCCTGGTAGCTCGGGTAGGCCAGGGCCGACAGAATGCCCACCACGGCCACCACGATCATCAGCTCAATCAGGGTAAAGCCTGCCTGCCGTTTGCTAGGGAGTTTCATCATCTTGTTCGCTTGTCTGATACGGTTCACACGGCCTGCGGTCAGTCTTTTGTGCAGGGGCAGCGCCACCACTTTTGGTCATGGATAACGCTTATGCACATGATCTGGACTGCCGCAGGCGCTCATCTCAATGCACGGACACCGGCTGGGCTCAGCGCAGCTGGCGCCAGCTGGGGCGCAGCGATTCTTCGGGCAAACGAGCCATATTGAGCTTGTTATCCCTCACACTCACGTCCACCATCTTGGCGCCCTGGGCCAGCAGCGTGTGCGCGCCGGCATCCACCTCTTTGCGAGACACGCCACCGTCCGCCGGGGTATAGACGCCGTCCCCGTTCATGTCCATCACCTGCACCGAAGGGCGCTTGCCGTCCATGATGTTGACCAGGGTGAGGAACTGACGCTCTGCATCGACCGTGGTGGTGTCGCAGCTTTCCACGTTCACGCTGGCGGCACCATACGAGCCCTTGGCCGGCACTTGCGAATACACGGCCAGCAGGTTGCTGCCGTCGTAATACTCCATGGCTTTGAGCAGGCGTTCGCCTACCGCGGGAAAGTCCAGATACCAGCCGTTGAAAGTGCCCCACGTGCTGGGCTTGAGCTCCTGCGATGCATCGGCCGGGCTAATACGCCCCCAGTCGCTGCCCACATTGGAAATCTTCTGCTCGGCCAGTTGGGCCACCGTCACACCCGTGCCCAGAGCAGCAGGCGCTGGCACGCAATTGGTGCCAGGGCAGGTGCCGGCACCAGGATGCACTTCCAGGCGTTCGCTGTCACCCGAGCCAGTGGTGCGGTAACGGGTGTTGTCCAGCACCGAGTACAGGGTCTGCACATCCACGTTGGTCGGGTCGGTCATCGACACATTGCGGCCCGTGCCAAAGGCCACCATCATGCCGCCCACCGCCTGCAAGCCCGTGCCACCGGCGCCCGTGCGCATGCGGTCATTGGCGCGCACCGTGGGCGGTGCGCTGATGGGCTGCACCTTGTTACGCAGCGCCGAACCCAGCGACGCAGGCCCACGCGCGGTGAACAGCGGTGCGCCGCTGAAGGCCACCTTCCACTGCGTGGGGTTGCTGCTGGTCAGGTCAAACTTCCACATATTGCCCAGGTTGTCACCCGCATAGGCCACGTCCACGCGGCCATCGCCATTCAGGTCCACCACGCGCGGGGCACCCAGGCCGTTGTCGGTTGCGTTGCCCGTGCCCGGTGCGTCAGCTGTGACGGGAATGCGCCGCAACTCCTGCGCACCGTCCAGGTACTGAATCAGCAGCACAGGCCGCTGGTTGGTGCTGTTGTAGCCGTTGCCCATGACCACCGCCCAACGGTTGTTGCTCATGCGGGTGATCTGGCTGGTGCGCAAGCCATTGTTTTCGTCCAGCACGGGCGCAGCGGTGATGTGGCCAATGTCCTTGTCCTCATCCACCGCCTGCGTGCAAACGGCGCTCTGGGTAGCGGTCAGGCCCGTCACACAATCAGGATCGGGCTCGCCCTGGCCACGCGTGCGATCCAGCCGAACCAGGTTTTGCGCCTTGGCTTCTTCAAAAGAAGGGGCAGTGCTGCCCGGGGCATTGCCCGGGTTCGTCACATCCAGCACAAAGTAGCCCTTGCCGCCTGCGCCCATGGTGCCCACCAAAAAGGTGCGCCAGTCAGCAGGGCCATAGCCGGGAGCCGAGGGGTCTTGCACGCCAGGGCCCAGGTCCACATCGCCTGTCATGGGCGAGCCATCGACGAACGCACGGTGGTTGTTCTCATAACCCACAGCGGTCAGGTGGTGCAGGTTGTAGATAGCGCCGCGTGGCACGTAGGCCAGCTTTTCGCTGCCATCGGTGGCGGAAAAGCCGTGCAGCATACCGTCGTTGCCGCCCACGTAAATCATGGGCGGGCGGTTTTTGTTGTTGCGCGTGAAGGCGGCGTAGCCATTGAGCGCATAGTTGCTCACCGGCGCGCCGGTGTACCACACGCCAGAGTTCACGATGTCACCCTGGCGCGAACCACGCTCGCGGAAGGTGGTGCCTTCGCGGCTGCGGTCACCACGGATGAATTCCAGCCGCTGTCCGCCCACGGTGTCGGCCGTGGCACCGGTCAGGCCTGTCTTGATCCAGTCCTTTTGCTGGATGCTCAGGTTGGCCGTTCCGGTTGTCCAGCGGAAAGCCGTGCCGCCCGTTTCCTTGCCATCGGCTTGCAAATGGGTGTTCCAGGTCAGCACCACTCGGCTGTTGACCGAACCCAGCGCATCCAGCTTGGCGGCCGTGCCCTGCCCACCCCAGCCGGGGGAAGGCACGGTAGAGCCGTCGGGCCTGACGGTGCGGGCCGTGACGTCACCGCTCCATTTGCCCGTTGCCGTGGGGTCGTAAGACGAGGTGAACATGCCCACCTCGTTGCGCGACACGTTGGAGCCGCTGGCCGCCGATGAGCTGAGGTTGGGATCAACAGCAGAGTTGATGTTGCCAATGATGGCGCGGAAGGCCTCTTTCAGGTCCTCTGCCTTGGTCACGGCATAAAAGCCGCCTCGGCCATTGATGGCGGCGTGCCACATGTCGTGGCCTTTGTCATTCCCGTTCAGGTTATTCCAAGCACCCGTTCCAATGGCGCGCCAGCGGTAAAGGCCGTTGGCGTAATCGGCAAAGTTGCCGTCGTAGCCATAGGGCACCATAGTGGTGGGACTCAGAAAAGCTGGGGTCCATATCCGGGCGCCGCTGGTGGGATTGTAGTTGGCCTTAGGCAGTGCATCGTTGCTAAAGCCAATGGTGTAGGTCACCATGTGCGGCCAGGTGGCGGGGTTGTAACGCGGGTTCCAGTAACGATCCAGCGTGACGCTGGCACCCGTGCTCTGGTTGGTGAACGTTTCCGTGGCTGGCGCTTGCAGATACTCTGTGCTGGGCACCATGGCGCCTGTCAGGCTGGCCGGGTTTTGCAAGGGCTGCGCCCAACTGTACATGGCCCAGTCGGCAATGGTTGTGCCCTCGGTGTCGCGGTAAATCTGCGTCTGGGGCGAACTGGTGTCGTAGATCGCGCCATCCGGCAAGGTGCGGCTCGTGCCGTCAAAATTGGGCGAACCTGGGGTTGGCAGCATCGTTCCATTCCAACCCCCATCGGTCAACACGATGTGGTAGTTACGTCGGCACGCCAGATAAGGCGTTGCCTGCACGCCAGGCTTGAATGCCCAGGGACTGTTGATGTTGAGCGCACCACGCATGTAATTGTCCGCACGCTGCATCAAATTGTGCGTTGGCGTCCCCCCGCTGGCACCATACGCAGCCATGTAAGCCAGCAGATTGGCGCGGTGCGTGCCCTCCAACGAGCGCATACCGTTCCTCAGGTTGCTGGCTGAATTCAGCAGCAGGGGCTGGTGGGCAGGATTGGTCACGGCATTGTGCATGGCCTGCCACGCCAGGCGGATTTTGCCGTCGGGCAGCAGGGTGTGGTCGTTGAAAACGTCCGTGACAGCATTGCGCAGCACCTCCCTACGTATGGGTGTTCCAGCCCCACCAACAGCCCAGCTCATACTCCCCGAGTCGTCCAGCGACAAAATCACGTTGGGCGCCACGTAGGGCTTGACGGTTCCTGGGGGCGACTGAGCCAAACTCAGCGCCCAGGCGCTGGACAGCAGTGCGGGCGCCAAGGCAGCGGCAGTGGCGACGGCGATGCGTTTCTTTTGAAAATGGGGGCGAGCGTGGCGAGGCATAGAAGGCTCCTCTTGATGAAAACAGGGGGAGAGAAAAGGCATCAGTCCCTGCGTTTTTGCTGGACGTAGGTTTGCTGCAGCACGACAACCGTGCCGGCGCGGCGGCCATAGGCCAGCGCGGTGATGCGGTAGACGACGTTGGGATTGATGTTTAGGCGCAGCAGGTTGCGCGGCTGGCCTGCGGCCGGCACGATGAGACTGGAGGTCTTGCTGCTTTCGTCGTAGGGCAGCACTTCAATCCAGTACCAACCGCCACGGTTGGCTGCACCGGTGTCGGCAAGAATGGGATTGGCAGGGGCCGTGCTGGTCCCAGGCTGGGCGCCGGTGTACTGGCCATAGCGTGCGCCCACGCCGTTGACCGCCATGGCGGCCAGCGTGGCCTCGCCCAGCGCAGCATTGACCGGCGGAGTGGTGCTGGCAGTGGCGTTCCAGAAATCCTGCCGGCCTGCACGCTTCATGCACAGGCCATCTTTGCAGCGGGTGGTCGCCACACCATCCAGATCGGCCAGAAGCGTGGCAACCTCTTGCGCTTCCAACGGAATTTTCATAATGCTGCCACGGCGGCAGATGCGATCATTGCCCGCCACGGGAGCGCAGGCAGCGCCGGTGGAGGTTTCGCCGCGGATGTCGAGTTCCGCGTCTTGCAACAGCGCTTGGGCGGCCTCAAAAGCGCGCTGGTGGTCCGCATCGTTGCTGACCAGCATTTCGCTGAAGATGGCCGTGCGTGATGCCCAAACAGCCAGCAGCATGGACAGCAGCACGAAGACGATGACGACGAACAGCGATACGCCGCGTTGGCGCCTGCGCACAAGGGACAAAGTGGATCGATGGCGAAGCATGGCAGTTGAGCCTTTGGCGTGCGTGAACTAAATGAGAAAAGACAGCAGGCGTGCGCGGCCCCGTTGAAAAAGCGGCCCGTTTTGGTATTGAAAGCAAAGCGACTGACCGGGTTTTGCCCGGAAGCAAAAGCCGCCTCGCTGACAGTTTTGTGCGTTTGATTTAAATGACCGAACCCACCAAACCCTGGCTGCGCAACTGGAAAACGTTGCGGAACATCATGTGCATGCGCTGTTGGCGTGCGCCGGTGAGGGTGGAAAGGTTGACGGGGTTGTTGTCACAGTCCAGATAGGTACTGCCGGCTGGCAAGTCCATGCGCTCGTTGCCGAAGATCACCAAGCACACTTCTACCGCCTGCGCGCGAGACCAGTCGGTCGCGGTCATGCTGCTAGCCGCACGGTAACGCAGCGTGGGCGATCCCAGAGTGCTGGCAGCATCCTGCACGAGATAGCGCACCTGGAAGGAGGCCACGTTCTGAACAACGGGCTGGCGGCCGTTGCGCGTGTCGTTGCCGCCGCAAACCAGGTCGGTGCCACTGAGTTCAAAGATGCTTTCCAGGCGCTGGTACGCATCACCGGTGGCCCCATCACCGGGGCCGCCCACGCAGTTGCGCGAGAGCGACTGCGCAGTGGTACCGGTAAAGACGGGGTCGGCATAGCGGCGATAGCCAATATTGAGCGTGCCGGGACTGTCAAACAGGGTGTCCGTGGATGGATCGAAATTGTTACCCGAGCCATCTGCCTGGACTTCAAAGGCCACGGCCGCCCCCATGCGGTTAGCCGCCACAGCCCCCCCTGGATTGGGGTTGAGGTATAGAGAGCCCGCCTGGCGTAGCTGCTGCCCAATCACGCGCATGGCATAAGCGCCCTGCTGATGGATGGCACTGGCATCGCTGACAGTACCCGAAACGCCGCGTGAGGCCATCAGCGCAGCAATGGCCACCCCCACGACGAGCAGCCCAATCAGCAGGCCGATCATGAGCTCGATAAGGGTAATACCGCGCTGGGTCAGACGCGCTGTCAAAGGACGCGTTGCAAGACGGCGCGCCCGATACAGGTGGCGCGGCAAGGGACGTACAAGTATGAAGGTGTGCATGGACATGGCTTTCAAGCCCCCGGGCAGAAGTACTGGGTAGAGCCAGCGAGGGTGTAAGGTGCGCAGCGGGCGGGCACGGCCAAGTACTGCAGGTGGCAGATGCGACCAGAAGGGCATGTGGCGGCCGAACCCGCACCGTCATAGAGGCTGCCGCCGCTGCCAGTCACCTTGGTGGCGTCGATGCGGTCGCGGTAGTTGGCAGTGGTGTCGCGCTCGTTTTCGCGCCAGCTGATCATGACGCCCAGCTGGCGCTGGTTGTTGACGCTGCCAGCATCGGCCGGGGCGATGAAGACATTGGCATCGCCCTGCGGCATGGTGCGCTGGACGGTGCGCTTCCACTCTGCAATGTCGTAGGCCGCCAGTTGCGCGCCGGTGCAGTTGGTGCTGCCGCAATTGACGGCAGACGCAGGAGTTACACCGCTTGTCCATCCGATGACGTAGCTGCCCATGGAGCCCAGCGCATTGGGGTGGGCAGTCATGCGCTCGCCCAGGTCTTCGATGAGGCGGATGGCCTGCGTGCGGCGCACGCTGGCTTGCGAGTCGGTCAGGGTGCGCATTTGCATACCCAGGATACCCAGGATGCCCAGCGCCGTGACAAGCATGGCAATGAGGGATTCAAGCAAGGAGATGCCGCGCTGGCGGTAAGGAGAAAGAGATTTCATGGCAATCGCGCCTTTTTGTTCATCCACTGCAAGGGGTGTCAGCCGGCAAGGTGGCGCGAATGCGCCCGCCCCGGTTCATGCACACGCCGCGGGTGGCCGGATCGGTAGTGGGGCGCCCCAGGGGGACAAGGCTGAAGCCGGCATAAGTGCCCGTAATGGCACCCCAGCGATCCAGGATGAGGCGGTCACCGCCGCTTTTGCGGGTGACTTCGATGCGCGGCGGGGTGTCGTAGCGCTGAAGCACGGTGCCGCTCGGGTTGCAAGCGGCGTTGACAGTGGTGTCGCACACAAGCCAGCCGCAGCCCCAGTCGTCATTGCCGGGGGCAGAGGTGCAGCCATTGGTGTTGTTGGGCAACTTGCGCACCACGATGTTGCCGCCGCGCTTGATGGCCTCGGAGCGGGCAAAAAAGAGGCTGGACTGCAAGGCTTCGCTGGCCTGGCGCACGCGCCAGCTCTCCATCAGGCTGTTGAAGCTGGGGGCAGCCAGTGCAGCCAGCACAGCCAGCACGGCAATGACGGTGAGCAGCTCAACGGCGGTAAAGCCTGCCTGGGAGCGGGGGAGCGCCGAAGGAAAGAGGGGTGTGGATTGCATGGCAGTTCTTTGGCGGGATGCTGAAGCTTGGCACGAAGACCACCACCGGGTGATGCGCAGACGATCAGCGGCATGGCTCAGGCGCCAGGCGGCACAAAGGGTGTGGCGGGCGCGCCACCCGAGCAGGTTTTCGCCCCCCACACACAGCCTATCGCACTGTCAAAAGCAGAGGGAATACCTCAAGATGTTATTGTTTAAATAGCTATAAGCCATTGTCAAACGCGCGCAAATAGCGTTTTCCACTTACTCAGATCAATGCTTGCCAGCCCGCTTGCGCTGGGCACTGGCGCTGGCGCCAGTACGTGCACCTTCATGTATCGATGGGGCAAGGCGCGGCAGCGCATGTGACAGGGAAAGAGATCATAAAAAACGCCACCAGGGCCTTAGCCGTGGCGGCGCTTTCTAGGCGCAGGGCACTACAGGATCACAGCGGGGGAATGCGCAGTTTCTGGCCGGGATAGATTTTGTTCGGGTCGCTCAACATGGGTTTGTTGGCCTCGAAGATGTGCATGTACTTGTTGGCATCGCCGTAATACTTCTTGGCGATGGCGCTGAGCGTATCGCCGCTGACCACGTCGTGGTATTGCGAGGCAGTGCCTGCCGGGTATTGCAGTTGGTTGTCCACCTCGCTGACGCTGGAGACATTGCCTGCGGCCAGACCGGCTTTTTCAGCGGCTTCCTGGCTGGGTGCCGAACCGGCCAGGGTGACTTTGCCGCTGGCGCCGTCAAAACTGACGGCCAGGCCACTCAGGCCCAGGTTCTGCTGCTCGATATAGGTCTTGATGGCTTCACCGGCCTTGGCATTGAGTTCGGCCAGATTGGGTGCGCTGGAGGCCACGGCAGCTTCGACTTCCTTGCCGCCAAACAGCTTTTCACCAGCGCCTTTGATGAAACTGAACAATCCCATGCGTTTTCTCCTTAAGAGGGTGTAAAGAACAAGCCCGCACTCTACCGCTGCCGCGCCGACGCCAGCGCGCGCCAGGCCACCCCATGCGTGTAGGACAAAGGCGCTATATTGCGCAGCCATGACTTTCTTGGCAATCGATGTGGGCAACACGCGACTGAAATGGACGCTGTACGAGCGGGCCGCACCTGGCGCGGCGGTGATGGCGCAAGGCGTGGAATTTCTGGAGCAGATTGACCGCCTGGCCGAGGGGGCATGGGCGCGTTTGCCCGAACCATCAAGCATGCTGGGCTGCATCGTGGCTGGCCAGGCCATCCGGCACCGGGTTCACGAGCAGATGGAAATCTGGAACGTGGAGCCGCGCTGGGTAACGGCATCCGATGCCGAAGCTGGCCTGAGCAATGGCTACGACTTTCCCGCCCGCCTAGGGGCAGACCGCTGGGTGGCCATGATCGGTGCGCGCTACCACATGCTGCGGCGCGGCGCGGCCCGGCCCATCATTTTGGTGATGGTCGGCACGGCAGTGACGGTGGAAGCCATTGATGCCAATGGGCGCTTTCTGGGCGGGCTGATTCTGCCGGGCCACGGCATCATGCTGCGCGCACTGGAATCGGGCACCGCCGGGCTGCACGTGCCCACGGGCGAGGTGTGCGAATTTCCCACCAACACCAGCGACGCACTGACCAGCGGCGGCACCTACGCCATCGCGGGCGCATGCGAGCGCATGTTTCAGCACCTGTTCAAGCAGTGCGCCGCCGAGCCGCTGTGCCTGATGACCGGCGGCGCGGGCTGGAAGATGCTGCCAGCCATGACGCGGCCTTTTGAGCTGATCGAAAGCATGATCTTTGACGGGCTGCTGGTCATTGCCGAGCAGCGCGCCAAGACGGGCGGGTTGGCCGGTTAGCCAGCCCTGTCAGTCAGACTCTGGCCCGTGCTCGTCACTGCGCGTGAACAGCGCCCAGGTACTCATGAACAGCGCGGCGATGGTGGGGCCAATGACAAAGCCCGACAGGCCAAACAGCGACATGCCCCCCAGGGTGGTCAGCAGCACCACGTAATCGGGCAGCTTGGTGTCCTTGCCCACCAAAATGGGGCGCAGCACGTTGTCTGACAGACCGATCACCACCACGCCCCACGTGGTCAGGGCCACCCCTTGCCACACCGAGCCCGTGGCCACCAGGTAAATGGCCACAGGCGCCCAAATCAGCGAGGCGCCCACGGCGGGCAGCAGCGACAAAAATGCCATCACCACGCCCCACAGCAGCGCCCCCGGAATGCCCAACACCCCGAACGCCACCCCGCCCAGCGCACCTTGCACGATGGCCACCACCACGTTGCCCTTGACGGTGGCACGAACCACGGTGGAAAACTTGTTGGCCAAGTAGTGCGTCTGCGCCCTGTCCATGGGCACCGAGGTGCGCACCAGCTGCGACAGCGCGCGCCCATCGCGCAGCAAAAAGAACAGCAGGTACAGCATGACCACGGTGTTGACCAGGAACACCAAGGCGTTCTGCCCCAGCGACAGCGCCTGCGTGGTCAGCGCCTGCCCGCTTTTGAGCAAGGCGTCGGAAAAGCGCTCGACCACGCTTTGCACGTCAATCAGGTCAACGCGCGCCAACTGCGCATGCACCCACTGCGGCAGCGCGTCCATGATCTGTTGCGCATAAGCGCGGAAGTTGATGTCGCCCGCGCGCACCCGATCTACCAGCGCCGTCACTTCATTGACCAGCGCAATGGAGATGAACACCATGGGCAGTACCACGATCAGCATGATGAGCAGCAGCGTCAGCAGCGCCGCCAGATTGCGGCGCCCGCGCAAGCGGCGGTTCAGGTTCTCGAACGTGGCGTTGAACAACAGCGCCATGATGATGGCCCAGAACACGGCCCCCGAAAAAGGCGACAGCACCCAGAAAAAAGCCAGCGTTGCCGCCGTCAGCAGCACCAAAAAAACCAAGCGTTGCAATTGGGGCGTGTTCATGGCGGCGCACTATAGCCGCAGCCGCGCACCACGCTGTGCAGGACGGCGCCGACAGACACGGCCCGCTGCGGGCAGGCACAATCGGCGCCTTCTTTCTTGCATTTGCCGCGCCTTGACAAGCGCCCGGGGCCACAGGCCCACCTGGCGCTTGGCCCCCTTAAAAACCCATGACCACGCCCGAACCCGCCCTGCGCCCCGCCCCGCAATCGCTCACCGTGCATGCCAAATCGCGCGTGCTGGAGCTGGCCTGGCCCGATGGCACGCGCCACCGCATCCCGTTCGAGCTGATGCGCGTGTACTCGCCCTCGGCCGAGGTGCAAGGCCACGGCCCCGGTCAGCAGGTGCTGCAAACCGGCAAGCGCGACGTGGACATCACCGCCTTGCAGCCCGTGGGCCACTACGCCGTGCAGCCGCTGTTTTCCGACGGGCACGAAAGCGGCATCTTCACCTGGGACTACCTGTACTTTCTGGGGGCCGAACAAGAGCAGCTGTGGCAGGACTATGCCCAGCGCCTGGCCGCCGCCGGGCTGGACCGCGACACGCCCATGCCCGCCAAAAGCGCCAGCGCCTGCGGGCACGCGCACTGACCCTTTGCTTTTTTTGCCCTGCGCATGTTTTAGGATGCCCCGCCATGGCCACCACGCATTTCGGATACGAATCGGTTGACGAGCAAGACAAGGCGCGCCGCGTGCGCGGCGTGTTTGATTCTGTCGCCTCGCGCTACGACCTGATGAACGACCTCATGTCCGGCGGGCTGCACCGTGTCTGGAAGGCCTACACCGTGATGGTGGCCAACGCGCAGCCCGGCCAGCGCGTGCTGGACATTGCCGGCGGCACGGGCGATCTGGCCAAGGCCTTTGCCCAAAAAGTCGGCGCCAGCGGCCAGGTGGTGCACACCGACATCAACGAAGCCATGCTGCGCACCGGGCGCGACCGCCTGCTGGATGCGGGCCTGATCCTGCCCACCGTGGTGTGCGACGCCGAGCGCCTGCCTTTTCCCGACGGGCATTTCGACCTGGTGAGCGTGGCCTTTGGGCTGCGCAACATGACCCACAAGGACCAGGCCCTGCGCGAGATGGCGCGCGTGCTCAAAACCGGCGGCAAGCTGCTGGTGCTGGAGTTTTCCCAGGTGGCCAAGCCCCTGCGCCGCGCCTACGATCTGTACTCCTTCCAGGTGCTGCCGCGCCTGGGCAAGCTGGTGGCAGGCGACGCCGACAGCTACCGCTACTTGGCCGAATCCATCCGCATGCACCCCAATCAGGCGGAACTCAAAAGCCTGATGAAGTCCAACGGCTTCGGCCACGTGGACTGGCACAACCTTACTGGCGGCGTGGTGGCGCTGCACGTGGGCATCAAGTGCGCCTGAGGGCCAAGGGCCGGCACGATTAGCGCGCCCATGCCCTTGGCAATGCCCCCTTCATCCCCAGATACGGGCCTTGTGTTTGATCTTTTGTTTGGTTTTTTTCACCCACTGTAGAGAACGGAGACCTCAGCAACCATGAAACTCAGCCATTTCGTCTCGCGCCTGTTCACCCTGCTGCTGGCGGTGGTGCTCACCGGCGTGTTCACCTTCGACGCCGAAGCGCGCCGCATGGGCGGTGGCAAGTCCATGGGTCGGCAGTCCAGCAACGTGACCCAGCGCGAAGCCGCCCGCACCCCGCCCGCGGCCCCGGCCAACCAGCAAAACGCCGCAGGCGCTGCGGGCGCGGGCGCCGCCGGTGCCGCCGCCGCGCGCAAGCCCTGGGGCGCCATGCTGGGCGGTCTGGCCGCCGGCCTGGGCCTGGCCTGGCTGGCCAATGCCCTGGGCTTTGGCGAAGGCTTTGCCAACCTCATGCTCATCTTGCTGCTGGGCGTGGTGGTGATGGTCGTCATTGGCATGGTGCGCCGCGCACGCGCGCCGCAGGCCCAGCCCATGGCTTACCAGGGTGCAGGCCAGGCCAGCGCGCCACCCGCACCGCAGTACAACCCCACCAAGGTCGGCAACGACGCCTCGGCCCGCCCCTGGGAAACCCAAGGCGCACGCTTTGACGCCAGCGCCAGCCAGCCGGCAGCCGGCGGCTCCATCATCGGCTCAGCCGTGGGCGGCTCGCCCCTGAGCGGCTCGCAAAGCTGGGGCGTGCCGGCGGACTTTGACATCACCGGCTTCACCGAAGCGGCCAAGCGCAACTTCATCACCTTGCAAGACGCCTGGGACCGCGCCGACATCCCCGCCCTGCGCGCCATGATGACCGACGAGATGCTGGCCGAAATCCAGGCGCAGCTGGCCGAGCGCGAGCGCACCGCAGGCGGCGTGCCCAACAAGACCGACGTGCAGTCGCTCAACGCCCAGTTGCTGGGCATTGAGGAGCTGGACGACGTGTACATGGCCTCGGTCGAATTCAGCGGCGTGATGGTCGAAGACCCCTCCGCCGGCCCCACGCCTTTCCGTGAGGTGTGGAACATGACCAAGCCGCGCAGCGGCCGAGGCGGCTGGCTGGTGGCGGGTGTGCAGGCCATGCAATAACCCCCTCGAGCGCCCTGCAAGGGCATCGCGCACGAAAATCGCAAGATTGCTATAAATTAAATAGCTAAAAACCCTTATATATCGCGCGCGAATGCCCGTTTTTATTCATTAACTTTTGGATTGAGCGCCTGCTGTCGTGACCTGAAACGGCAGCAGGCGCTTTTTTGTTCACCGCTGCTTGCTGCGGGCAGGCTTCGTTTTTTTGCACGCCCTTGACCACGGCCCTCACCCTGCACATTGCCCGTCAGCCGGCAGACATCAACCCGGCCGCCTGGGACGCGCTGCTGGCCTGCCAGGCGCAGCCCACGCCTTTCATGCAGCACGCCTTTTTGGCTGCCCTGCACGCCAGCGGCAGCGCCGTGCCTGAGACGGGCTGGGCACCGTGCTTTGCGCTGCTGAGGCAAGGCAGCGAACTGGTGGCGGCCTGCCCGCTGTACGTCAAGAACCATTCCTGGGGCGAATACGTGTTCGACTGGGCCTGGGCCCGCGCCTATGGCGACCACGGCCTGCCCTATTACCCCAAGGCCGTGGTCGCCGTCCCCTTCAGCCCCGTGCCCGGCTCGCGTCTGCTGGCGCGTGATGCCCCCACGCGCGCCGCACTGGCACAGGCACTGGTGCAGTGGAGCCAGGCGCAGCAGCTGTCATCACTGCACGTGCTGTTTGGCGACGACGCCGACCAGGCCGCCTGCGCCCAAGCCGGGCTGATGGCGCGCAACCAGGTGCAGTTCCACTGGCACAACGCCCACCCTGGCGATGGCCGCGGCTTTGACAGCTTTGAGGCTTTCCTGGCCTCGCTCAACCAGGAAAAGCGCAAAAAAATCCGCCAGGAACGCCGCCGCGTGGCCGAGGCAGGCGTGCGCTTTCGCTGGCTGAGGGGCGCCGACATCCGCGCGCAGGACTGGGCCTTTTTCTACCGCTGCCACGAGCGCACCTACCTGGAACACGGCCACCACCCCTACCTGGCCCCCGCGTTTTTTGCCCACATGGCGCGCGACATGGCCGCGCACTGGGTGCTGTTCATGGCCGAACGCGAAGGCCACCCCCTGGCCTGCAGTCTGATTGCCGTGGACGACAACAGCCCCCAGCCCGTCGCCTGGGGACGCTACTGGGGCGCGCTGGAGCGGGTGGACTGCCTGCACTTCGAGGCCTGCTACTACCAGCCCATTGAATGGTGCATCGCCCACGGCATCACAGGCTTTGAAGGCGGCGCGCAAGGCGAGCACAAGATGGCCCGCGCACTGATGCCCGCCCGCACGCACAGCGCCCACTGGCTGGCGCACCCGGCATTTGCCAGCGCGGTAGAAGACTTTCTGGCCCGCGAAGACAAAGGCGTGCAAGGCTACCTGGCGCACTTGCAAGCCCGCTCGCCTTTTCGCCAAGCAAGCTGAATGCACCCCAGTGCCAGGGCCTGCTCACACGGTTTCGCCCATGCGCCACCTTTCAACAGGCCATTTGCGCGCATTCCACAAGGTATTTAAGCTATATTAAATATAGCAAAACAAGCCCTGCCCTGACCCTGTGGTTCCCAGGGTGCGCGCCTGGCAGCGCATGCAGCCAAGCGAGATACGCAGGAGGCACACATGTGATGAATCTACGGCCTTGTCCATGCTTGCCATAGCTGGGCCACCGCTTGCGGCAGCGAGTGGGCCTGCGGCACAAAGTGATCCAGCAGCGCCCCCAGCACCACCGCGCACAGCAAAGCGCCCAGCAGCGGGCGCCAGCTCAGCCGGATGGCGGCCAGCAGCCAGCCCTGGCGCTCAATGCGCACCACGGTGCGCGCGGCGGTGTAGGCAAAGGCCACTTCCACGGCCACGGCCAAAAGCGCTTCGTAGCCAAAGTACAGCAGCAGCAACCAGCCGCTGCCCAACAGCGCCGCCAGCACGGCGCCAAACACCGCCAGCACGGGAATGACGACGATGGCGCCTTCATCGCCCACCACACTGCCCACGGCATCCACGGTGTCGGCGCCCCAGTCCTTCAGCGCCTGTATTTCGGACAGCGCCCCACCGCCATCGCTGCCGGCCGCCGCATCAAAGCCGCCGCTGGCGCCGCCGCCGCCAAAGTCGCCCCCGCCGCCCGCATCGATACCAGCGCAGCCCGAGCCGCTGCCTGAGCCGCCACGCGGCAGCTCCACAGGCGCGTCCACGCTGGCATCCCACTGCGGCTCGCCCAGCAACATGCCGGCCCAAATGCGCAGCAGCAGCAGGTACACCGCGTAGCCCACCCCCAGCGCCAGGGCATAGCGCCAGGCCAGCGCATCCACGCCGGCCAGGCGCAGCAGCGCCGACGTCACCGCCATGACCCCCAGGGTGAGCAACCCCATGACCCAGCCATGCAGCCACAGCGTGTGGCGGCGGCGCAGGTGGCGCACCAGCGCCTGATCGTTCACGCGAATGCGCACGAAGCTGGGGCGCGGTGTGGTGCGGCACGGCGGGCGTGGGACGCGATCGTTCATGAGGTTGTGGCGGGGGCTGCCAGGCCGCAGCCGTCCACCTGAGTGGGCACGCGCGCGGCCAGCGTGCGCATCAGCTCATCACCCACAGTGCCTGCCACGTGCGCGGATCGGTCCACCACAGGCATGGCACTGCAATGCAGCATCACAGCGAAATCTCACTGCCCTACGGCACAACACCTGCCAACGCTCATCAGCGGCGCGAAAACGCTCTGGCGCAAAAACCAGGCGATGCGCTTTCTGTGCCGGAGAGCACTTTCAAAAACACCGCCGCGCGGGGGCGGCGCTTTGTGCGTACGTCTTGTGCGTGGCAATGCATGGTCTGCGACACACCAGGACGCGCGAGCACTGATCTCCCGATCGCGCAGCTCCAACCCCTCACAGCGACAGCGCGGGTCTGGGTTACTGCCGGTCACGGCGGGCGGCGCGCTGGCTGCGACGCAGGGCGCGGCCATCGGCACTGACGCCTTGCCGGGCGTGCAGCTCGCTGTAGGTGTCCACTTCCTGACCACAGTCCGGATCGGCCGAACCAAACACCAGTGTGGCGCCTTGGCCGTACTTGTAAGGCACGGTCTGATGCAACTGGTAGGACATGTCCACAGGCGGGTTAGGGCTTTCCGAAATGATTTGCCCCTTGGCATTGAGCACGGTGTAGCAAGCAGCCTGGGCACCTGCGGCCAGACCCAGGGAAACGATGAAGAAGGCGGTTTTTTTCATGATTGAGAGAAGCGGCGTTTGCTATGCGCGGGTTTCAAGTCTGCCGCGCCTGACCAGCTTGTCAAGCGCCGGGGCCGTGCGGCTTTTCACACTGCCGCGCCTCATTCACCAAAGCTGCCACCACGGCTTGTCCGCCGCGCGAAAGCCCCGGCTGGGATAGGCACTGTTGGGGTAGTTCTGGTCCAGCACGCGCTTGGCGTCGTCACGCAAATCGGTCATGCCCAACTTGTCGTAGGACTGGGTAAGGATGTACAGCGCCTCTTCCAGCGCGGGTGCATCGCGGTAGTCGGCCAGCGCCTGTTGCGCACGGTTGATGGCGGCTACATAGGCACCGCGCGTGTAGTAATAGCGTGCCACATGCACTTCGTACTGTGCCAGCGCGTTCACCGTGTAGCGCATGCGCGCGCGCGCATCAGGTGTGTAGCGCGAATCAGGAAACCGCGTGATTAGCTCGTTGAACGACTCGAACGCTTCCTTGGCCGCCTTCTGGTCACGCTCGGACAAATCCTGCCGCGACAAAAAAGCAAACAGCCCCAACTCGTCGTTGAAGTTGATCACGCCCTTCATGTACAGCGCGTAGTCCATGGCCGGGCTGGCCGGGTGCAGACGTATGAAGCGATCCAGCGTGGCAATGGCCTCGGCCTTTTGCCCGTCCTTGTACTGCGCATAAGCCTTGTCCAGCTGTGCCTGCTGCGCCAGCGGCGTGCCGGCAGCACGGCCTTCCAGCGTTTCGTACAAGGGAATGGCCTTGTCGAAAGCGCCCGCACCCAATTCATCCTTGGCCTCGGCATGGATGCGGTTGGGGCTCCAGCCGGCAGTCTTGTCCACCGGCTTGGACGAACAGGCGGCCAGCAGCAGGGCCGCCGCCACGGCGGCCGACGCTGCCGATAATCTGCGCTGAAACATCACAGGCTTTTCCCCTTGGTTCAAACCGCAAAGTTTATCGCGCCCGATGGGCTGGACGAGGACGCGCCCGCGCTGCCCGGCAGCGACGGCGAAACCGGCGCCGACATGGAGCTGCGCACTCTGGCCGTGCCCGCCGGGCTGCACGGCCAACGGCTGGACCGCGCGCTGGCCGCGTTGGTGCCGGAGTTTTCGCGCAACTACCTCAGCCAGCTGGTGGCCGATGGCGCGGTGCAGCTGAACGGCGTGCTGGCGGCCAAGCCCGCGCACAAGGTGCGCGCGGGCGATGCGCTGGCCATCGAGCTGCGCCCCACGCCCATGAGCCAGGCTTTCGTGCCCCAGGCCATGCCGCTGGACGTGCGGTTTGAAGACGAGCACCTGGCCGTCATCAACAAGCCCGCCGGCCTGGTGGTGCATCCCGCGCCGGGCCACTGGAGCGGCACCTTGCTCAACGCCTTGCTGGCGCGCGATGCCAAGGCCGGCCAGCTGCCCCGCGCGGGCATCGTGCACCGGTTGGACAAGGACACCAGCGGCCTGATGGTGGTGGCCCGCTCGCGCCAGGCCATGGACGCGCTGGTGGCCGCCATTGCCGCGCGCCAGGTGCGCCGCGAATACCTGGCCCTGGCCCACCGCCCCTGGCACGGCGCGCCCGAGCGGCAGGCCGATGGCGCCATTGGCCGCGACCCGCGCAACCGCCTGCGCATGGCCGTGGTCGATCTGGCCCAGCACCCTGGCAAGCCCGCGCGCACCGACATCACGCTGCTGCACAACGGCGCACAAGGCTGCCTGGTGCGCTGCCTGCTGCACACCGGGCGCACGCACCAGATTCGCGTGCACATGGCCCACCTGGGCCACCCGCTGGTGGCCGACGCGCTGTACGGCGGCCAGCCCGCCGCCGGCATGGCGCGCCAGGCCCTGCACGCGCGCCGCCTGGCGCTGGCCCACCCCGTCACGGGCCAGCCGCTGGCGTTTGAAGCGCCCCTACCGACCGATCTGGCCACTGCGCTAGCGGCCTGGGGCATGGACGCAGGCGGTGATCTGCCGCAGGCATGAAAAAAGCGCCCCAGCGGGGCGCTTTTATGCTGCCAAGCCACGCTGTACGCCTGAAAAGGCGCTTATCGCTCCCGGCCCGCACGGCGACCCTGAACCAGCAGCCCCGCCCCCATGAGTAGCGACAGCAGCATCAAGCCGATCTGGGAAAGCGTGGGCACGGCGGTCACGCCGCTGGTGCTGGTGGTCACGGCGGTCAGCGACAGGCCGTCAATGGCAAAGTCGTTGCCGCCTGCGGCCAGCTGGTTATTGACCAGGCTCAGGCAGATGGATGTGCTGGTGCCGCTGGTAAAGCTGGCCGTGCCTTGGGCCCACTGGCCGCTGGTCAGCGCCGGGTCAACGCTGAGGCTGCCCACGGTGGTGAACGTGTTGGTCAGCGGCGTGCCCGCGCAGGCGCCGCTCAAGTCCACGCCAATGCTCAGGTTGGCCGGGTTCGGATCGGTATAGCCCAACACGCTGGTGACCCAGCCGCTGAACCGGTACGGCATGTTGGGCGTAACGGTGATGGTCTGGTACCACACGTGGTTGGCGGTGGGGCCGCCATTGGCCACCAGCATGTCACCGCCGCACACGCCGCCGGTGCAGGTGCCCATATTGGCCTGGGCAATCCAATCGTTGTGCAGGCTTTGCGGACTGCTGACCACGCCGTACTGGTTTTCGTGGGCCGTGGGCGCAGTCACATAAACGTATTCCGTGCCAAAGCCGCCATTGCCTGCACTGAAGTCATTGTTGGTGATCAGATTTTGCGCCTGAGCTGAAAACGCACCGACACAAAGCAAGGCCGCAGCCAGATAAATGCACTTGCGCTTCAAAGAAACTTCTCCCACAACGGCATGTAAAAACGAACGCGATGCTAAGTAGCAAGCTGTATCAGTGTCAATGTGTCCATACCATGCATCCATGGGCATCTATCACGCTCAACGGGCATCGCAAGCGCCTTCGGGTGCCGCCTACAATGGCCGGCACCTGCATGCCGGTGCCAGGCAAGCGCTGTGGCGGCGGGGTCGGGGCGGCTTTTTGCTTGAAAAGGCCGCGCGCGAAAGGCCCACCGCCCAGGCTGTGGCGCCTGTTGCCACTTTTTTGCCGCTTTTCTCCCCCTGCCGTGAACTCAACGCAAGCCAAGCGCATTTTGGAAACCGCGCTCATCTGCGCCCCCCAGCCCCTGACAGTGCGCGAGCTGCGCGTGCTGTTTGACGAGGCGCTGGGCGCCGACAGCATCAAGGCGCTGCTGGAGGAGTTGCAGCAAGACTGGGCGCAGCGCGGCGTGGAGCTGGTGCCCGTGGCCAGCGGCTGGCGTTTTCAAAGCCGGCCCGAAATGCGCGAATACCTGGACCGGCTGCACCCCGAAAAACCACCCAAATACACCCGCGCCACGCTGGAGACGCTGGCCATCATCGCCTACCGCCAGCCCGTCACGCGCGGCGACATCGAGGACATTCGCGGTGTCACCGTCAACTCCCAATTGCTCAAGCAGCTGGAAGACCGGGGCTGGGTCGAGGTGATCGGCCACCGCGAAACCGTGGGCCGTCCCGGCCTGTACGCCACCACGCGCCAGTTTCTGGACGATCTGGGCCTGGCTTCGCTGGACCAGCTGCCCATGCTGGAGCACCCCGCCGAGCAGGCCGCCAGCATGTTCGACGCGCTGGGAGCAGCCGAAGACGCGCCGCCCGAAGCATCGCCCGAGTCCCTTCTGGAGCCCGCCTCGCAGGCCGCGCCTGCCGATGGCGCGCCCCCTGAGACGTCTGCCGACACCTCACCCGATCCGTCCGCGCCGCACGAGGTCCCCGCGCCCGCCGCCGACACGGCTGGCGAAGATCACGACACCCGCCACGCGGACACGCCCCCTGAAACCCCTGCCCCTGGCGCCCCTGGCCCCGCCCCGCACCATGACCTCTGAGCAGCCCCGCCGCCGCCCGCGCACCGCTTCTGAAAAAAACAAGCCGGCGCCGGCCCAACCGCCTGCGCCCGGCAGCGCCGCCCCTGCCGCCCCCGCCGCAACGCCGCACGAAGAAGGCCCGGCACGCGATCACACGCCCGCCCCCCTGGCCGATGCGCAGCCCGTGGCGTTTGACGATGTGGTGTCCGGCCGCTTCGACACCGAAGGTGATGCCGATGACACCACCGATGCCAGCGTCGCCGACAAGCGCGTGCTGCTGCCCCAGCCCGAAAGCCCGAAGCTGCACAAGGTGCTGGCCCAGGCGGGCCTGGGTTCTCGGCTGGAGATGGAGCAGCTCATCGCCCAGGGCCGCGTGCGCGTCAACCAGCAGCTGGCCCACGTGGGCCAGCGCATCCAGTTGGGCGACGTGATCAAGGTCGATGGCAAGCCCCTGAAGCTGCGCATTGCCCCGCCGCCTGCGCGCGTGCTGGCCTACCACAAGCCCGTGGGCGAAGTCGTGACCCATGACGACCCGCAAAACCGCCCCACCGTCTTTCGCACCCTGCCGCGCCTGCCCCCCGGGCAGGGCAAGTGGCAGTCCGTGGGCCGGCTTGACCTGAACACCGAAGGGCTGCTGCTGCTGACCAACTCGGGCGAGCTGGCCAACCGCCTGATGCACCCGCGCTTTGGCCTGGAGCGCGAATACGCCGTGCGCGTGCTCGGCGCCTTGAGCGAGCAAGAGCAGCAGCGCCTGCTCGATGGCGTGATGCTGGACGACGGCCCCGCGCAGTTCAGCGCCATCGAAGCCGAAGGCAGCAGCGAAGGCGCCAACCAGTGGTACCGCGTCACCATCAGCGAAGGGCGCAACCGCGAAGTGCGCCGCATGATCGAGGCCGTGGGCCACGCCGTCAGCCGCCTCATCCGCATCCGCTACGGCGCCATGCTGCTGCCGCGCGGCCTCAAGCGCGGGCAGTGGATGGAGCTGGGCGAGCGCGACATCCGCGCCCTGGGCGAAGCCTCGGGCACGCCCGAGCGCGTGATCCGCGGCGGGCGCGAGCCGGGCGCCACGCCCAGCGAAGCCAAGCGCCGTGGCCGCGGCGACCGCGCCAAGGGCAGCGGCCCGCGCCCCAACATGGCCGGCCGTGGCCGCACGGCAGACGAAGCGCCGCCGCGCCCAGCCGGGCGCCGCCGGGCTGGCGGCGGTGCGGGCCTGGCCAGTGGATCGAAAGAAGGGCCAAGAGAAGGGTCAAGCCGCAGTCCGCGCGCGCCGCAGTCCCAGCC
Source organism: Pseudomonadota bacterium (assembly GCA_030535425.1). GTDB lineage: Bacteria > Pseudomonadota > Gammaproteobacteria > Burkholderiales > Burkholderiaceae_C > Ottowia. The sequence continues at coordinate 35,505 of JAUNHQ010000012.1, read as the reverse complement.
GCCTTCGGCAGCAGGTGGCTACATCGGCGCCGACAGCTACCGCCGCCAGCGCGGCAAGTCTGGCGCCAAGAGCAGCGGCCCGCGCGGCAGTGCAGGCCCGCGGCGCGGATAAGCCGCATAGCCCCTGGGTGGGCCAGCCGTGCGCGCACCACACGTTCAACTGACACAATAGCTACAATTTATATAGCTTAAAACCCTTACCAATCGCGCGCAATTGGCCTTTTTTACACTTGGTCATTACGACCGGCCTATACCACCGTCACCGACTCCACCAGCTCGCGCCGCGCCAGGCGCTGGCGCTGGCCACCTTGCAGCAGGGCAATGTCGTAGCCGTTGGTGATGACCGGTGTGTCATCGGCGCGCAAATCAAAGCTGGCCACGTGGCTGGCCAGCACACGCGGGCTGCGCTGGCCGGGGGGCACCACCACCAGCTCCCACGAAGCGGGCACCAGGCTGCCGTCATGCCCCGGCTGGCTGCGCAGCTTGCGCAAGTCGATCATGCGGCCATGCAGCCAAAGCTGGCCCAGGTCTTGATCCAGCTCGCTGGCGCGCGGCCCGCCGGCCGAGCGCAGCGGCTCCTTGCCGTAAATCTGCGAAAAGAAGTTGAGGTAGCCAAACACCGCCTTGCCCAGCCGCACGGGCATGAGCAAAGTGTCCTTCAGCGCCGTGCCCGCCTGCTCGTTCAGCGGTTTTTCCACCGGGCGGCGAATGGCGTACAGCGCCCCGTCGCGCCCGGCGCGCGGCGCCACGTAGTCGTAGGCCGAGTCCTCCAGCACGGTGTCGATGTCGCCGGTGGCAAAGTTCAGCCGGTTGATGACGCTGTGACCCAGCGCCACCACGTGGCCGTGCTGCGGGTGGCGCGCCACGCCGGTGGACTGGTACACCAGCGCATTGGGCAGGCCCCAGATGCGCGCGGGCGCGGCGTCGATGCAGTCGCCACCGGTCACGCTGCCCTTGTGGTTGCCGTCTTCGTCGTACACGTCCAGGTGCGCCGTGCCGTCGGGGTGGGCGGTGGCCAGAATCAGGCGGCGCGCATCGGCATCGTGCGTCATGCCCAGCACGGGCGCGTGGCTGCGGTGAAACAGGCGCACTTCGCGCTGCTCGTCCACATGGTAGCGAAACAGGCCCACGCTGCGCGCCACGCTGAGCAGGTAATACAGCACCCCCGGCTCGCCGCCGCCGCAGGCATGCAAAAAGCGCGGCGGCGCCAGCGCACCGGGCGCCGCGCCGCGCTGGCCCCACAGCTGCGCGCCGCTGAGCAGACCGCGCGGCTCGTCCTCACGCTCGGCATGCTTCCAGCCCGTGGTGCGGCGGCTGGCCGCGTCGCGCTCGATCAGCTCGCGCGCAAAGCGCGACTCGATGGCCAGCGGCGCCGCGCCTTCGCGGTGCAGCACCAGCTCGCCGCCGGCAATGGACAGCAGTTGCATGGACACACCCTCTTCCTGCGAGGATTGGAGGATTCGTAGTAGATGAGCAGCCAGCGCAGCGTACCCAGCCGCCTCATGAGCTGCTGCCCAGCTTTACTGGCGCCGGCGGCGCCACACGGCAGCCGCGCCCAGCAAGCCGCCCAGCAGCCCAAGGCCCACGCCGCCCAGGGTAGGCACGGCTGTCACGCTGCCAGGCGTCGTGGGGGGCACGGGCACCGCACGCACGTTGCAGGTGGTCTGCTGGGCTGACTGAATGCCCAGCCACACCGCACCGCCAACACTGGTGTTCTGCACGGCAAAGGTCAGTTCGTTGGCGCCGGTTTTCCACTGCTCATCAGCCGTGGCGCCACCGCCCAGCACGAGTGCAGAGCCCAGCGTGCTGACGCCATAAATGCGCTTGCCGTTCAAGTACACGCCCACCACGCTGTCATCTACCCTCAGGTTGGGTAAGCCGGTGGCAAACAAGCCCGCGGGCAGCGTCAACTGGTAGGTAGCCGGGTCCACCGTGGGTGCCAGGTCAAAGCGGTAACGGAAGTAATGGGTATAGAACTGCTGCAACTGGGGCGTGCCAGCGGCCGGGTAATGCCCCACATACAGACCCGGGTAGGAAGGAAAGTCACGGCCCGGCTGAGCCGCAACCCCCAGGTAACGGTCAATCTCATGCCCGGTGAAAAAGTTCCAGGTCATGCCGGCAGGCAAGGGGTCGGGGGCTGCCTGGGAACTGGGGTTGCTCAGGGTTTCGCTAGCGTATTCCCAGCGTGGCTGGTTGCCGCGGTCAGCATCGGTGGCGCTGCCGTTGAGGGCGCGGGTGTTCAGCTGCGCTTCCACCGTGTCGGCATTGGCCGGGCGGTCGGCGTCACAGTAAAACGTGGGCGGCGTGCCCGGTGGGGTAATGGCCCAGGCGGCAGGCGCGGCGCACAGCACGGCGACGGTGCCCAGGGCCCATTGGATCTTGCGTTGCTTTTTCATGATGCTTCCTTTTGTGTAAGCGAGTGCATGGCCCTGATGGCTTGGCCTCGCCCTCCCTGTCTGCCACGCACACCAGTTGTCAGGCCGGGGAGCAGGGATTGATCAAACAGCCTTTTACGCGCCTTTACGCACGCGTAAAGCGAAATTATGCCGGGCTACCCGAGTGGGTATACATGTGCCAACACACCGAAAGCAGCCATTCACAAACTTATGCACGGCTCTTGCCCGTGCGGCACGCCCAGAAAAAAGGCCGTGGCCCCTTGTCCAAGGAACCACGGCCTGCCCCCAGGCGCTTGGGAGTCTTCAGTCCTGCGGGTTTTTCAGCGCGGCAATGCGCTCTTCCATCGGCGGGTGGGTGGAAAACAGCTTGCCGATGTTGCCCACGATGCCCATGGCGGCCATGTTCTTGGGCATTTGCTGGCCTTCGGCGTGCATGCCGCCCAGGCGCGCCAGGGCGTTGATCATGGACTGCGGCTGGCCCATGAGCTGGGCGGCGCCACGGTCGGCGCGGAATTCGCGCTGGCGCGAGAACCAGGCCACGATGATGCTGGCCAGCACGCCAAACAGCAGATCCAGCACCACGGTCGTCACGTAGTAGCCAATGCCCGGGCCGCTGCGGTTTTCGCCCCGGCTCAGGAAGCTGTCCACCAGCGAGCCGATCAGGCGGCTGAGGAACACCACGAAGGTGTTCATCACCCCCTGGATCAGCGCCATGGTCACCATGTCGCCGTTGGCCACGTGGGCCACTTCGTGGCCGATCACGGCCTCTACCTCTTCGCGCGTCATGCCGCGCAGCAAGCCGGTGGACACGGCCACCAGCGCGCTGTTTTTGAACGCGCCGGTGGCAAAGGCGTTGGGCTCGCCCTCGTAAATGCCCACCTCGGGCATGCCAATGCCGGCCTTGTCGGCAAACTTGCGCACGGTCTCCACGATCCAGGCCTCATCGGCGTTGGACGGCTGGTTGATGATCTTCACGCCCATGCTCACCTTGGCCATGGACTTGCTCATCAGCAGCGAGATGATGGAGCCCGTAAAGCCCACCACCAGCGAAAAGCCCATCAGCGTGGCCACGTTCACGCCGTTGGGGCCGACAAAGCGGTTAAGCCCCAGCAGGCTGGTAGTAACGATGCCCAGCACCACCATCACGGCCAGGTTGGTCAGCAGAAAAAGCGCTATGCGTTTCATCGGTCGGGAATCCTTTGTTCCTTCAAAAAATGCAAAAGGGGTAAATAGGGGCGCTTGGAGCGGGCACAAGGGCAGCCGGTTCCCCGCCTGCCTACACTTGGCTGCTCATCTGCCTGCAATGGCCCCACCCGCCAAGGATTGTCCCGCATGAACACCCGCCAATGGCTTGAACGCCTGACCGCCTTTGACACCACCAGCCGCCTGAGCAATCTGGGCCTGATCGAAACCGTGCGCGACGCGCTGGCGGCGCAGGGCCTGTCGCCCTGGCTGGCCGCCAATGCCGAGGGCAGCAAGGCCAACCTGTTTTGCACCCTGCCCGCACAAAACGGCGGCACGCAAGGCGGCATCGCCCTGTCGGGCCACACCGACGTGGTGCCCGTGGACGGGCAGGACTGGGCCAGCGACCCCTTCGTGCTGACCGACAAGGGCGATGGGCGCCTGTACGCGCGCGGCGCCTGCGACATGAAAGGCTTTATCGCCGCCGCCCTGGCGCTGGTGCCCGAGTTTCTGGCCATGCCGCGCGCCAAGCCGCTGCACCTGGCCCTGTCCTACGACGAAGAAGTGGGCTGCGTGGGCGCGCCGCGCATGTTGCAGCAGGTACAGGCGCGCGGCATCCAGATCGACGGCTGCGTGGTGGGCGAGCCCACGTCCATGAAACCCGTGGTGGCGCACAAGGGCATCAACCTGTACCGCTGCCGCGTGCACGGGCGCGCGGCGCACTCCTCGCTCACCCCGCAGGGCTGCAACGCCATTGAATACGCCGCGCGGCTGATCTGCCACATCCGCGACCTGGCCGATGCCCAGCGCACGCAAGGCCCGTTTGACGCGCTGTTTGACGTGCCCCACACCACCCTCACCACCAACCAGATCAGCGGCGGCATCGCCGTCAACACCATCCCGCAGCAGTGCGACTTCCTCTACGAATTCCGCAACCTGCCCAACGTGGCCGCAGGCGAGCTGCAAGCGCGCATTGAACGCTATGCGCAAGACGAGCTGCTGCCGCGCATGCGGCGCGAATTTGCCGACGCACGCATCGACATCGACCCCGTGGCCAGCGCCCCCGGCCTGCAAGCCAGCGAGCAAGCGGCCATCACGCAACTGGCGCGCGCCCTCACCCGCGACAGCCAGGTGCGCAAAGTGGCCTACGGCACCGAAGCCGGGCTGTTCCAGGCCATCGGCATCCCCACCGTGGTCTGCGGCCCCGGCAGCATCGAGCAGGCGCACAAGCCCGACGAATACGTTGAAACCGCGCAGCTTGAGCAGTGCGAAAACTTCTTGCGCCAGCTGGGGCAGTCGCTGGCCGACTGAAGGCCCATGCCGCACGACGACGACGCCCGCACCGCCGAAGCCCGCACCGCCGCCCTGGCCGCGCGCCTGCGCGATGCCGCCATCGCCCGCGGCGACAGCCACGTGCAACTGCGGCACACCCACATCTCCTGGCTGCTGCTGGCAGGTGAATACGCCTACAAGCTCAAAAAACCGCTCAACCTGGGCTTTCTGGACTTCAGCACCCTGGCGCAGCGCCACACGGCCTGCCTGCAAGAGCTGCGCATCAACCGCCGCAGCGCGCCCCAGCTGTACCTGAACGTGCTGCCCATCACCGGCAGCCCCCAGGCCCCGCGCATCGGCCCCAGCAGCACGCCGGGCGGCCCCGTGCTGGACTGGGTGGTGCACATGCGCCGCTTTCCTGAACAAGCGCTGATGGCCGGCATGGCCGCGCGCGGCGAACTGAGCGGCGCCCACATCGACGCGCTGGCCGCCCACATCGCCGCCTTTCAGGCCCAGGCCGCCATCGCCCCAGCGCACAGCCCCTGGGGCCTGCCCGCCGATTTGGCCGCCCTGGCCCAAGACAACATCCAAAGCCTTTTAAGCCATTTTGGGCGTTTGCGCGCGTCCAAAGCGTGCGAGCAGCTACAAAAACTAGAGCAATGGACACGCCAGCAAAGCCAGCACCTGGCCCCGCTGATGGCCGCGCGCCGCGCCGCCGGCTGCGTGCGCGAAGGCCATGGCGACCTGCACCTGGGCAACCTGCTGTGGCTGCACGGCGCCCCCGTGCTGTTTGACGCCATCGAATTCAACCCCGCCCTGCGCTGGATCGACACCGCCTGCGACATCGCCTTTTTGTGCATGGACCTGCACGCCCACGGCCAAAGCGCCCTGGCCTGGCGCTTTCTGAACGCCTGGCTCGACCACACAGGCGAACACACCGCCCTGCCCCGCCTGCCCTACGACATGGTCTACCGCGCCCTGGTGCGCGCCAAAGTCGCCGCCCTGCACACCCGCCAGGGCCACGGCGCAGACGATGACCACGCCCACGACAGCACCCGCTACGTGCACCTGGCCGCGCAACTGGCCGCCCCGCGCACCCCCTGGCTGGCCCTGACCCACGGCGTCAGCGGCAGCGGCAAAAGCAGCCAGAGCCAGGGCCTGATCGAACAGCACGGCCTGCTGCGCCTGCGCGCCGACGTCGAGCGCAAGCGCCTGTTCGGCCTGCCCCTGCACGCCAGCAGCGCCCACGTGCCCGGCGGCATCTACACCGAAGCGGCCAGCGACCAAACCTTTGCCCACCTGCTGCACCTGGCCCGCCAGGCGCTGCAAGCGGGCCAGCCCGTGCTGGTGGACGCCACCTTCATCCGCCACGCGCGGCGCGCGCCCTTCATCGCCCTGGCGCAGCAGCTGCGCGTGCCCTGGGCCATCCTGGCCTTTCACGCCCCGGAAAACCTGCTGCGCGAACGCGTGCGCCAGCGCCAGCAGCGCGGCGGCGACGCCTCAGAAGCCGACGAAGCCGTGCTGCAAGCGCAACTGGCGCACATCGACCCCTTCACCCCCCAAGAGCAGGCCCACACCCTGCCCCTGGACACCACCTGCGCCGTGGACTGGGCCGCCGCCTGGCCACGCTTGCGCCAAACGCTGGGCCTGACAGCCTAAGCACTCAGCCAAAAAGGCCGTTTGCGCTTGATAATATTGATTTTTAAGCTATTTTAAAGATAGCAAACAAGTGCTGCCCATCAGGCTTTCAATGCACTGAGAACTTGGTGCCCGCCACCCGGATGCCCCAGATCAGCTCTACCAGCGCGCGGTTGTTCAGCAGCGGCTCGCCGCCCAGGATGAGCCAGTAGCCCACGCCATCCACCCAGAACAGCATGAACGTGGTGGTCGGCAACAGCATGTCGATGCCTTCGTGAAACGACACAGCACGGCCCGTGCCCTTGAAGCCGCGCTGCTTTTGCCGCGCCACGAAGTCAAAAAAATCAGCCGCAGCCACGCACAGGGTGTCGGCCTCGTCCTGGGAATAGCCCACGCGCGCCAGGCAAAAACCATCGTCCGATGCCAGCGCCGCCATGCGCGAACCCGACAGGCCCGCAATGGCATGGGGCAGGTAGTTGTCCAGCCGCACATCGGGCGCTTGCAGCTCGCGCTCTACCTCATGCACCCAGCCTTCATACAGCGCGCGCGCCAGCAGCGCCTTGTGCCCCTGTGCCTGCGCCAGCCATTCACTGCGGCGCAGCGACACGCCGCGCGGCATCAGCGCCTGCAGCATGGCGCAGGTTTCGTCTGGCACCTTGTCGGCAAACGCATGCAGCGCGCCTGCGGGTGTCAGCATCAGGTAGGGGTCGGTCCGCTGCTCCTCTTCGGACTGACCCTCGTATGGTGTGGTGTTGCTCATGTCAGTTCGTCCTGCGCAGTGCGCCCGCCACTGGCATAGGGCGAAAAGCCCAGGCCGGCAGATCAGGCGGCGGAGCCATTGAACGGGTCGATGCCGTAGATCAGCGACTTGATCAGCGTGGCCATGTGCTCGCGGCTGCGCGCGTCGGTGTCCATGGCCACGGGCGGCAGTCCCATTTGCACCAGCTCCTGCGCGATCAGGTGGCGCGCCTGCCAGCCGCCCTGGTCGGTATGGGTCACGCCCACCACCAGCGCCGTGCGGTCGATGAATTCGCGAAATTCGTTCACGTAGGTGCGCAAGTCAGCCACGGGATCAGGCGCACTGCCCCGCAGCATGAGCACCAGCCCAAGCGCGTTTTCGGTCAGGATGTCCCACATGAAGTCAAAGCGCTTTTGCCCCGGCGTGCCGTACAGACGCACCTGATCGCCGCTGGGCAGCTTCATCAGACCGTAGTCCATGGCCACAGTGGTGGTTTTCTTCATCAGCTTCACGTCATCGGACGCGTTGGCCTCGGTGCGCACGACCTCGATGTCGGACAGGGACTGGATCGCCGTGCTCTTGCCAGCGCCCACGGGGCCGGCGAACACGAGCTTGTATACGGTTGGCATAGGGTTTTGCGAAGTGGTTTTTAAAAAAGCTTGTCAAGCAGGGATTTGAAAAAGCCCCGCCGCGCGGCCACCTGCGCCTTGGCGGGCGCGGGCTGCGCAGGTGCCGGCTGTGCGGCGGCAGGCTGCTGCACCACCAGCGCCACGCCGGACAAGATGCCCAGCACCGCAAAGCGGTACACATCCTGCTCATGGTGGGGGAAGGCACGCACCAAGTCACTCATGGACTGCGGCACGCGCGCGCAAATGGCGGCCAGCTGCACATCCATGGGCCCCACGCTGCTGAGCTGGTTGAAATTGGGAAAGCGCCGCAGCTGAAAACTCAGATCGGCCTGCGGCTTGAGCGTGACATCGCGCAGCGCATCGGCCAGCAAATCCCAGGCCAGCACGTCCAGCGGTTTTTGCGCACGCCGCAAACGCTCGCCAAACAGCTGGCGCAGGGTTTCCTCCACCGCCTGGGGCGGCAAGGGCGAGATTTCCACACTTTGCTGCATCGAGGGGTCGCGCAGAACCTTCAGCAGCACAGGCACGGGCAAAACCGACGCCAGCCAGCCCTGGTAAGCCTGCACGACAAAGGCCGCGTCCCCGCCCACGCGCATTTGCTGCACACCGTCATGGGCCAGCAACTGGTTGCCCAGCTGCACCAGGGGAGATGACGACAGCAGCGGAAACGCCTTGCACACCGCTTGGAGCCCCCCCTGGGACAAGGTCACCGCATCGGCTGACAGGCGCGCCGCTGGCGGCGCCGTGGATAGCAACGGCGCGGGCGCCTCCGCCTGACGGCCCAGCAAGGGCGCCGCCTTGCGCGGAGCAGGGACCGCCGAAGGCGGCGGCGAGGACACGGGCACAGGTGTAGGTGCAGGCTGAAAGGCCGGCATGGGACGGGCCGTAGCGGGCGCAGGCGGCGGCGCAGAAGGCATGCGCGGCGCGGCATCGGCACTGGCATCGAGCTTTTTCAACGCATCCAGCATGTC
>JAUNHQ010000012.1:0-26668 GCA_030535425.1 Pseudomonadota bacterium | reverse complement strand
ATGCGCGGCGGGTCCGACATGCGCGGCGCAGAAGGCTCAGGCAGCGGCTCGGCTTTGCGCGCGGCCGTCACCTTGAGCTTGTCCGCCAGGGCCATGGCGCGGCGCCAGGCGGGCACGGCTTTTTCCTCAGTCGCTGGCGCGGCAGGCGCGGGAGAAGGCGCAGGCATGGCCTGTGCAGGCGCTTTGCGCACGCGCGGCGCGGCATCGGCACTGGCATCGAGCTTTTTCAACGCATCCAGCATGTCGGCGCTGCTGTAGGGCATGCTGACCCAGGCCAGTTTCTGCTGAGGCGCCAAGGGCAGCTGGCGCTCCAGCCAACCGCCGCCGCTGCCCCAGACCAGCAGCACCGCACTGCGCCCGGCCAAAAAGGCCATTAGGCGCGCCTCGTGCTCGAGCGTGTGGCGGCGCATGCCAAAGCCAAACAAATCCACCACGCAGGCATGGCAATCGCGGGCCAGCGAGGTTTGCTCAGGCACGCCCAAGCCCAGCCCGCGCGGCAGCGTCACGGTGCGCAGCCCGCGCCACTGCATGCCGATCATGATCTCCAGGGCCGCGGCTTCATGGTCCGTCAGGCCCGCCAGCAGAATGCTCGTCACTTACGCACTCCTGATTGCTCTCCAGTTGGCACACTCTGTTGCAGCCCCTGCGCCACCTGGCTCCAGCGTTCGGACAGCACCTTGCCCTCACGCGCCAGCGCACGCCGCACCAGCATGAAGGCCAGGGTATCACCCGCGCCTTCGCAGTGTGTGAGAAATTCGTCTTCCGCCCCCGGCTGACCGGCCAGCAGCGCAGCCGTGGCGCGCGCGGCAATGCCGCGCGAATCGTCCACCCCCACCAGCAAGGCGCGCCGGGGCACGTCCAAAGAAGGCATGGCCAGCACACTGTAGCGCGTGGCCAGCGCCGTAGCCCGCGGCAGGCGTTGCCCGCTGTCGGCCGCTTGCAGCAAGGCCCGTGCCACGAAAGGCGCCAGCCGCTGGGCCACCGCAGGACGGCGCAGCAGGCGCCGCACATGCTCGGCATTGGGCGGGCAGGCATGCAGCATGTCGGCCAGCGCGCCTTGCAGCGGCTCGGCCCCTTGCAGCTCGCAGGCCAGCATGATCCGCGCCTCGTGCGCGGCGGCATCGCCCGGCACGCGCAGCACCTGCCGGCCGTGTTGGCGAAAACGCTCGCGCAGGGTCAACTCGCGTTCTGGCATGTCATTGGGGTTTCAGGTGTGACCGCTGCCACGGGCGCTGCCCATGCCCCCGGCCAAAGCACGGCGCCCGGGGATTGGCCGGGCGCGAAAAGCACAAACCCCCGTGAAGACCACGGGGGAGTGCGCATGCCTGGGCAAAGGCAGCATCAGTCCAGCAAGGTGTCCATCAGGTCGATCATGAACTCAGCGTCTTCCTCGCTCATGGCCTCGAAGCCGCCGGACATGCCCAGCTCGTCCAGCACGGGCTGGCCATCGGGAGTGCCCGTCAGGCTCAGCAAGGCCTCGACCAGCTTGGGTGCATCGGCCGCCATGCGCGGGTTGGTCAGCAGCACATGCGTGATGTCGGCCAGCTTGCTCTCGATCAGGGGCTTGAGCTGCGTCTTGGTCAGGCGCGAGAGCGAGTGATAGGCCTCGGCCAGGAAGAAGCTGGCATCCACTTCACCCTTGATGGCCATACGCGCAGCGGCCTGGTAAGTGTCCACCACCTGCCACTGCACGTCGCCATCGGTCAGGTCGGCCGCTTCCAGCAGGCGCAGGCCGATGAGCTTGACGTCCTTGTTGTCCGTCAGCGCCACCTTGCAGCCGGGCTTGAGGTCTTCCACCGTGTTCAGGGGTGAGTTGGCCGCCGTGGCAATGACCATTTCGTCGGATTTGCCCACCGGGCGCGCGACGGCCTGGTAGCCGCTGTCACGCACCATGGAGGCTGCGTCGAAGGGGTTGGCATAGACCGCGTCCACCTTGCCGCTGGCAATCAGCTCGGCCTGCTCGGCGGCAGAGGCGGGGGTGAGCAGGTGCAGGCTCAGGCCGGATTTTTTCTGCAGCACGGTGTTGAGCATGTGCCAGCCGGCAAAACGCTCGGGCGCGAAGTCCGGGGCGATGAGGAGGTTCAACGTCATGCCTGGCTCCTTTCTTCGGCTAGCCACTGCTTGTAAAGAGCGGTCATTTCTTCGATTTTCTTGCGTGAGGGTTTGCGGCGCACCGAGGTGTAGCCCACGATCTTGCCGCCGCGCACGTTGGGCACGGCGGTGGCATAAACCCAGTAGTGGCTGCCGTCCTTGCACAGGTTTTTCACGTAGCCGTGCCACTTCTTGCCAGAAGAAACCGTGGCCCACAGATCCTTGAAGGCCGCGCGCGGCATGTCGGGGTGGCGCAGGATGCAGTGCGGCTGGCCGATCAGCTCATCGCGGGTGTAGCCGGACAGCTCCACAAAGGCTTCATTGGCGTGGGTAATGATGCCGTTCAAGTCCGTGCGCGAGATGATCAGGCGCCCTTCGGGATAGGCGATTTCGCGCGCGCTGACGTGTACCTCGCGGCTGCTGCCGTCGTGGTAGGTATGCTGGCGCACCTCGGTGGCGTCGGCGGCCGGCTGCTGGGATGGAAGTGCCATGTGCCCCCCTCAAATCAGCTTGGACAGCGCCTCAGCGGCACGCTTGATGTCCAGGAACAGCAGGCCCAGCTTGGCGTTGGGCTTGGCCAGCACCGTGAGCACGGCTTCGGTGCCCGAGCTGCTCATGATCACGTAGCCGCGCTCGCCTTGCAGCAGCACGCGCTCCAGGGTGCCGCGAGCCAGCTCGCGCGCCGCGCGGTCACCCAGTGACAGCAGTGCGGCCGACATGGCGCCCACGCGGTCTTCATCCATGCCCTGCGGCAGGGCCGAGGCAATCATCAGGCCATCGGTCGAGATCAGCGCGGAGGCCTCGACATCGGCCGACGATCCTTTGAGCTCCTCCAGCACCTGCTGGAACATGTCTGTACGCATTGCGGTCTACCTTTCTTGTGGTTTCAAACTGTTCAGATTCCCAACCCGGCCCAGCCTGCCCGGCCGGTGTTCGGCCTTCACATTGGAATACAAATTGGCTTCGGCTTGCAAACATCTGCACAACAAATAGTCACAAAAAAGCCTGCTTAAGCAAATATTGCGCAGCCCCTGTCGCGCGGCACGACACCTTGGCATGTGCCCGCTCTTGCCTTTTGCCAACCATGTCACACCTCTTGCTTGATGACTGCCAATCCTGCGGCGCGTGCTGCGCCAGTTTTCGCGTGGATTTCGCCGTGTACGAAACCCAGGCCATGGGCGGCAACGTGCCCGATGGCCTGGCCGAGCCTGTCAACGGCAACACCTGCCGCATGCGCGGCACCGACCACGTGCCGCTGCGCTGCGCGGCGCTGACGGGGCGCGTGGGCGAGCGCGTGGCATGCGCCATTTATGAGTGGCGCCCCTCACCCTGCCGCGAATTCGCCTCTGACTCGCACGCCTGCCGCGTGGCGCGCCGCAGGCACGCACTGCCCGTGCCAGACGATGACCCGCATGGCGCCCCGGCGGCATAGGCTGCCCTTTTCTCTCATCGTTGATACTACTATTTTGATAGCTTAAAGCCTTTATCTATCGCGCGTGATTGGCCTTTTTTATCAAGCAAAGATCATGCGCACACCGGCCAGGTGAGCCGCCGCATACGCATGTTGCAGGCACTCAAGCGCCCGGCCCGCATGGGGCCGCAGGGGCCGGCGCACCCGCCAGGCGGGCTACCGCCCCTGCCCGTCCTGCGCTGCCTGGCGGTGGATGTTGCTCCACAGCAGCGCAGTGCCTGCAAAGTCGGCGCCGCTGGTTTCCAGCGCGAAGCGTTCGCGGTCGCGCTGGCGCACTTGGGCCATCACCTCATCGGCCTCTTCAGGCGTGGCGCCCAGGGCCATGACGGCCTGGCGGCCCATTTCCACGGCGGACAAAAAGGTTTCGCGCACCACGTGGCTGGGGTTGGCGCCGTGCTGCACCAGGGCCAGGGCGTGGCGGCGGTCAAAGGCGCGCACGATGATCTGGCTGTGCGGGCATTCGCGCTGGGCGTTTTCAACGATGCGGGTGGCGGCCTCGGGCTGGTTCACGCAGACGATGATGGCGCGCGCGTGATGCGCCCCGGCGGCGTGCAGCACGTCGGCGCGGGCGCCGTCGCCGTAGTGCACCTTGAAGCCGTAGGGCAGCGCGTCGCGCACCACGTCGGGGTCGTTGTCGATGATGCTCAGCTCAGCCCCCTTGGCCAGCACGCCCTGGCTGGCAATTTGCCCCATGCGGCCAAAGCCGATGATGAGCACGTTGCCGCGCAGGCCGTCGGGCGCGTCCACCCCTTCCAGTGACACCGCCGCCGGCCCGCGCGTGATGCGCTGGCGCAGGGCAATGATGAGCGGCGTCAGCGCCATGGAGAGCACGACGATGGCCGTCATGTTGGCGTTGACCTCGGCGCTGATGACCTTGAGCTTGAGCGCCTCGGCAAACAGCACGAAGGCAAATTCACCGCCCTGGGCCATGAGGATGGCACGGTCCACCGCATCCGCGTGGCTGCTTTTGGCCAGGCGGGCCACGCCGTAGATCATGGCGGCCTTGGCCGCCATGAGCGCCAGCACGCCGCTCAGGATGGTGCCCCAGTTGCGCGCCACCACGTCCAGATCCAGCGCCATGCCCACGCCCAGAAAAAACAGGCCCAGCAGCAGGCCGCGGAAGGGCTCGATGTCGGCCTCCAGCTGGTGGCGGAAGGACGATTCAGACAGCAGCACCCCGGCCACGAACGCGCCCATGGCCATGGACAGGCCGCCCACTTCCATCAGCAGCGCCGCGCCCAGCACCACCAGCAGCGCGGCGGCGGTCATCACCTCGCGCACCTTGGACTTGGCCAGCACGCGAAACAGCGGGTTGAGCAGCCACAGCCCCGCGGCCACCAGCGCGCCCAGCGACAGCGCAGCCAGCCCCAGGCGCTGCCACAGCGGCGAAGTGGGCGCGTGCGCCGCATCGGCCGGGGCCAAAAAGGCCACGATGGCCAGCAGCGGCACGATGAGCAAATCTTCAAACAGCAGGATGGACACCATGCGCTGCCCGCGCGGGGCCAGAATGTCGCCGCGCTCGGCCAGCACCTGCATGACGATGGCGGTGGACGTCAGCACAAAGCCCGAGGCGCAGACAAACGCCACGGGCCAGCTCGCCTGAAAGCCGATGACGCCCACCAGCGTCATCACCCCCGCGGCCAGCAGCACCTGCATGCTGCCCAGGCCGAAGATTTGCCGCCGCAGGCCCCACAGGTGCGAAGGCTCCATCTCCAGTCCGATGACGAAGAGAAACATCACCACCCCCAGCTCGGCCACGTGGATGATGGTTTGCGCATCGGTCACCAGCCCCAGGCCAAAGGGGCCAATGGCCAGCCCCCCGGCCAGATAGCCCAACACTGCGCCCAGGCCCAGGCGCTTGAAGATGGGCACCGCCACCACGGCGGCGCCCAACAGGGTGACGATGCTGACCAGTTGACTGGCGTTGCCTTCAGCGGCCATGTGGCATTTCCTTTTGGAGATTGTGTGTTATCAAAATAATAGCTGCTTGCGCTTGATGGACAAGCGCAAATGGCCTTTTTCATCCATGCCTTTTCAGGCTATGCCGACGCGGTGCTTGGCAAACGCCATGCGTTGGCAGGGGCGGCGCCTTCAGCCGGCCTTCAGCCGCGCGCCGTCCAGACTGGGCGCGGTCAACGGGGCGCTGGCGCTGCCGGCGCGCACGGTGCCAAAGCGCCCGCCCTGGTTGGGCGCAGCGTTCCAGTCGGCCAGGGCTTGCTCAAAATCGGCCTGGCTGCGGCCGACAAAGTTCCACCACAGCAGCACGGGCTGTGCAAACGGCTCGCCGCCCAGCAGCAGCAGCTGGGTTTGGCCATCACACGCTATCTCCAGCGCCTCAAGGCCGGGGGCAAAGTACAGCAGCTCGTGCGGCTGCACGGCCTGGCCCGCCACGCGGGCCTGCCCGCGCAGCACCATCACGCCGTATTCAAAGCCGGCTTGCAAAGGCAGGCGCACGTGCGCGGGGCCGGTACTGGTCACATCCAGCCCCAGCAGCGGCGTATAGACCTGCGTGGGCGCGGTGCGGCCCAGCAGGCTGCCGGCCAGCAAGGTGAGGGCAAAGCCGCCCTCGTGCCACTGCGGCAGCTCGGGGTAGTGGTGAAAGGCCGGCGCACACTGCGCTTGCGCATCGGGCAGGGCAATCCACAGCTGCGCGGCGTGCAGGCGGGTGCCGTCCGTCACGCTGTCTTCGGTGTGGGCAATGCCGCGCCCGGCGGTCATCAGGTTGACCTGGCCGGGGCGCACGATTTGCTCATGCCCCAGGCTGTCGCGGTGAATCACCTCGCCTTCGATCATCCAGGTAAAGGTTTGCAGGCCGATGTGCGGGTGCGCGCCCACGTGCAAGCCTTTGCCTGGGGCAAATTGCACGGGGCCGGCGTGGTCCAGAAAGCACCACGCGCCCACCATGCGGCGGGCAGCCTGCGGCAAGGCGCGGGCCACGGGGGTGTCTTCGCCCACGATGGAGACGCGGGAGGCCAGGCGTTGGGGGGTGGTCATGGCAGATCAGCAGGGGTCAGGGCGCAGCGCGCGGGTGAGGATTTCGCCCGGCAAGCCGTCGAAATCGCGGTATTCGTGGTGGGCAAAGCCCAGCTTTTCAAGGATGCGGCGCGAAGCGGTGTTGGCCGGGTCGATGATGGCGGTGAGGCGGCGCAGGGTGGGCACTTGCTGCGCCCGCGCCAGCAATTCGGCGGCAATGGCGCTGCCCAAGCCCTGCCCCCAGAAAGCGGGCAGCAGCATGTAGCCCAGCTCGGCCTCGGGGCTGTCGGCGGCTTCGAGGGCGAGCTTGCCCAAGCCCAAAAACCGCCCGGTCGCATCCAGCACCTTGAAGCTGCCAAGCAGCGGATGCAGCCGATTGTTGGCCAGCAGCTGGTCAAAATCCGCCCGCGCCTCCGATTCGGGCAATGCGCGCTCGGTAATCATCGCCATCACCTCGGCATTGCCCACCAGTTGCAGGTAGTGGGCAAAGTCCTGCGGGCCGAAGTGGCGCAGGCTCAAGGCACAGGCTTCAGGTGCTGGCCGCGTCATCGCGCAGGGCTTCGCTGAGCTGGTCGATCAGCATGTTGAAGGGCGGCTCGTCCAGCGTGCGCTGCTCGCGGATGAACTGGGCCTGCCCGGCGTTCCAAAAGGGCGCGTCGGCCAGCAGCACGTGGCCGGGCAAGGGGCGGTGTTCCACGATGAAGTCGGCAATCTGCTGCGGCTGGCTGGGCAGGCCCAGTTGGGCGAACAGGTCGGTAAAGCTGGCGCAGCGCTCAATGAATTCGGGCAGATGGGCGGGCATGGGGGCTTTCTTTCTGGTTGAAAAGAGGTGGTGGATTGTCAAGCCGAATGGGGCCAATCAGGGCGAATGCAAGGCCAGCAGAGGGATGACCAGGTCTTCCTCGTCCATCAGGTGCCGGTACAGCAGCGCGCCCGCCGTCTGCACGGCGGTGTGCAGTTGCTCGGCCAGCGCGGGATCAGGGGTGAGGGCGGCGCGGCCTTGCAGGCCGGCCAGCCACCCATCAACCGCGTGCAGGTGCTGCTCAAGCTGCTGGTGGTCATTTTCCAGCAGGTCAAAACCCCGGGCCAGCCGGGGCTCTTGCTGCCGCATGCGGGGGAAAGCCTCGGTGTCTTCGTTGCGGTGGTGGCCGCGCAGGTGGCTGTAGTGCAAGTCGGCCTCGCACAGCATGTCGCGGCGGTAGTCGGGCCAGTCCAAGCGCTGGTTGAGGTAGGCGCGGCCCAGGTGCTCCAGCCGGCCCTGCCCGCGCCGCAGGCTGTCGTGCATGCCCAGCCACGCAGCCGCCGCGCCAAAACTGGGCAGCGCCCGCCATTTGGCCGGGGGCATCTGCGCGTGCAGGTACAGCCAGTCGTCTTGCAGGCGGCTGTGCGGGTGGGCGGGCCGAAAGCGCGCGGGCGCCTGGGCGCCGGACGCCGGGTGCGCGTGCATCAGGCTTGCGACTGGGCCAGCACGCGGGCCACGGCTTCGTCGGCCTGCATGCGCTGCATGAAGGGGGCAATGTGCGGGTAGTCGCGCCAGCTTTTGGGCAGCTTGTCGGTCCAGCGGGCCATGACGAAGGCGTAGGCATCGGCCACGCTGCGGCGGCCTTGGTACACATGGCCCTTGCCGGCGGCAATCAGCGCGTCCAGGTGCTGCATGGCGCGGTCAATGCGGGCGTGGGCCGATGCCCGGACGGCGTTCAGGGCGGCCTCGCTCTGGTCGGTGCTGAAGCGGTAGGGCATGAACAAGGGCCAGAAGGCGGCGTGAAAGTCGCTGCCCAGGAAGGACAGGGTTTCGTCCAGCTCAAAAGCGTTGTCCAGCCCCGGGGCGCTGCCCAGCGCGGCCTCAGGGTAGCGGCGGGCGATGTACAGCAAGATGGCCGGGGCCTGCGTCATGGCGCGCGCGCCGCCAATGTCCAGCGCGGGCACGGCGCCCAGGGGGTTGACGCGCTTGTACTCGTCTGACTTGTAGTCGGCGCGCACGGCCTCATAGTCGGCGCCGGCCCATTCCAGGGCGATCCAGCAGGCCAAGGCGCAGGTGCCGGGAGCGTAATAAAGCTTCATGGGGTGTTTTTCTTTCCAAAGGGGGAAACAGGGGGTTTTTAGGCAGCGGCCCAGTCGTAAAAGGCGGCGGCAAACTTGTTCAAGAAATCGGCCGTTTGTTCGTTGACAACTTGGCCGTTTTCCAGCGCGGCGTTGGCGCGGCTGAGGAAGACCTCGGGCGCGGTCAGCACGGTCACGCCCAGCAGTTGCAAGCTTTGGCGGATTTGCAGGCCGGCGGTGAGGCCGCCGTAGGTGCCGGGCGAGGCGGTGACGATGGCGGCTTTCTTGCCCTGCCACACGTTTTGGCCGAACGGGCGCGAGGCGATGTCGATGATGTTTTTCACCGCCGCAGGCATGGCGCGGTTGTGCTCGGGGCTGACGATGAGCACGGCGTCAGCGGCCTTGATCTGGGCGCGCACGCGGTCGTAGGCGGGCACGCTCTGGCTGTCCAGGTCTTGGGTGTACAGGGGCAGATCGCCAATGCGCACTTCTTCCATCGTAACGCCCGCAGGCGCTTGCGCGGCAATGTGCTGCGCCAGGGCGCGGTTGAGGGAAGGCTGGCTGAGGCTGCCAACGATGAGGGCGATGCGGGTCATGAAGTGAACACTCCGGTGGAAAAAAAGCTTCAGGCCAGCGCGTGGGCCTGGTATTCAGGGTGGCGCTGGATGTAGGTGCGCACGAAGGAGCAATCTGGCCGCACCTTGTGCTGCCCGGCCACGGCCCAGTCCAGCGCGTGGCGCACCAGGCGGCTGCCAATGCCCTGGCCTTCCAGCGCGCGGGGCACGATGGTGTGGGTAAAGGCCAGACCGCCGGGCACGGGCTCAAACTCCAGATAGGCGGTGTGGCCGCCGGTGTGCAGCTCAAAGCGGCGGGTGGCTTCGTTCAAGGTGATGGCGGCTTCGTTCATGGGGGTGTCCTTTCTTGTGCAGTGAATGGGCGGGGCCTGCGCCAACAAGCGGCGCAGACCCCCGCCGCCGTTTATGCCATGCGGCCAAACTTGCCGCTGTTGAAGTCGTTGATGGCCTGCGCGATTTCTTGCTGGCTGTTCATCACGAAGGGGCCGTAGCCCACCACCGGCTCGTCAATCGGCTGGCCGGCCAGCACCAGCAGTTTGGCCTTGCCATTGGCCTCAATGCGCAGGCCCGTGCCGGTGTGCGAGAGCGTGGCCATCTCGGCCTTGCGCAGCACCTTGTCGCCGTTGACCTGCACCGTGCCGTCCAGCACCACCAGCAGCGTGCTCCAGCCTTCGGGTTGGTCCAAGCTGGCGGTGGCGCCGGGGTTCAGGCGCACATCCCACACGTTCATGGGGGTGTAGGTTTGCGCCGGGCCTTTGTGGCCAGCGTAGTCACCGGCAATCACGCGCACCTGGCCCGCATCGTCCGGCAGGGCCACGGCGGGGATTTGCGCATCGGTAATGCCTTGGTAGTGCGCGGGGGTCATCTTGTCCTTGGCGGGCAGGTTGACCCACAGCTGCACCATCTCGAACGGGCCGCCTTCGCGGCTGTAGCGCTCGGAATGGAATTCCTCATGGATGATGCCGCCGCCAGCGGTCATCCACTGCACGTCGCCCTTGCCAATGACGCCGCCGGCGCCGGTGCTGTCGCGGTGTTCCACCTCGCCGTCGTAGACGATGGTCACGGTCTCAAAGCCCCGGTGCGGGTGCTGGCCCACGCCACGACGGTAGCCGGGGTTGGGGTCAAAGTGCGTGGGGGCGGCGTAGTCCAGCATCAAAAAAGGGCTGCGCTCGGCCACGCCCTGGCCGTTGTAGCCAAACATGCCGTGCACCGGAAAACCATCGCCCACCCAGTGACGGCCGGGGGCGCTGCGGGTGTCGATCACTTGTTTCATCACAAACCTCTTTTCAATCACGGTTGGCGGCGACCCTCGCCGCATGTCTGCAAAGATAAGGCCGCCCAGAGGCTTTGATAAGCGGGTCAAAGCGCGCGACAGCGTTCCATGCGTGCAACAATGCCAAATGCTATGCTTTATATAGCTTAAAACCCTTT
The DNA here is from genome assembly GCA_030535425.1 of Pseudomonadota bacterium. Taxonomy (GTDB): domain Bacteria; phylum Pseudomonadota; class Gammaproteobacteria; order Burkholderiales; family Burkholderiaceae_C; genus Ottowia. Next base: position 16,087 of record JAUNHQ010000012.1, on the reverse strand, counting down.
ATGAATGCGCGCAAATGGCGTATTTTGAATATGCCCATGCACGTCTGCAGACCGTGTGCGCGCAGCGGCGCTACCATGGCGCCCTTTGCTTTTATCGCCACACGCACAACCGCCATGCAAAAGATTCTGCTCATCATCCATGCCCCGCCCTACGGCAGTGAACGCTGCCTGTCCGCCCTGCGCCTGGCGCTGATGCTGGCCGGGCGCGAGGGCGATGCCGCCGTGCAGCTGCAGGTGTTTCTGATGTCTGACGCCACCGTGCTGGCCCTGCCCGGCCAGCAGGACGCCTCGGGCCACACCTTGCAGCAGATGCTGGAACAGCTCATTGCCCAGCGCGTGCCCGTGAAGGTGTGCAAAACCTGCGCAGGCAACCGGGGGCTGCTGGCGCTCAAGCTCATCGAAGGCGTGCAAGTGGGCACCCTGGCCGAGCTGGCCGACGCCACCGTGCAGGCCGACAAGGCGCTCACGTTCTAAAGCCGCCGCCGGTGTCCGCCCCCGCCCCCGCCCTTGCGCTGTACGCTGGCCCTGCCGCGCGCAGCCACATCGAGCGTCACGGCCTGCGCCCGCAGGACGTGGGCGTGGTGCCTGCCGCTGCGGGCGGCCCCAAGGGGCTGATCCTGGGGCCGCTGGACCGCTTCCTCTTTGGCCACTGGCTGCCGCAGAGCACGCAGCCCATTGACCTGGTTGGCGCCAGCATCGGCGCCTGGCGCATGGCCACGGCCTGCCTGCCCGATCCCGCAGCCGCCTTCCAGATGCTGGAGACGGGCTACATCCACGGCGAGATGAAAGCCCCGCCCGGGCGCCGCCTGCCCACGCCAGAGCAGGTCAGCGCCGCCTTCGCGCAGAACCTGCGCACCATGTTCGAGGGGCACGTGCCCGCCCTGCTGGCGCACCCGCGCTACCGGCTGCACGTGCTGGCCTCGCGTGGGCGCCACCTGCTGGGGCGCGAGGGCCGTTGGCGCACCCCGGCGGGCTACCTGGGCGCGGCACTGACCAACGCCGCCAGCCGGCGCGCCATGGGCGCGTGGATCGAGCGCGTGGTGTTCTCCAGCGTGGGCGCGTCGGGCCAGCCCTGGCCTCTGCCCTTTGACTCGCGCGACTACCGCACCCGCCACGTCGCGCTGACGGCGGCCAACTTCTACCCCGCCTTGCAGGCCAGCGGCTCCATCCCCTTCGTGCTGCGCGCCGTGCACGACATCCCCGGCGCGCCACGTGGCGCCTATTGGGACGGCGGCATCACCGACTACCACCTGCACCTGGCTTACGGAACTTCAAATCACATAGCAGAGAACCCAGAAGGGATAAGCGCGAATGGCCTTTTTGACCAGGCATCTTCTCCGCTCGTGCTGTACCCGCACTTTCAGCGTGCCGTGGTGCCCGGCTGGCTGGACAAGGCGCTGGCTTGGCGCCACAAACCCACGTCATTTCTTGACCGCATGCTGGTGCTGGCCCCCCACCCGGACTGGGTGCGCCGGCTGCCCGGCGCCAAGCTGCCCGACCGCAATGACTTCCGGCACCTGAGCCACACCGACCGCGTCGCCGCGTGGACGCAGGCCGTGCAGGCCGCCCGGCAGTTGGCCGACGAATTTGCGCAATGGCTGGCGCAGCCCGACATGGCGCGCGTGCAGCCGCTGTAGGCGGCCAGTCCCCGGCCGCTTTAGTCAGTCGCGGCGCTGGCGCAGGCGCGGGTCAAGCACGTCGCGCAGACCATCGCCCAGCAGGTTCAGCCCCAGCACCGACAAGGCAATGGCCAGGCCCGGCCACACGGCCAGCAGCGGGCTTTGGAACATCAGCGTCTGCGCCTCGGCCAGCATGCGGCCCCAGCTCGGCTGCGGCGGCTGCGTGCCCAGGCCCAGATAGGACAGGGCCGCTTCGGCCAGGATGGCAATGGCAAAGCGGATAGTGCCCTGCACCAGCAGCACGGCCATGATGTTGGGCAGCACGTGCCGCCAGGTAATGGCCCAGGCATCCTTGCCCATGGCGCGTGCGGCGCGCACGTAGTCGCGGCTCCACACCACCTTGGCCGCCGCGCGGGTGATGCGCGCAAATGTGGGAATGTTGTAGATGCCAATGGCAATGGTGGCGTTGACGATGCCCGGCCCATACACGGCGGTGAGCATGATGGCCGTGAGGATGGCGGGAAAGGCAAAGCCAAAGTCCGACACACGCATGATGGCTTCTTCCACCCAGCCGCCGCGCGCCGCCGCCAGCAGACCCAGCGCCGTGCCCACGACCAGGCCGATGCCCACCGCAATCAGCCCCACGAGGATGGAGGCGCGCGCGCCCACCAGCAGCAGTGACAGCACGTCGCGCCCATAGGCGTCGGTGCCCAGCCAGTGCGCCGCGCCGGGCGGCAGCAGCGCCGCGTCCATGTTCACGCCATACACGTCGTAGGGCGTCCACACCAGCGACAGCGCGGCCGCCAGCAGCAGCGCCAGCGTGAGCGCGGCGCCCACCAGCAGCCCCGGGTGGCGCCGCGCGCGGCGCCAAAAACCGTGCGCGGGCGGCCAGACGGCAGATGGTGCAGCCCCGCTCATGTGCGCACCGCCTTCACGCGCGGGTCGATCACCACGTACAGCACATCGACGATGAAGTTGACGATCACCACCATGGCCGCCAGCAGCAGCACGCAGTTGCGCACCACGATCACGTCGCGGTTGGCGATGCTTTGGAAAATCAGCCGCCCCAGCCCCGGCAGGTAGAACACGCTTTCCACCACGATGGTGCCGGCCAGCAGCTCGGCAAACTGCATGCCCATGACGGTGACCACGGGAATCAGCGCATTGCGCAGCACGTGGCGCCAGAGCGTGGCGCGCGGGCTCAGGCCCTTGGCGCGGGCGGTGCGCACAAAGTCCTCGCGCAGCACCTCCAGCACGGCCGAGCGCGTAAAGCGCGCCAGGATGGCCGCCTGCACCACGGCCAGCGCCAGCGCGGGCAGGATGAGTGCGCGCAAGCCTTCCCACAGCCCGGCCAGCACGCCATCGCCAAAGTACCAGCCGTCAAAGCCGCCCGCCGAAAACCACTGTAACTTCACCGAAAACAGCAGGATCAGCAAGATGGCAAACCAGAAATTGGGAATGGCAATGCCCACCTGCGCCAGCGCCATCAGCCCCACATCGCCCGCGCGGTTGTGGCGCGCGGCGGCATACACGCCCACGGCCAGCGCCAGCACCGTGGTCAGGCCCATGGCCAGCAGCGCCAGCGGCACGGTCAGCCACAGCCGCTCAACGATCAGCTCCGACACCGGCGTGCCATAGGCATAGCTCAGGCCCATGTCGCCGCGCAGCAAGCCGCCCACCCAGTCCCCATAGCGCGCCAGCGCGGGCTTGTCCAGCCCCAGCTCCTGCGCCTTGGCGGCCACGGCAGCGGGGTCGGCGTCCGGCCCCATCAGCACCTGCGCCGCGTTGCCGGGCAGCACCTCCAGCACGGCGAACACGATCACGCTGGTGGCCACCAGCGTGGCCAGCAGGGTAAAGAGGCGTTGAAAGAGAAAGCGGCTCATGGACGTGACCGCGGCATTATCAACACAAGCTGTGCTGGCTTGGCACGGGCCGGACGCCGCAGCCCGCGCTGCCCGCCGATAATGCCCGCCCGTGCAGTAAACGAAAGAATGGACGAAAGGGCAAAAACACCATGGCGCTGATGATCACCGACGAGTGCATCAACTGCGACGTTTGCGAGCCCGAATGCCCCAACGCCGCCATTTCCATGGGCGAGCAGATCTACGAGATCGATCCGGCCAAATGCACCGAGTGCGTGGGCCACTTCGACGAGCCGCAGTGCGTGCAGGTGTGCCCGGTCGAATGCATCCCGGTCAACCCCGCCCACGTGGAAAGCCAGGAAAGCCTGTGGGCCAAGTACCGGCGCTTGCAGCAAGGCACACCCGATCTGGCCGCGGACACCTGAAGAGCACGCTCAGGGCCAGCAGACAGAAGCTACTTTTTAAATAGCTTAAAACCCTTACCAGTTGCGCGCGAATGGCCATTTTTACTCTGATGCTCTGCACACATAGCTAGCACCGGCGGCTACACCGGAAACGGCCCGGCAAACGCCTGCACGTGGCTGAAGTGGCAGGTGATGCCCTGGCCGGGCTGCCAGCGGTACAGGCCGATCATGGGCGGCTCCAGCTGGCAGGCCAGGGGCGCGCCAGGGCGCAAGTCCAGCGTAAGCTGATGCGAAGGCGAAGGCGCCACCACCACAGGCACACCGCCCAGCGCGCCCGCAATGGGGCGGTGCATGTGGCCGGCGGCGATCAGCTGCACGCGGCCGTGCGCGGCCACCAGGCGCGCCAGCTCGTCGGCGCCGTGGCGCAGGCCATAGTCGTCCATGGCGCTCATGCCCGTGAGCAGCGGCGGGTGGTGCATGAAGATGAGCACGGGCTGCCCGGCGCACGCGTGCAGTTGCGCAGCCAGCCAGTGCAGCTGGGGCGCATCCAGCGCGCCGTGGGGCTGGCGGGGCACGGTGGTGTCCAGCCCGATGAAGTGCAGCCCGCCCACGGCGGCGCGCACGCAGGCTTTGCCTTCGGGCGCGTCGGCGGCCACGGGCATGACCGCGCCCAGCACGCGGCGGGCCACGTCAGGCGCGTCGTGGTTGCCGGGCACGCACAGCACCTGGGGGCCACCCTGGGCGGGTGCGGGCAACGTTTGCTGCAAGAGTGTTTGCAGCGCCTGGTAGTCGGCTTCATGGCCGGCTTCGGCCAGGTCGCCAGTCAGCAGCAGTACCTGGGGCGCAGGTTGCAGCCCGCGCACGTGGGCCAGCGCGGCGCGCAGGGCAGCCAGCGTGCCGGGGTGGCCTGGCAAAAAGCCAGGGGGCAGGCCCAGGTGCGGGTCGGTGATGTGGGCGATAAGCATGGGCGCCGTCATACGGCCACGGTGTAGTTCAGCGCCATGCGACCGCCATCGACGTAAATGATTTCGCCCGTGATGTAGCTGGCCGCATCGCTGGCGAGAAAGGCCACCACGTCGGCCACTTCGCCAGGCTCGCCCAGGCGCTTCAAGGGGGTGCGCATCATGATTTTCTGGCGCGCCTGCTCGCTGGTGAGCACGGCTTGCGCGGCCAGCTCGGTGGCGATGGTGCCGGGGCCGACGGCGTTGACGCGCACGCCCTTGTCCGCCAGCGCCAGGGCCATGGCGCGGGTGAGCTGGTTCAGCCCGCCCTTGCTGACGTTGTAGCTGGCGATGTTGGGAATGGCCAGCACGCTGTTGACGCTGCTCATGTGGACGATGCTGCCGCTGCCCGCGCGCGCCATCTCGCGTGCGACGGCCTGGGCCATGAGGAAGGCGCCCCTGAGGTTCACGCGCAGCACGGCGTCGAAGTCTTCCTCGGTCACGTCCAGAAAATCTGCCGCCTTGAAGATGCCCGCGTTGTTGACCAGCACGTCGATGCGCCCATGCGTTTGCACGGCCTGGGCCACCAGCGCGTCCACCTGGGCCTTGTCGCCCACGTCGCAATGCACATAGGTGGCGCCCAGCTCGGCAGCCAGCGCCTGGCCGGGCGCGTCGGCCACGTCGGCAATGAACACGTGACAGCCTTCACGCGCGAAGCGGCGCGCGCAGGCCGCACCAATGCCCTGGCTGCCGCCAGTGACGATGACGCTGCGGCCTTGCAGGCCAAAGGAAATGGGCGATGAGGCGGGGGCTGGGGTCGTCATGGGGGTGTTGTCTCCTAAAGCGCGGGCTTTGCTCTGCCAAAACCCGTGCCTGCAAGGCTACCACTTGCCGCATGGCCGCTCAGGCAGCCTTGCCCTCTGGCGCACCTGCGCTGGGCACGTGCGCCGTCGCACCCGTGTGGGTGGAAACGGTCAGCGGGTGAAGCCGATTTCCATCGGTGTCCAGTAGCGGCCGTTGTCCGAAGGCAGCTTGCCCGTGCGCTCCAGCGCGCGGATGACGGCCTGGTCCCAGTGGCTGTTGCCACTGGAGCGCACGACACGGGTGCTGAGGATGTCGCCCGTGGGCCCCAGGTGCACCTCGATCACGGCGCGGGTGCCGCGCGGCACTTCGTTGGCGTCTACGATCTTGGGCTTGACCAGCGCCTCGATGCGCCCGGCGTAGCCGCTGGAGGGCTTGCCTTCTTCGCGCTGGGCATTGCCGCCGCCGCTGCCGCGGGCGGCGCTGCCGCTGGCACTGCCTTCGCCGTCGCCCGCCAGTCGGGCCAGGCGCGCCAGCTCGGCCTTGCGGCGCGCTTCGGATTCGCGCGCCTCGCGTGCAGCGGCGGCCTTGGCGTCGGCGGCTTTTTTCTCGGCGGCCAGTTTTTCCTGCTCACGCTTTTTGGCCTCGGCCTGCTTGCGCTGCTCTTCCTGCTGGCGCTTTTTCTCTTCCGCAGCCTTTTGCTGTGCCAGTTTTTCCTGCTCGCGCTTTTTGGCTTCGGCCTGCTCGCGCCGCTCTTGCTCGCGTTGCGCTTGCTGGCGTTTTTTCTCCTCGGCCGCTTTTTGCTGCGCCAGCTTCTCCTGCTCGCGTTTTTTTGCCTCAGCCTGCTTGCGCTGCTCTTGCTCGCGCTGCTTTTTGGCTTCGTCCTCGCGGCGCTGCTGCTCTTGCTTTTTCTTTTCGGCCAGGGCGATTTCAGCGTCGCGGCGGGCCGTGTCCTGCACGGCAGGCGGCGGGGGTGGCGGTGGAGGTGCCGGGCGCGGCATGGGCGCGGGTGGCGGTGGGGGAGGCGGTGGCGGCGGCGTGGGCTCTGGCGGCGGCGGGGCCGGCGTGGGCGCCGGGGCCGGGCGGGGTGTGGCGCGCTGGGTGGTGGCGGCCCACAGCTCGGCTTCGACCACGTCTTCGCTGGGCTTGGTGCGCCAGTTCAGTCCCCAGGTAAAGGCCAGGATGAGCAGGCCGTGGGCCAGCAGCGCCAGCGCCAGCGAGCGGCCCAGGCCGCGCGGCGGCGGCGGGGCAAATTCGGAGCGCTCTTCGGTGGCGGCGTTCATGGACAGGCTTGGCAGATGCGGCGGCGGGTTTACTTGACGGACAGGCCCACGCGCTGCACGCCGGCTTCGCGCAGCTGGCGCATCATGGACATGACCTGCTTGTATTGCAGGTCGCTGTCGGCGGCAATCATGACGGGCAGCTCGGGGTTGTCTTGCAGCACCTGGGCGATGGCTTCCACGGCTTCTTGCTCGCTGACCTCGGGGCGCGTCACTTCGCCGCCCAGCGACAAGCGGCCTTCGGCGTCGATCATCACGTCCACCCGCTTGTCAGGCGCACGCTGGGCCTGGCCGCCATGGGGAATGTTGATGGCGCCAGGGGTGATGACGGTGGCTGTGACCATGAAGATGATCAGCAGCACCAGCATCACGTCGATGAAGGGCACCATGTTGATTTCGTTCATGGCGCGGCGGCCCCGGCCACGGGAGGTCACGGCAGGCATGGCAGGCGCTTTCCTTTTCAGTAACCCGTGGCGCTGTAGTGGGACTGCGCCGGCATGGGCGCGGGCGCCACGCCCAGGTTGCGTTGCAGGATGTTGGAGAACTCTTCGATGAAGGTTTCTTGCTTGATGGCGATGCGGTCGATGTCGCGCGCAAAGCGGTTGTAGGCCACCACGGCGGGAATGGCGGCAAACAGGCCCAGGGCCGTGGCCACCAGGGCTTCGGCAATGCCCGGGGCCACGGTGGCCAGCGTCACCTGTTGCAGCGAACCCAGGCCAATGAAGGCCTGCATGATGCCCCACACGGTGCCGAACAGGCCGACGTAGGGGCTGACGGAGCCGACGGAGGCCAGAAAGGACAGGTTGGCCTCGGCCGCGTCCATTTCGCGCTGAAAGCTCGCGCGCATGGCGCGCCGTGCGCCATCGAGCAAGGTGCCGGGATCGGTGATGTGGCGCTCGCGCAGCTTCTGGTATTCGCGCATGCCGCTGGCGAAGATGCGCTCCATGGGCCCGCCTTGGCGGGCGTTTTGCGCGGCGCTGGCGTACAAGTCGTTCAGGCTGGTGCCGGACCAGAACTCGCGCTCGAACGCGTCGTTGTTGGCCTTGATGTCCTTGAGCGCGCGCAGCTTGCGGAAGATGGCGGCCCAGCTGGCGATGGAGCCGGTCAGCAGCAGCAGCATGACCAGCTGCACGACGACGCTGGCGTGCAGCACCAGCTGGATGATGGACATGTCCTGGTTCATGAACTCAACTTTTCATAAATGGCGGGCGGGATGCGCGCCGGTTTCAAGGTGTCGGCCTGCACCCAGCCGACGCGGATGCTGGCTTCGCACAGCAGCTCGCGCGGCTGGCCGCCAGCGGGTTGCAAAAAGGCTTGCTGGGCAATGACTAGCGCCGTGCGGCCGGGGTCTTGGAGGCGCGCGGTGACGATGAGTTCATCGTCCAGCCGCGCCGGACGCAAGTACTTCAGGCTGGCGTCCGCGACCACGAACATGCCACCGGGCGCGCCATCGGCCCCCTCGCGCAGCGTGCGCTGGCCCAGCCCCAGGGCGCGCAGCCACTCGGTGCGGGCGCGCTCGAAGAACTTCAGGTAGTTAGCGTAAAAGACGATGCCGCCCGCGTCGGTGTCTTCCCAGTAGATGCGGATGGGCCACTCGAACGCCGCTTGCATGCGCCGCACGCCCCTCAGCCCAGCACTTCCCGCAGGCGTGCCACGGCGGTTTGCAGCTGCGGCAGCGCGTTGGCGGTGGAAAAGCGGATGTAGCGCGCGGTGTCGGCGTGGCCAAAGTCGCGCCCTGGGGTGACGGCCAGGTGCGCGCGTTTCATCAGTTCAAAAGCCAATTCCCAACTGCCGGCGGTGTGCATGCCGCTATTGTATTCGGAGCTAGAGGCGAACAGTTTGTCACATGCGGCGCGGCAATCGGCCCAGGCGTAGAAGGCGCCGTCGGGGGTGACGGGCACGTGCAGGCCCAGGGCGTTGAGCTGCGGCACGAACCAGTCGCGGCGGGCCTTGAACTCGGCGCGGCGGCGTTCGTATTCGGCCAGGCTGTCCGGCTCGAAGCAGGCCAGCGCCGCGTACTGGGACACGGCGCTGGCGCAGATGAACAGGTGCTGGGCGATCTGCTCCACGGTGTCCACCAGGCTGTCGGGCACCACCAGCCAGCCCAGGCGCCAGCCGGTCATGTTGAAGTATTTGCTGAAGCTGTTGATGCTGATGATCTGCTCGCTCAAGGCCAGCGCGCTGTGGCCGTAGGTGTCGTCGTGGCTCAGGCCCAGATAGATCTCGTCGATCAGGGTGACGCCGCCGCGCTCGGCCACCACGTGGTGGATGCGGCGCAGCTCATCGGGGTGGATGGAGGTGCCCGTGGGGTTGGAGGGCGAGGCCAGCATGACCGCGCGCGTGTGCGCGCCCCAGGCGGCGCGCACCATGTCGGCGCTGAGCTGAAAGCGGTCCGCCGCCGAAGCGGGCAGCAGCACGGCGCGCGCGTCGGCCATGCTGACGAACTGGCGGTTGCAGGGGTAGCTGGGGTCGGGCATCAGCACCTCGTCGCCCGCGTCCAGCAGGGCCAGGCAGGCCAGTTGCAGCGCCGCCGAAGCGCCCGCGGTGACGACGATGCGCCGCGCGGGCACGTCCACACCAAAGCGCTGCGCATACCAGCCGCTGATGCGCTCGCGCAGCTCGGGCAGGCCGGTGGCCTGGGTGTATTGCGTCTTGCCGTCGCGGATGGCGCGCTCGGCCGCCTGCTGCACCAGCGGCGGGGCGGTGAAGTCCGGCTCGCCGATGTTCAGGTAAATCATGGGCTTGTCGCCGCCAGCGGCTTCGCGCGCAATGGCGCTGGCGGTCTTGGCCATTTCCATCACGTAAAAGGGCTGGACGCGTTGGGCGCGGGCAGAGGTTCGCATAAAGACGTTGAGCGTTGGGCGTTGAGGGATGGCGGCGCGGCTGAAAACGCCTGCGCCTTCAGGCGCAGCGCGCCGCCGCAGGCGCGCTCACGTTTTTCGGTCTGCCTGCACTTCCAGCGCGCGCAGCTGCGGCGCCAGGCCGTTGAGCACGGCGTTGACGTATTTGTGGCCGTCGGTGCCGCCAAAGTCCTTGGCCAGCTCGATGCATTCGTTGAGCACCACGCGCCAGGGCACGTCGGGGCATTTGAGGAATTCGTAGGCGCCGATCCACATGCAGCCGTGCTCGATGGGCGAGATCTGGCCCAGCTCGCGGTCCAGCAGGGGCACGATGAGCGCGTCCAGGTCGGCCGCCAGCTCGATGCAGCCGTGCAGCAGCGCGTCGTAGTGCGCCGCGTCGGCCTTGTGAAAGCCTTGCAGACCGCGCGTGAAGGCGTCGATGCTGGCCGCGTCGCCGCCGCCCACGAAATGCTGGTACAGCCCTTGCAGCGCAAATTCGCGCGCGCGCGAACGGGCCGATTTAGTGGACGACTTGCGCGTGCCGGGGCTGCCGTGCTTGGGAGAAGGCGCGCTGCTCATGCCAGCGAGCCTTTCAGGCGCGCCATTTCCACCGCCACGCGCGCGGCGTCGCGGCCCTTTTCGCTCTGGCGCGCCACGGCCTGGGCCATGTCCTCGGTGGTGAGGATGGCGTTGGCAATGGGCAAGCCGCTGTCCAGCGCCACGCGGGTCACGCCCGCGCCCGATTCGTTGGCCACCAGCTCGAAGTGGTAGGTCTCGCCCCGGATGATGCAGCCCAGCGCCACCAGCGCGTCCACGCTGCCGCGCCGCGCCAGCAGGTGCAGGGCCTGGGGCACTTCCAGCGCGCCCGGCACGCTGAGGTGGGTGATGTCGGCTTCGCGCACGCCCAGCGCCAGCAGCTCGGCCCGGCAGGCCGCGTGCAGCGCGTCGGTCACGCTGGCGTTGAAGCGCGCCTGCACGATGCCGATGCGCAGGCCGCTGCCGTCCAGGGCCTGGGTTTGTCCTTTGTCAGCGCCTTGCATGGCGGAACACTCCTTTTGCGTTTGATCAAGCTTGCGGGGCCAGGTAGCCCACGACTTCCAGCCCGTAGCCGCCGGCCATGCTGGGCAGGCGGCGCGGGGTGCCCAGCAGTTGCATGCGGTGCACGCCGCAGTCGCGCAGGATTTGCGCGCCCACGCCGTAGCTGCGCAAATCCATGCGCCCGCGCGCGGGGGCGTGCGCGGCGCGGGCGGTGCCGGTGAACTGCGCCATCAGCTGCTCGGCGCTTTCGCCGCAGTTCAGGAACACGGCCACACCCCGGCCTTCCTGCTGGATGCGCGCCAGCGCGGCGGGCACGCTCCAGGCGTGGGTGCCGCGCTCGAGCTCCAGCGCATCCAGCACCGACAGCGGCTCGTGCACGCGCACGGGCACGGTGTCTTGCGGTTGCCACTGGCCCAGCACCAGGGCCAGGTGCAGGCCACCGCTGGGCTGGTCGCGAAAAGCGTGGGCGGTGAATTCGCCATGCGCGGTGCGCAGCGGGCGGCTGGCCACGCGGGTGATGAGCGATTCGGTGCGGCTGCGGTGCTCGATCAGGTCGGCAATGGTGCCGATCTTCAGCCCGTGCTGGGCAGCGAATTGCTGCAAGTCGGGCAGGCGGGCCATGGTGCCGTCGTCTTTCATGATCTCGCAGATCACGGCCGCCGGGCTGCACCCGGCCATGGCGGCCAGGTCGCACCCGGCTTCGGTGTGGCCTGCGCGCATGAGCACGCCGCCATCAGCCGCTTGCAGGGGGAAGATGTGGCCGGGCTGCACCAGGTCGCTGGCCTGGGCGTTGGGGGCCACGGCGGCTTGCACGGTGCGGGCGCGGTCGGCGGCGCTGATGCCGGTGGTCACGCCCTCGGCGGCTTCGATGCTAACGGTAAAGGCCGTGCCCATCTTGGTGCCGTTGCGCGCCACCATGGGCGGCAGGGCCAGGCGCTCGCAGCGTTCGCGCGTGAGGGTCAGGCAGATCAGGCCGCGGCCAAAGCGGGCCATGAAGTTGATGGCTTCAGGTGTGACGTGGTCGGCAGCCAGGATCAGATCGCCTTCGTTTTCGCGGTCTTCCTCGTCCACCAGAATGACCATGCGGCCTGCGGCCAGGTCGGCCACGATGTCTTGCACAGCAGAGATGCCCACGGCAGCGGCGGGGGAAGACGGCAAAGCGGAGTTCATGGGCAGCTCAAGGCAGAAGAAATCACAAGACAGCGGCGCCTTTGGCCAGCGCCTGGGGTGCTTGCCGGCGGCAGCGGCGCGGGGGCGCGCCTCTGCGGGCAATCGGTGATTATCCCCCGCCTTGGCGGGCACCCGGCCAGCGTGACGCGGCCTGAGCCTGCCTTCGCTTATAAAGCAGGCCCCTATGCCGCTCGATCATCCCGTTGCCTCCTCGCTTCTGCCCGTGGTGCTGCTGATGGGCGTGGGCTTTGCCGCCGGGCGGCTGAAGCTGATGCGCCCCGAAGCCGTGCGCGACTTGTCCAACCTGGTGTTCCTGGTGCTGGTGCAGGCACTGCTGTTTCGCACCATGGCCACGGCAGATCTGGCGCGGCTGGACTTGGCCTCGGTCACGCTGTACTACGTGGTGGCCGGGGCGATGTTCGTGGCGCTGCTGCTTGTGCAGGGCGCCAGCAGCCGCGCGGCGGTGGTGGCGCTGGCGGCCATTTTCAGCAACACGCTGATGATTGGCGTGCCCCTGGTGCAGCTGGCTTATGGGCAGCAGGGGCTGGTGCATTTGTTCACGCTGGTGTCCCTGCACGCGCTGGTGCTGCTGACGCTGGCCACCGTGGTGATCGAGCTCCTGCTGGCGCGCGAGCAGGCCGCCAGCGGGCAGCAGCCGCGCCGTCGCCTGGCGGTGACGGTGGCGCACGCGGTCAAGAACGCCATCTTGCACCCCGTGCCGCTGCCCATCATCGCGGGGCTGCTGTATTCGCTCACGGGCCTGGGGCTGCACCCGGTGGTAGAGCGCCCGCTGAAACTGCTGGGCGATGCCTTTGGCCCGGTGGCGCTGGTACTGGTGGGGCTGACCCTGTCGAACACGCGCATCGGCCCACACCTAAAAGGGGCGCTGGCCATCTCAGGCCTGAAAACCGTGCTGCACCCGCTGCTGATGGCCGCCGCTGGCTGGGCTCTGGGGCTGCAAGGGCTGGCGCTGACGGTGATGGTGGTGACAGCCGCATTGCCCGTGGGGGCCAATGTGTTTCTCTTTTCGCAGCGCTATCACAAGGCCGAAGACCTGGTCACCGCCAGCGTGGCCGTGTCCACGGCCATGGCCGTGTTCACCATCTCGATCGTGATGGCGCTGCTGGGCCATGCATCCGACACATAGCCAAAAAGGCATTTTGCGCGCATAAACAAAGGGTTTTAAGCTATTTTATTAATAGCGAAAAACTCAAAAACCACGTTCAATGCGCGAATGGCAGCGCCAGCCCCCGCCGGGCAAAAAACGCCACCAGGCGGGGCTTGTCCAGCGGCGCGCTCATCCAGGTACAGCCGGCCATGCGCACGCGCAGCCGGTCAAACACCGAGCCGCCGCGCGCCACCGCCACCAGGTACGGCGCCTGCCCCGGCACGGCGCGCTGGGCATTGACGGTGCGCGCCAACGGCAGCAGTTGCTCGCCCAGCGAAGACTCATCCAGAAACACGAAGGGGGCGCTGCCACGCGCAATCTCTGCCAGCGCCTCGCGCACGCTGCCGATCACGCGCACACGGCAGCCCAGGCGCCGCAAGCCATAAGGCAGGGTGTAGTCCTGCCCTTGCGGGCGCAGCGTCACCACCAGCACGTCCGCGTTCTGGCTGCTGGCGGGCGCGGGCGGCGGCGGCGGCGCAGGCATGAGGCGCGCGCGCGCCCTTTTCGGCTCGGGCGGCTGCGGCGGCGCGGGCATAGGCACGCCCGCTGTGGTCGGGGCAAAAGAAGAAGGATCGCTCGTCACGGCCACCCTCTCCGTGCGCCTGGCCGCTGGCGGCGGTGACGGCGTGGCAAACAGGCTCTCGTCAAAACCGCTGGACGCGCGCTCATCCTCATCGGCGCCGTCGGGCCAGTCCAGCGTGCTCAGCACCTCCACTGTCTGTGCAATGTCCAAGGGCCGGCGCAGCACGGGCAAGTCACTCAAGGCCTGGCGCGCCGCCGCTGGCGGGCGGCCCACCAGCACCAGCAGGGCATGGGGGTTGTCCTGGCGCACACGCTCAATCACCCGGCGGTCATCGCCATTGACGAACAGCAAATGCGCTTGCTGCGCCTGGCGCACGCGCACCAGCTGCCCGCCATCGTGGACAAACAGCGAATCCAGCAGCGAACGCTCGCTGGGCGTCAAACCAATGAATGCGTAACGGCGAGGCACTTTTCAAAAACGGCCCGAAACAAACAAATAGAAACACTCAGGCGCATTGTCGCGCCGCCATGCGCGCTTGTCGATGGCTGCCGCAACCGCCCGCACCGCCTCGCCGCATGCGGTTTGGCACAGCCGTCGTGCATGGGCCGCGTTCGTGTGCGTTTTGTCACAGCGCAGCCAAGCCGCCCGGGCACAGCCCACGCAGCGCCGCTTCTGGCGTAGCATTGCCCCGCGCAGGCCGCCAGCCCCAAAAACCGCCTGCGGCCGCCTTCCCTTTTTTTAGCGCGCCATGCGTTTTTGTTGGAGACCCCGGACACCATGAAAACCCTTGCCGCGGCCCTGGCCGCCTTTACCTTCACCGCCGCCGTGCAGGCCCAAGTCACCGTGCAAGAGCCCTGGGTGCGCGCCACCGTGCCGCGCCAGCAAGCCACCGGCGCCTTCATGCAACTGAGCTCCGCGCACAACGCTCGTCTGGTCGCCGCGCAATCGCCCGTGGCCGGCGTGGTCGAAATCCATGAAATGGCCATGGAAGGCGACGTGATGAAAATGCGCGCCCTGGCCGACGGCCTGCCCCTGCCTGCGGGCCAGACCGTGCAGCTCAAGCCCGGCGGCTACCACATCATGCTGATGTCGCTGAAAACCCAGATCCAGCCCGGCCAGACCGTGCCCCTGACCCTGGTCGTGCAAGACGCCAATGGCCAGCGCCAGTCCATCGACGTGCAAGCCAGCGTGCGTGCGCTGGGCGCGCAGCCCCCCGGCCATTCCCCTGGCCACGGCAGCCACGGCGGCATGAAGCACTGAGCGCCGCACTGGCTTGGGTTAAGCTGCCTGCCCACGCGGCGTGCCATGCAGGTGCGCTGGCGTGCCACCGCACAAGAAAGGCTGCCCCATGAGCGACTCCAGCGCGTTTGCCTTCGGCAAACTCATTCCCGGCTTCGACTTTCTGCAACGCCTGTCCTCGCAGGGCCAGAACGCCGGCGCCCTGCCCGGCCTGGGCAGCCTGGGCGGCTGGGTCGCCCCCACCGTCAGCGTGGAAGAGCTGGACAAACGCATCCAGGAACTCAAAGCCGTGCTGTTCTGGCTGGAGCAAAACACCACCGCCATCAAAGCCACCATCCAGGCGCTGGAAGTGCAGAAAATGACCCTGGCCACCCTGGCCGGCATGAACCTGAGCCTGGCCGAAGTGGCCAAGGCCTTCACAGCGCCCGCCGCTCCCAGCCCGTCCCCCCCCAGCGCGGCCCCCGCCCCGGCACCCGCGCCGCAATGGCCCTTTCATGCCCCGGCCAGCGAGGCCCCCCCGCACCAGCCCCCAGCCCTTCGCCTGAAACCGCCACCGCGCCCGGCCCCGCGCCCGATACCGCATCGCCAGCCCAGGCAGCCCCCGAAGCCGCCAGCCGTGCTGCCGCCTCCGGCATGGCCGACCCGCTGCAATGGTGGGGCGCACTCACGCAGCAGTTCCAGCACATTGCGGCCAACGCCCTGCAAGAAGCCGCACGCGCCGCCACCCCGGCACCGCGCACCAGCAGCCGTCCCACCCCAGCCTCGGCCCGCACAGCCACCCGCCGCACAGCCACTCAAACCGCCCAGGCCGACCAGCCCGCTGCAAAAGCCGCGGCCAAGAGCAAAAGCAAGGGCAAAACACCCGCACAGCCACCCGCCGCCAAAGCCAAACCGGCCAAAACCAAAACCGCCTCCACCCACTGGCCCCTGCCACCATCGGCAAAAAACGGCGAAACCGACAGCAAAACGCCCTGACTCCACCCCCGCCCCTCTCCCAGAGGGAAAGGGAAAAAACCCCAAGGCTATTGGGCATCAAGCATCCAGCTCCTTCCCCCTCTGGGGGAAGGCAGGGATGGGGGCGCACCCTCAACGTCCCCTACGTCCCCCCAAGACACAGGCCATCGCTTCACCCGCCTCGGCGTGCCCTCACCCCAGCCCTTGTATGTAGCAAAGTCTCCCCTGGCTGGCACAGGCCGATCAGC